>NZ_QKSE01000016.1:0-98245 GCF_003234595.1 Curtobacterium sp. MCPF17_051 | reverse complement strand
CTCGGGGGCGCCGTTGTTCGCGGTGGCTGGGTTCGTGGTCGCCGCGGGCATCGCCATCACCGGGGTGTTCCTGCTCGCCAAGCACCACCCGCAGACCCGGGCCTGACGCCGGCCGACGCGGGCGACCGGCGCACACGCGGCGCTGCACTCGCCGCGCAACCGGTGGTGCACTCACCGCGCGCCCGGAGGTCGCCGCCCTCATCCGCGCGGCTGACGCGACCGTCGATCCTGGTGCGATAGCGTCACTGCCGACCAGCCATCGCCCACGAGAGGACGACCTCAGCCGTGTCAGGAGACGCCACCACCGCCACCGCCGGACCGACGGGTGCGACGGGCGGTCACCGACCGTTGCGCGTGCTGATCGCAGCGGACACCTTCGCGCCCGACGTCAACGGCGCCGCCACCTTCGCCGAGCAGCTCGCCGTCGGACTTGCCGAGCGCGGGCACGAGGTGCACGTCGTGGCCCCGGCCTCGAGCCGCCAGTACGGCACCTTCGACGAGGAGCACCACGGCGTCACGCTCGTCGTGCACCGCCTGAAGTCGTACAAGTGGCCGCTGCACCCGTGGCTGCGCTTCGTGTGGCCGTGGAGCGTCCGGAAGTGGACCGGCCCGATCCTCGACGCCGTCAAGCCCGACGTGCTGCACATCCAGTCGCACGTGGTCATCGGCCGCGGCATCGTGCACGAGGCGAACGACCGCGGCATCCGGGTCATCGCGACGAACCACTTCATGCCGGAGAACCTGCTCGAGTACACGCCGTTCGGCAAGTGGACGCTGCCCCTCGCGCTGAAGATCGCGTGGAGCGACGCCGCCAAGACCTACCGGCTGGCCGACACCATCACGACGCCGACGAACCTGGCCGCCGACTACCTGCGGAAGGCCATCGCCGGGCAGCAGGTCCTCGCGATCTCGTGCGGCATCGACGCGTCCCGGTACGTGGCGCGCGAGGGACGCCCGGTCAACAACGACATCGTGTTCGTCGGTCGTGTGGCCCCCGAGAAGAACCTCGACGTGCTGGTCCGCGCGGTGGCGCTGCTGCCCGCCGAGCTGTCCGCGACGCTGACCATCGTCGGCGACGGCGAGATGATCCCGAAGCTCACCGCGTTGGCGAAGGAACTCGGGCTCGAGGACCGCGTGCGGTTCCTGGGCTTCGTCTCCGACGAGCGCAAGCAGGAGGCTCTGACCAACGCGACGGTGTTCGCGATGCCGTCCACGGCGGAACTGCAGAGCATCTCCTCGCTCGAGGGGATGGCCTCGGGTCTGCCCGTCGTCGCCGCCGACTCGATGGCGCTGCCGCACCTGATCGACGGCAACGGGTACCTGTTCACCCCGGGCGACGTGGACGACCTGGCGGCGAAGCTCACGACGGTGCTCACCGCGCCCGAGTCGGCGTACGTGGCGATGCGGGAACGCAGTCTGGCCATGATCGAGGCACACGACATCAACCGCACGCTGTCGACGTTCGAGTCGCTGTATCGTGGTGAGCCGGTGGCCTGAGGGTCTCCGGCGAGGGGCGGTAGCCAAGCTGGTCAAGGCAGTCGGCTCATAACCGAACGATCCGCGGGTTCGAGTCCCGCCCGCCCTACGTGCACATGCCAAGGAAGCGCGACACGTCGCAGGACGACCACGCACCGACACCGAACGTCACCTTCGAGGTGACCCGTGGCGGTACCGGCGTGCGCGTGAACGCCTTCCGCATCGGGTTCATGGGCGCGATCGGGGTGCTCGTCGCGCTGCTCGCCGGGTCGATCATCAACGAGCTGAGCACGGTCCTGGTCTACATCGGGGTCGCGCTGTTCCTGGCGCTCGGCATCGACCCCCTCGTGTCGTTCCTGGAGCGGATCATCCCGCGCTGGTCCGCCATCACGATCGTCGTCGTGGTCGTCCTCGGGGCCTTCGCCGGCATCGTCTTCGCCGTCGTCCCGATCCTGGTGGAGCAGACCTCGAACCTGGTCCAGAACTTCCCCGAGATCGTGCAGGACATCTCGCAGCAGCCGTGGGTGCAGGACCTGTCGAAGCAGTTCGCCGGGTCGTTCGACATCGACCACGCGCTGCAGTCGCTGCAGTCCTTCGTCGAGAAGCCGGGCAACCTGCTCAGCGTCGGCGGCGGGATCCTGGCGGTCGGCAGCGGGATCCTGTCCGGGGTCACCGGGGCGCTCATCGTCATCATCCTGATGCTCTACTTCCTCGCGTCGATGCGGGGCATGAAGCGCGCGGCCTACCGGTTCGTCCCGGCGTCGCGTCGCCAGAACTTCATCGACGTGAGCGAGCAGATCACGCAGGCGGTCGGCCGGTACGTCGTCGGGCAGGTGTCGCAGGCGCTCATCAACGGCATCCTGAGCTTCATCTTCCTGCTCATCATCGGTGCGCCGCTGCCCGTGCTGCTCGCGTTCATCGCGTTCCTCGGCTCGCTGATCCCGCTGGTCGGCACGCTGGCCGCCGCGATCGTGATCTCGCTCCTCTGCTTCTTCGCGTCGCCGGCCACCGCCCTGTTCTCGGGCATCTACTACCTGGTCTACATGCAGGTCGAGGCCTACCTGATCTCGCCGCGCATCATGTCGCGGGCCGTCCAGGTGCCCGGCGCCCTCGTGGTCATCGCGGCGGTCGCGGGCGGCACGATCGGCGGCGTGCTCGGCGCGCTCGTGGCGCTGCCCGTCGCGGCGTCGGTCATCATCATCGTGCAGAAGGTCATCTACCCCCGCCAGGAGCAGGCGTGACGAGCGGCGCCGGCGCACCCGACGACGCGGTCGTCGCCGCCTTCGCGGAGCACGTCCACGACCGTGACCGCTGGGCGCGCAGTGCCCGTGGGCCGCTCGCCCTGGTGAACGCCCAGCACGTCGACCACCCGCAGCCGGTCTGGCCGGTCCCCGGGACGTGGGCCCCGGCCGTCGGCGGACTCACCGTGACCGCCGAGGCACCGGACGGCGTCGTCGTCGACGGCGTCCCGGTCGACGGCACGGTCCTGGTGGCCGGGGACACCGCCGTCGTGCCGTCGACCGTCGCGCTGCCGGACGGCCTCGCCGGCACCGTCAGCGGCGACACCCTGCGCGTCTGGGACCCGTCGTCCGAGGCGATCGCCCGCTTCGCGCAGATCGCCCGCTTCGCGTGGTCCGGCGACTGGGTGACGTCCGGTACGTACGTCCCGCTGGTCGGGGACGCCCCGGAGGCCCGTGGCAGCGTCCGTGATGCCGCCGGCGACGCCCTGCCGGTCGCCGGACACGTCGAGACCGTCGTGGGTGGTGCCACGGTGCGCTTCGTCGCCGTCCGGTCGGCTGCCCACCGCGGAGCCGCGCGGCTGCAGCTCATCGTGCAGGACGCCACGAGTGCCCTGCCCGAGGACGACCCGGGCAGCACCTACTCGATGGGGCGGTTCCTGTACCTCGACGACCCCGGCGCCGAGGCCATGGTCGAGCTCGACTGGAACCGGCTGGTCCTGCCACCGTGCGCGTTCTCGTACCAGTACGCGTGCCCGATCCCACCGGAGGACAACCGCGTCCCGGTACCGATCACGGCGGGGGAGCGGCACCCGGTCGACGCGAGCGGTGCCGTTCTGCACTGACGGGTCGTCGTGGCGCTGATCTGTTCGGGTCCTTGCCGTTCCCAGGCGTGGCGCTGCATAATGGGCGTGTCCCGTCGGGACATCACAATCGCATACCGATGGTTCCGTGGCCCCCGGGTCAGGATCCTCCGCACCAGGTCGATGGGGAAGTCGCACCTGACGTATCGGAGGAACCGTGAACGGAACGACGACAGGAGTGCTCTACGTGCACTCCTCACCCCGCGCGCTCTGCCCGCACGTCGAATGGGCAGCAGGTCGCGCGATGAACCGCGCCGTGAACTTCTCGTGGCTCGACCAGCCCGCACAGGACGGTGCGCGCCGGACCGAGTACACGTGGACCGGTGCGGTGGGTGCCGGTGCCGCGATCGCATCGGCCCTGCGCGGGTGGGAACACCTGCGGTACGAGGTCACCGAGGAGCCGACGAGCGCCTCGGACGGCGGCCGCTGGATGCACACGCCCGACCTCGGTGTGTTCTACGCACAGACCGACGTCACGGGCAACATGGTCATCCCCGAGGACCGGGTGCGCTACGCGATGGAGGTCGCGGGCAGCAACGCCCTCGAGCTGCACCGTGAGCTCCGACTCGCCCTCGGTCAGGCCTGGGACGACGAGCTCGAGCCCTTCCGCCACGCGGCCGAGGGCAACCCGGTCGTCTGGCTGCACCGCGTCGGCTGACCCGACCACCGGAACGACGGCAGGCCCGCCCCGACGACGCGGGACGGGCCTCCTGGCAGGGTGCGACGGATCAGACGCTGCGGAACGCGACCACGGCGTTGTGGCCGCCGAAGCCGAACGAGTTGCTGACCGCGAGCAGGTCGCCCTCGGGCAGCGCACGCGGCTCGCGGGCCACGTCCATGACGATCTCCGGGTCCTGGTCGTGCAGGTTGATCGTCGGCGGGGCGACGCGGTTGTGCAGTGCGAGGACGGTGAAGACCGCCTCGATCGCTCCGGCACCACCGAGCAGGTGCCCCGTGGAGGCCTTGGTCGCGGACACCACGACGTCGTCCAGGTGGTCGCCGAAGACCCGGCGCATCGCGTGGTACTCGGCGACGTCGCCGACGGGCGTCGAGGTGGCGTGCGCGTTGACGTGCACGACGTCCTCGCGGCTGGCGTCGGCGTGCTCGAGTGCCTGCAGGACCGCACGGGCGGCGGCACTGCCCTCGGGGTCCGGCGCGGTGATGTGGAAGGCGTCCGAGGTGATGCCGGCACCGGCGACCTCGGCGTAGATGGTCGCGCCGCGGGCTTCCGCGTGCTCCTTCGACTCGAGGATGAGCGCCGCGGCGCCGTCACCGAGCACGAAGCCGTCACGCGTGACGTCGTACGGACGCGAGGCGGTCTCGGGGGAGTCGTTGCGGCGCGACAGGGCCTGCATCGCGGCGAACGCGGCCAGCGGGAGCGGGTGCAGCGCGGCTTCGGCGCCACCGGTGATGACGATGTCGGCGTCGCCGTCGGCGATGTGCCGGTACGCCTCGGCCAGCGACTCGGTCGAGGACGCGCAGGCGGACAGGTAGGTGCGGGCGCCGCCACGGGCACCGAACTCCATCTCGATGGCGGCGGCGGGGCCGTTCGCCATGAGCATCGGGACCGTCATCGGCAGGACGCGACGCGGGCCCTTCTCGCGCAGGGTGTCCCAGGCGTCGAGCAGCGTGTTCACGCCGCCGATGCCGGTCGCCCAGTCGACGATCAGGCGTTCGGGCACGACTGACTCGTCGTCGATCCCGGCGTCGGCCCAGGCCTCGCGCGCCGCGACGAGCGACAGCTGCGACGAGGGGTCGAGGCGCTTCGACTCGGGGCGGGTGAGCTGGTCGGTGAGGAACCGGCGCGCCTGGCCGGCGAACTCCACGGGGAGTTCGAGCTCGGCGTAGCGGGGGTCCTCGATGCGGGTGATGCCGGACTTGCCGGCGAGCAGCGCGTCCCAGGTGTCCGGGGCGGTCGCGGCGAGGGGTGAGATCGCACCGATCCCGGTGACGACGACGGTCTTCTTGGTCATGGGACGACGTGTTCTTTCGTTGGGGTGAACAAGATGAGCGCCGTGGCCCGCAGGGGTCCGCGGGCCGCGGCGCTCAGGAAGCTCGTGTCAGGCCTGGGCCTTGACGATGTAGTCGACCGCGTTGCCCACGGTCTTGAGGTTCTTGACCTCTTCGTCCGGGATCTTCACGTCGAACTTCTCCTCGGCGTTGACCACGATGGTCATCATCGAGATGGAGTCGATGTCGAGGTCGTCCGTGAAGGACTTGTCGGCGGCGACGGTGTCGGTGGCGATACCGGTCTCGTCGTTGATCAGCTCGGCCAGGCCGGCGAGGACTTCTTCGTTGGACAGGGCCATGAGTGTTCTCCTTGAAGGGGGGTGTCGTTTGACCGTTGACCAGCCTAGGGCACGCGGGGTCCGGGTGCGCGGAGGCTCGTCGGGATGGGGACCGGGCGCGCGGTTGCGCGACCGGGCGGGGATCAGGGGAGGACGACCACCTGCGCGCCGAAGACGAGTCCGGCGCCGAAACCGATCTGCAGGGCGAGGCCGCCCGACAGGTCCGGGTGCTCCTCGAGCAGGCGGTGCGTGGCGAGCGGGATGCTCGCGGCGGAGGTGTTGCCGGTGGTGGTGATGTCGCGGGCGATCGTCACCGTCTCGGGCAGGCCGAGCTGCTTGGCGAACTCGTCGATGATGCGGATGTTCGCCTGGTGCGGCACGAAGGCGGCGAGGTCCTCGGGGCGGACCCCGGCGGTCTCGAGCGCCTGGCGGGCGACCTTGACCATCTCCCAGACGGCCCAGCGGAACACCGTCTGCCCGGCCTGGCGCATGGTCGGACGCGGTGCGCCGGCCTCCCACTCGTTGTAGGTCGCGGTCATGCCGATGGCGTCCCACTTCGAGCCGTCGGAACCCCAGATGGTGGGGGCGATGCCCGGGAAGTCGCTCGGGCCGACCACGGCGGCGCCGGCACCGTCCCCGAGCAGGAACGAGATCGAGCGGTCGGTCGGGTCGACGACGTCGCTGAGCTTCTCGGCCCCGACGACCAGCACGTGGTCGGCGAGCCCGGACTTGATGAACGAGTCGGCCTGGGCGATGCCGTAGGCGTACCCGGCGCAGGCGGCGCTGATGTCGTACGCGGCGGCCGGGGTGGCGCCGATGCGCTCGGCGAGCAGCGACGCCATCGACGGGGTCGCGACCGTGTGCGTGACGGTGCTCACGAGCACGACGCCGATCTGGGACGGCTCGATGCCGGCCTTCTCGATGGCCTCGCGCGCGGCGGCCTCGGCGAGGTCGACGGCCTCGACGTCCTTGCCGGCTCGCTTGCGGGTGATGATGCCGGTGCGCTGCCGGATCCACTCGTCGGACGAGTCGATCGGGCCGACGAGGTCGTCGTTCGGCACGACGGTCTCGCCGCGGGCGGCGCCGAACGCCAGGATCCGGGTGAACTCGTGGCCGCGGCGCTGCTGGAGCAGCGGGCGCGCGGACCCGGTCGGGAGGCCCGTGGGGGCGTCCGTCGGGGTGGTCGGGTCGGTCATGCGGTTGCGTTTGCTTCCTGGCCCGCGCGCTGCAGCAGGTCGATCGCCGCAGGCAGGTCGTCGGGGGTCTTGATGGCGACGGTCGGCGTGCCGCGGAGGCCGCGCTTCGCGAGGCCGACGAGGGCACCGGCGGGTGCGAGCTCGATGATGCCGGTCACGCCGGCGGTGGAGAAGGACTCCATGACCGCGTCCCAGTGCACGGGGTTCGCGATCTGCTGGACCATCAGGTCGACGAAGCGGCGACCGTCGTCGACCCGGGAGCCGTCGGCGTTCGTCCAGATCGGCAGGGTCGGGTCCTGCACCGTGGCGGTCGCCGCGACCGGGGCGACCCGCTCGACGGCGGGGGCCATGTACCGCGTGTGGAACGCACCGGCCACGGCGAGCGGGATCACTCGGGCCTTCGCGGGCGGGTCGGCGGCGAGGGCCGCGATGGCGTCGGCCGCACCGGCGACGACGGTCTGGCCGCCACCGTTGTGGTTCGCGGGCACCAGGCCGTGCTCGGCGAGGGCTGCGGTCACGGCGTCGGCGTCGCCACCGAGGACGGCGGCCATCGAGGTGGGCTCGAGCGCTGCGGCGTCAGCCATGGCCCGGCCGCGCTCGGCGACCAGGGCGACGGCGTCGGTCGGCTCGAGGATACCGGCGACCGCGGCGGCGGTGAACTCGCCCACCGAGTGTCCGGCGACCCCGCCCACCAGGGCACGACGGCCCTCGGCGAGCAGTGCGTCGGCGGTCACCAGGCCGGCGGCGACGATGAGGGGCTGTGCGAGCGCGGTGTCCTTGATGGTGTCCGCGTCGGAGTTCGTGCCGTGCTCGGCGAGGTCGACGCCGATCGACTCCGACCACTGCCCGACTCGTTCACGAACGGCGGCGTCCTCGAGCCAGGGGGCGAGGAAGCCGGGGGTCTGGGAGCCCTGTCCGGGCGCGACGACGACGATCACCGGACAATCCTCGCGTTCTCGCCCCGCGGGGCCCGTGTGGACTTCCCACACGAATCCCCGCGCGACATTGTCGGGTCTCTACCGTCCGGCAGGTTCGGCCGGCTGGCGATCTGCCACGGGGCGCTCCAGCGCGGGGTGCGCTACCGCCGTGGGGTGCTCCAGCGCCGGGGCGCGCTACCGCCGTGGGGTGATGCGGCGGCGTCCGGTTGCGGACTCGGACATCGCGCCGAGGATGAGCGCCGACTGCACGATCAGGGCGTCGCGCGCGTGCGTGGCGTCCCACCCGATGATGTCGGCGACCCGGCGCAGGCGGTAGCGCACGGTGTTCGGGTGCACGAAGAGCTCGCGCGCCGTGGCCTCGAGCGAGCGGCCGGTGTCCAGGTAGCACCACAGCGTCTGCAGGAGCTCGGTGGACTGGTCCTTGAGCGGGACGTAGATGCGCTGCACCAGGGCCGACCGGGCGAGCGGGTCGCCGGCCAGGGCTCGTTCGGGCAGCAGGTCGTCGGCCAGGGCCGGGCGGGGCACGCCGCGCCAGGCACGCGCGACGGCGAACCCGGCGAGGGCGGCCTTCGCGCTGGTCGACGCGTCGACGACGCCGGGGACCTCGTTGCCGAGCACCAGGTGGCCCTCGCCGAACAGCGGTTCGAGGGCCTGCGCGATGGTCGTGAAGGAGACGGGCTCCTCGCCCTCGGGGACGTCGTCGCGCGGGGTGGCGCGGCCGATCACCACGACGAGCCGCGATCCCTGGACCCCGACCAGCACGTCGGCGTCCATGTGCCGTGCGGTACGGCGGACCTGGTCGACCTCGAGCTGCTTCGGTGCGGTGCCGACGAGCACCGCGACCTCGCCGTGGCCGTGCCACCCGAGGGCGGCGATGCGGGACGGCAGTTCGTCGTCGTACTCGCCGGAGAGGATCGAGTCGACCACGAGCGCTTCGAGCCGGGCATCCCACAGGCCACGGGCCTCGGCCGCGCGGGCGTAGACGTCCGCGGCGGCGAACGCGATGTCGCGGGAGTACTTGAGGATCGCCTCCTGCAGCATCTCGTCGTCGGCGGCGCGTTCCTCGACCACGGTCACCACGACGCGGATGAGCTGCAGTGTCTGCTGCAGGCTCACCGAGCGCAGGAGTTCCCGCGGGGCGGACCCGAAGACGTCGGCTGCGGCGATCCACGGCGTCGACGCGGTGCCCTCGAGCCAGCTGATGAACGAGGTGATGCCGGCCTGGGCGACGAGGCCCACGGCGGAGCGACGCCCCGGCGGCATCTCGCTGTACCAGGGGAGCGTGTCCTCGAGCCGTTTGATCGTCGCGGTGGAGAGTTCTCCGGACACCTGACGGAGCCAGGAGAGCGCACGCTCGCGCGCGCTCTCCTGGCTCTCGTGGTCCGGGCGGACCGTCGTCACGGGTTGATCAGCTCTCGCCGCCCGCGCTGCCGGTGGTGCCGGCGGTCACGTCGTGCAGGCGGTACTTGTCGATCGCCTGCTGGACGAGCGCGCCGTCGACCTTGCCCTGGCGGGCGAGCTGCTGCAGCGTCCGCACGACGACCGAGGGGCCGTCGATGTGGAAGAAGCGGCGAGCGGCCGGACGGGTGTCCGAGAAGCCGAAGCCGTCGGCGCCGAGGGTGGCGTAGTCGGTCGGCACGAACGGGCGGATCTGCTCCTGCACCAGGTGCATGAAGTCGCTCACGGCGACGACCGGCCCCTCGGTGTCGAGCAGACGCTCGGTGACGAACGGCGTGCGGGCCGGCTCGTTCGGGTTGAGGAACGCCTGCTGCTCGGCGGCCACACCATCGCGGTACAGCTCACCCCAGCTCGTGACGCTCCAGACGTCGGCCGACACGCCCCAGTCCTCGGCGAGGAGCTGCTGCGCCTCGAGGATCCACGGCACGGCGACACCGGACGCGAGCAGCTGGGCCTTCGGGCCGTCGTGCTCGCTCGGCTTGAGCAGGTACATCCCCTTGAGGATGCCCTCGACGTCGACGCCCTCGGGCTCGGCCGGCTGGACCAGCGGCTCGTTGTAGACCGTCAGGTAGTACATGACGTTCGGGTCGGCGTGCTTCGGCGAGCCGTCCTCGTTCGTGCCGTACATGCGGTCGAGGCCGGCCTTGACGATGTGGCCGATCTCGTAGCCGTACGCCGGGTCGTACGAGACGACGGCCGGGTTCGTCGTGGCGAGGAGCGGCGAGTGGCCGTCCGCGTGCTGCAGACCTTCGCCCGTCAGCGTGGTGCGCCCGGCGGTCGCGCCGATCATGAAGCCACGGGTCATCTGGTCGCCAGCGGCCCAGATGGCGTCGCCGGTGCGCTGGAACCCGAACATCGAGTAGAAGACGTAGACCGGGATGAGCGGCTCGCCCTGTGTCGAGTACGAGGTACCGACCGCGGTGAACGCCGCGAGGGCGCCCGCCTCGTTGATGCCGACGTGGATGATCTGGCCCTGCGGGCTCTCCTTGTAGGCCAACAGGAGCTCGCGGTCGACCGACGTGTAGTGCTGGCCGTTCGGGTTGTAGATCTTCGCCGACGGGAAGTAGGCGTCCATGCCGAACGTGCGTGCTTCGTCCGGGATGATCGGGACCACGCGGTCACCGAAGTCGGGCGAGCGCAGCAGGTCCTTCAGCAGGCGCGCGAACGCCATGGTGGTGGCGACCTCCTGCTTGCCGGAGCCCTTCTTGACGACCTGGTACTTCGAGTCGTCCGGCAGCGTGAACTGCGTGTACTTCGTGCGACGTTCCGGCACGTAGCCACCGAGCGCGCGACGACGCTCGTGCATGTACTGGATCGCCTCGTCGTCGTTGCCCGGGTGGTAGTACGGCGGCGTGTAGGGGTTCTCCTCCAGCTGCGCGTCGGAGATCGGGATGCGCATCTCGTCGCGGAACTGCTTGAGGTTGTCGAGCGTGAGCTTCTTCATCTGGTGGGTCGCGTTGCGGCCCTCGAAGCTCGGGCCGAGACCGTAGCCCTTGACCGTCTTCGCCAGGATGACGGTCGGCTGGCCCTTGTGCTCGGTCGCGGCCTTGAACGCGGCGTAGACCTTGCGGTAGTCGTGGCCACCGCGCTTGAGGTTCCAGATCTGGTCGTCGGTGTAGTCCTTGACGAGCTCGAGCGCCTTCGGGTCGCGCCCGAAGAAGTTCTCGCGCACGTAGGCACCGTTCTCGGCCTTGTACGTCTGGTAGTCGCCGTCCGGCGTCTGGTTCATCAGGTTGAGGAGCGCGCCCTCGGTGTCACGGGCGAGCAGGTCGTCCCACTCGCGGCCCCAGACGACCTTGATGACGTTCCAGCCCGCACCGCGGAAGAACGCCTCGAGCTCCTGGATGATCTTGCCGTTGCCACGGACCGGACCGTCGAGTCGCTGCAGGTTGCAGTTGATGACGAAGTTCAGGTTGTCGAGGCCGTCGTTCGCGGCGACCTGGAGCTGCCCGCGGGACTCGACCTCGTCCATCTCGCCGTCGCCCAGGAACGCCCAGACCTGCTGGTCCATGGCGTCCTTGATGCCGCGGTTCGACAGGTACTTGGCCTGCTGCGCCTGGTAGATCGCGTTGATCGGACCGATGCCCATCGACACCGTCGGGAACTGCCAGAAGTGCGGCATGAGGCGCGGGTGCGGGTACGACGACAGGCCGCCGCCGGCGTGCGACTTCTCCTGCCGGAACCCGTCGAGCTGGTCCTCGGAGAGGCGCCCTTCCATGTACGCGCGGGCGTACATGCCGGGGGACGCGTGGCCCTGGAAGAAGACCTGGTCGCCACCGGAGGGGTGGTCCTGCGCGCGGAAGAAGTGGTTGTAGCCGACCTCGTACATCGCGGCGCTCGACGCGTACGTCGAGATGTGCCCGCCGACCGCGATGCCGGGACGCTGCGCGCGGTGCACCGTGATGGCCGCGTTCCAGCGGATCCAGCGGCGGTACCGGCGCTCCAGCTCTTCGTCGCCGGGGAACTCCGGCTCGTTCTCCGGCGCGATGGTGTTCACGTAGTCCGTCGTCGGGACCATCGGCACACCGAGGTGCAGTTCCTTGGACCGCTTGAGCAGGCTCAGCATGATCTCGCGACCGCGCTGGTGTCCGTGGGTCTGGACCAGCCCGTCGAGGGACTCACGCCATTCGGCGGTCTCCTGCGGATCCTGGTCGTTCGCCCCGGTGCTGTACGGGTCCTGGTCGTTCACCGTCACCCTTGACCTCGTTCGTTCTCGTGGTGGTGGACATGGTGGCTCCGGTGGTCGGGTCGCGACCGGCTGGGGCCCCGTCCACTCTAGGCCCCAGGACCGACGCTGATGCTGATGGTGACGTGCAGGTGGACGGGTGCTTGCATTCGCGTGTCGTCGGCGTAGCATGGCCGATCGTGCACACGCGATCTGCGGCGCACGGACCCGACGGGCACACCCCACGCCCGAGGAAGAAGCACACGTAGCGATGGCACTGGAGATCGGCTCACTCGCGCCGGACTTCGAGCTCCCGAACCAGTTCGGAGAGCACGTCCGACTCAGCGACTTCCGCGGCAACCGCCCGGTCGCACTCGTCTTCTTCCCGCTGGCGTTCTCGTCCGGCTGCACGAACGAGCTCTGCACCCTGCAGGACAACATCACGATGTTCCAGGACCAGCGCATCGAGCTCCTCGGCATCTCGGTCGACTCGAAGGCGACGCTCCGGTCGTTCGCCGAGACGAACGGCTACGACTTCGAGCTGCTCGCCGACTTCTGGCCGCACGGCGCGGTCTCGAAGGAGTACGGCGTGTTCCTCGAGAAGAAGGGCTTCGCCACGCGCGCGACCTTCGTCATCGACGTGCAGGGTCGGATCAAGGCCTCGATCATCACCGAGCCCGGCCTGCAGCGGGACGTCGCCGAGTACAAGGCGGCCCTCGACCGGCTCGCCGCCTGCTCGGCACCCGTCCCCGTCGGCTAGCGTTCCGAACCCCTCCTGACGGACGCGTCCGCGTCGACGGTCGGACAGGAGGCCCGGTGCACGCCATCGACACCGACCCACGTGGTCACGGCGTCGCCGCTGATGCGTACGCCCCGTACCCGGTGCGCGTCACGCCCGGCGCCTGGGGGCTGACCCGCACGGTCGCGGAGGCCCCGACCGGGCCCGTCGTGGTGCACCACCGCGCCGGCCCGGACCCCGTCCTGCTGCTGCACGGCGTCGCCGGCTCCTGGTCGACGTGGACGCCGCTGCTGCAGGCCGCACAGGGCGTCGGCGTCCGCGGGCTGGTGCTCGTGGACCTGCCGGGCTGGGGGTCCTCGCCGGCTCCGGACGGTCCGCTCGACCTCGACGTCGTCGCCGAGGCGCTGACGACCGTCCTCGACACGCTCGGGGTGCACCGCGTGGACGTCGTCGGGCACTCGCTGGGGGCGTTCGTCGGCATGCACCTCGCCGTCGTGGCGCCCGAGCGTGTCCGCTCCGTCGGCCTCGTGTCCGGCACCACGGTCGCGACCGCCGCCGCCGCCCGTCACCCGCTGCGGGGGCTCCGGACCCTGCCGGCGTTCACGCTCCTACGCGCAGGACTCACCGTCACCGGTGAGGCCGCTGGGCGCATGCTCCGCGGACTCGCGCGGGTCGGGCTGCTGCCGCTCGTCGCCGCGCCGGTCTTCACGCACGTGCGCCGGCTCGACGCGAGTGTCCTCGACGCCTTCGTCGAGGAGCTCCGGCCGACCCGCTTCACCGACGCGGCGCGGGCGGCGGGCGGGTACGACCTCCAGCGCTGGCGGTCGGTGTCCTGTCCGGTCACCGCCATCGCCGGGCGCGACGACGTGTTCGCGCGGGTCTCGGACCTGGAGGCACTGCGGGAGATCGTGCCGCAGGTCCGGACGGTGCTGCTCGACGACTGCGGGCACTTCGCCCACGTCGAGCACCCTGCCGCGGTCACCAGGACACTCGCCCTCGTCTGACCCGCATTGCATGCGTGTGCATCTGGCGACAGACCACGAGTCGTTCGACACGTGGATCGTCGGAACCTGCACCCGCACGGACTGCCCGCCGGGCGGCCCTCGTCAGGTGTGGACGGGGAACGTCGCCGCGACGCGGGAGCGCACCTCGGTGACGACGGCCTCGCGCATCGTCGGGGAGAACAGCGCGTGGTCGCCGTCCTCGACGCGGACGACGGACACCGAGCCGCGACGGTCGTCACCGGGCCAGCGCCGGACGGCCTTCTGCCCGCCGAGCCGGTCGAACAGGGCTGCGTCCTCGGGAGCGACGATCACGACGACGTCGGTGCCGTGCTCGACGAGCGGGCGGACGTGGCCGACGACCCCGCCCATCCGGTCGCGACGGGCGATCCGGTCGCGGACGGCCTTCGGCACGAACCGGTTGTACCGCTCGCGCACCCACATCCGGGCGGGCGACGGGGCGTCGACAGCCCGGACCCCTTCGGCGTACGAGCCGGGCTCGGCCGGGACGCGACGGTAGTCGTTCGGGCTGATCTCGACGACCAGGCGCGGGGCCTCCTCGACGGCGCGGCCCGCGACCCAGGCGCCGGCGCACATGCCGACGAGCACGAGCCGGTCCGAGGGCGTGGCGAGGGCGGTGACGACGGCGGACTGGTCCTCGACCCACTCCTGCGCGAACAGGAAGCTCCGCTCGTCCTCGTGCACGCCGGTGCTCTCGCCGGTGGCACGACGGTCGACCCGGACGACCCGGGCGCCGTCGCGGGCGAGGGCGCGGGCGAGTTCGACCTGGTAGTCGGTGGCACCCACCCGGTGCTCGGCGCCGCCGCTGTGGAGCACGACGACGGGGGCGTCGTGGTGCTGGGCGGACGAGACGGTCTCGATCCCGAACAGCCCCTGATCGCCGAGGTGGACGATCCGCTCCGACACGCGGCCGTCGACGTCGAGGACCTCGTCGAGGACGGGCACGCGGACGGGCACCGCCGTCTCGGGCGCCCAGGTGTCGAGCCAGGCGACGACGGTGTCCACGGCGGCTCCGGGGATGCGGGCGTGGATGCTCGTGCCGTCGAGGAGCTCGGCGCTGCCGGTGACCTCGGTCACGTCGACGCCACCGAGGGCCTTCGGTGGCCGGGCACCCGGACGGACGAGCGCGACGGTGGGCCCGGTGCGCGCATCGAAGGCGAGGTCCGAGAGTGCGGCGGCCTCGTCCGGCTCGACGTCGAACCCGATCAGGCTCTCGACGCCGTCGACCACGCGGTCGGCACCGATCGTGATGGTCGCGAGCGCGCGCTGCCGACGGAGCCACCCCTTGCCCGATGCCGGAGCGTCCCAGACGACGAGGCCGTCGGTGTCAGCGGCCGCGTTCGCCGCGACGAGGGCGGCCGAGGCCAACCCGACGAAGGCGACGTGCTGCACCCCCGTCGTGCGGAGCACGGCGGCGGCGTGGCGCGCGGACCGGACCTGCGCGTCCGGTGTGGTGTCGGCGGCGCCGTCACCACGTCCGGACGGGTCGTAGCGCACCGAGGCGATGCCACGGGCCTCCAGGCGGTCGGCCAGCAGACGGAGCGTGCGGTACGCGATGACGCCCTCCTGCCCGAGCGGCGGGCAGATGACGACGCCGGCGCGCGCGGCGGCGTCGGGGAGCTGGACCGCGGCGCGGATCGCCGGCGTTCCGGACCAGCCGTGCAGCGTGGTCACAGGGCGAGGGCGGCGCGGGCGGACGCCGGCCAGGCGTCGAGGTCCGTGCCGTGGGCGGCGAACAGGGCGATGGTGATGCGCTCCAGGCCGAACGCGATGCAGGCGCTGTGCGCGACCTGTCCGTCCTCGGTGCGGAGGCCGAACGAGGTGCCGAAGTGGTCCTCGTGCAGGTTCGCGGAGCTGATCGCGGTGGCGTCGTGGTCGGGGCCGTAGACCTTCGTCACGAACTCGAACTTGAGCGCCTGCTCGACCTGGTTGCGGGCGAGCATCTGCCCGACGCGGCCGAAGAAGGGGTCGTTCGCGGGGACCACGTCGATCTCGAGCCCGAACGACTCGAGCAGCGCGCGCATCACCGGGATGCTGCCGTCCCGGTGGGCCGCCGCGGACGCGGGGGTGCCGACGTGCACGAACTCGTGCATGTGGAAGGCCTGCAGGCGCATCGGGTCGAGCGAGGGCTCACGGCGGAAGGAGTCGCCGAGGACGTCGAAGGCCCGGCCCGGCTGGGGCACGGTGTCGCCGATCAGGCCGTAGACCGGGTGGCAGACCGCGGGGGTGAGCATGAGGTCGGCCGGCTCGAGGAACCCCTCCCAGCGCTCACCGCGCTCACGGGCGGCGAGCAGTGCGCGGTGGGTGCGGTCGTCGCCGGTGAACCCGGAGATCGACGCGGCGAGGTCCGGGAACGACGCGATGTAATCGGTGCGCTCGAACGACGCGAGCGGCTCGACCGGCGGGAAGCGCAGCACCTCGGCGCCGAGGTGCTGCTGGCTCCGCACCGCTGCGGCGTCGACCGCGGCGTAAACGCGCTCGAAGACCCCGGTGCGCCCGTAGAGGCCGGGCGTGCCGAGGTCGAGGAGGACGCCGTCGGTGAGCAGGCGGGCGCGGAGGGCGGCGCGTGCGGCGTCGAGTGCGGCGGCGGTGTCCGCGGTGGTGGTGTCCGTGATGGTCACAGGATCACTCCCGTCATGATGGCCAGGTCGGCGTCGTTCTTGAGGAGACGGTCGTTGCTCACCATGACGGCGGCACCGTGGGCGTCTCGGAGGTGTCGGGCGATGCTCATCGGACCCGAGGCGGCGTAGCCCGCGATCCCGACGATGCGCAGCGCCTTCGTGACGATGTCGGTGACGCGCTCGGACGCACCGATCTTCAGGGCGTTCGCGGCGAGGGCGTACGCGCTCGAGGCCAGCACGTCCGGGTCGTCGGCGGCGGCGTCGAACCGTTCGGCGGCGTGGCGCACCGAGTCGGCCAGGGCCTGCAGGTCGACCAGGAGCTCGGCCAGCCGGAGGGCACCGGGCGGGGTCGTCCCGACGGCGGCGCGGGCCTGCTTGCGGACGGCGCTGCGGGCACGTTCGGCGGACGATACCGCGATGCCGAGCCAGACCGAGGCCCAGAGCACGTGCGACACCGGCAGGACGGTCTGGGCGGAGATCGTGGCGTAGTCGTCGCGGAACACCCGGTCGGTCGTCGTCTCGGTGTCGAGGATCCACCCGTTGCTGCACGTGCCGCGGAGCCCCATGGTGTCCCAGGTGGACGTCTGCGACAGCACCATCGCGTCGGTGCGGCAGATGAGCAGCCGCTGGTCCGACGCCGGGGCGTCCGGGTCACGACGGGCGGTGACGAACACCGCGTCGGCCTCGGTGGCGTACGAGATCACCGGCGCGTCCTTGCGCAGGCGGATCCGGCCGTCGTCGGTCGGCTCGATGGAACAGGTGGACCGCCGGGCGTCGCCGCCGACGCCGCGCTCGGTGGTGGCCGACGCGACGAGCGCCCCGTCACGGACGGCCCCGATGGTCTCGAGCACGCCGGCACCGTCGCCGCCGTGCCGCCAGAGCGCCATGACCTGGCCCTGGTGCATCGCGAACACCATGCCGGTCGCGGCACAGGCCCGGCCGAGTTCGGTCGCGATCGCGGAGAGCTCGGCCACGGAGGCACCCTCGCCACCGTGCTCGGTCGGCACCGCTGCCGCGAGCAGGCCGTACTCCCGCATCGCGGCGATGGCCTCGCGCGGCGGTCGGGCGTCGCGGTCGACCTCGTCGGCGAACTGAGCGGCGACCTCGGCCACCGCGCTCGCACGCTCGGCGAAGCGGTCGATGACCGACGGTGCGGGCAGGACCAGGGTCACGAGGCGAGCTCCGCGGCGGCGGTGATCGACTCGACGCTCGCGAAGGTGGACCGGTTCAGCACGGAGTCGGGGAACTCGACGTCGAGGTCCGACTCCACCGCGAGCATCACGTTGACGGTGGCGTGCGAGGTCAGGCCGAGGGCGTAGAGGTCGGCGATCGACGCGACGTCCCACGCGTCGACCGTCAGTCGGCCGTGCTCGGCGAGGGCGCGACGGACGGCCCGGTCGGTGGCCGGGTCGGCGATCGTCGCGGTGGTGCTGGAGGGGTTCGGGTCCTGTTCCATGACGGCAACCATAAAGAGGAACGGCCCTCGGGAAACCGCCGTGCGGGTGCGGGAAACCGCACCCCTGTCCGGAGCACCGGGTCAGCGCTCCGAGAGGGCCACCGCCGTCGCCACCGCGAGCCCCCGTTCGTGTGCCAACGAGACCGCGATCGGGCCGCACCCGATCGACTCCGCCAGGGCCGCGGCCGCTCCGGACAGCTCGACCGTGGGGGCACCGCTCGCGTCGAGCACGACGGCGACGTCACGCAGCGGGATCGCCTGGTCCGGAGCCGGCCGGAGCAGCTTCACGACGGCCTCCTTGCCCGCGAACCGGGCAGCGAGCCGCTCCGGGTCGTCGCCGGTGTCGGTGCGCTCCCGAAGGGTGAACACCCGGTCCAGGTACCGCTCGCCGTGCGCCGTCACGGCGTCGACGACGTCCTCGACCGCGGCGAGGTCGGTGCCGGTGCGGATGGTCATCACGAGGAGCAGGCTACGCACGAGTTCTGCACAGCGCATTCCCCGAGGGGCATGGGGCGCCGAGGGGATTCGTATGATCGTCGCCAGGGACCACCGAGGGGGAACGATGGCATCACCGTGGACGGGCATCATCGAGGACGCGCGGCACTACCCGTCGCCGCACAACTCGCAACCGATCGTCGTGCGCGTCGAGGACGACCGCACCGCGACCGTGTTCTACGACCTGCGACGGGGGTTGCCGGCGGAGTCGTTCGGCATCCCGTTCGGGCACGTCTGCGCCGGGGTGTTCCTGGCCGGGCTCGACGTGGTGGCACGGGCGCACGGGTTCACCGTGCAGGAACGGCTCGACCACGCCGAGATGGACTTCGGTCGGCTCAGCGCGGGTCCGGGTGACGACGGTCCGGGGCACGACGGGACGGCGGACGACCACCTGCACCGGCTGGGCACGGTGACGTTGCGTCCGCACGTGGTCACCGCGGACGACCGGGAGGCCCTGGCCGGCTTCCTCGCACGGCGCACCTCGCGCAGGCCCTACGACGCGACGCTCGTCGACACCGACGCGATCGAGGCCGCGTCCGACATCGCGTCGGCAGCCGGGCAGCGCTTCCGGACCACCGACGACCGGGCCACCGTCGACGAGATCGTGCGCGTCAACCAGGAGACCCTGTTCGACGACCTGCAGCACGACGCCGTGCACCACGAGATCCTGCACTGGCTGCGGTTCTCGAAGCGACAGGCAGCGGCCACCGGCGACGGGCTGTCCGCCGAGACGATGCTCATGCCCGGCCCGGTGCTCCGGTTCGCCATGGAGCACCGCGGACTCTGGCAGGCCCCGGGCATCGGCGGGGTCTTCCGCAGGGTGTACCTGTCCACCATGCGGGGCGTCCGACAGCTCGCCTGGCTCGAGGGACCGTTCAGCACCCCGGCCGAGTACGTCGAAGCCGGACGGGTCTTCATGCGCATCTGGCTCGAGTTCTCCGCACGCGGCATCGCCGTGCACCCCTTCGGGACCGTGATCACCAACCCGCGGTCACACGCCGCGTTCGTGGAACGCGCGGGCGTCGACGAGTCCGACGGGCGGATGGCCTGGATGCTGTTCCGCTTCGGACACAGCGACCCGCCACCCCTGGCACACCGCCGACCCGCAGCAGCGATGACCGTCGGGCGGACCCGGTGAAGCGCGCCGCGGTGTTCTCGGTGGTGAGGATCGTCGAGACCTTCGTCGCGCTGTTCATGCCCCGCGTCGGCACCCACAAGCTCCTGCTCACACCGGGCATCGAGCCGCTCCGCTGGACCCTCGGACGCTGGCGCGCATGGCGAACCGCGGAACGGGCTGCGAAGCGGGTCCCCGCGTACCGCGCGTTCCTGGCGGAGTCCGGACGCGCCTCCCGGCTCGACACCCGTGGCGGGATCGCCGCGGCGATCTCGGGACTCCCCGAGATGGACAAGGACTCCTACGTCAAGCGCTGGAGCATCCCCGAGCGCTGCATCGACGGACGCCTGCCCCGACGCGGAGTCGTCGTCGACGAGTCCAGCGGGTCGAGCGGCACCCCGACCAGCTGGGTGCGCGGCCCCGACGAACGCCAGGCCACCCGACAGCTGCTGCAGCTCGGGTTCTCCCGCACCGCGAAGGACCTGTCGAAGCAGCCCTTCGTGCTCAACGCCTTCTCGCTCGGGGCATGGGCCACCGGGATGAACGTGACCGCCTCGCTCACCGAGTCCTCCATGATCAAGTCGATCGGCCCGGACCGCGACAAGATCGTGCAGACGATGCGCGAGTTCGGCACCGACTTCACCTACATCATCTGCAGCTACCCACCGTTCCTGAAGGCCCTGTTCGAGGACGACCGGCTCGACTGGAGCCGGTACACGATCGTCGCCGCGTTCGGGGGCGAGGGCATCAGCGAGAACATGCGCGCCCACATCGAGCAGTACGCGCAGGCCGTGCTCGGCTCCTACGGGGCGAGCGACCTCGAGATCAACCTCGGCATCGAGACACCGTTCAGCGTGCAGCTGCGCCGGGCGATCGCCGCGTCACCGGAACTCTCCGCCGCCCTGACCAAGCAGGGCGAGTACGGGGTGCTGCCGATGGTCTTCCAGTTCAACCCGTTCGGCTACCTGATCGAGACGAACGACCTCGGCGAACTCGTCGTCACCATCGCCCGCTCCGAGAACATCAGCCCACGCATCCGCTACAACATCCACGACCGCGGACACGTGGTGCGGATGAAGGAGCTGCGGTCCGTGCTGCGGGCGACCGGACACGCCGCGCTCGCCGCCGAGGCCGAGCTCGACCTGCCGTTGCTGTTCCACTACGGCCGGTCCGACCTGTCGGTCGACTACAACGGGGCCGTCGTCGCACCGGACGTGGTGCGGGACGTCGTGTACGGCGACCCGGAGCTGCTCGAGGCCGTCGAGAACCACCGGCTGATCAGCTACGAGGACGACCGCGGTGACCGGCAGCTGCACATCGCGTTCCAGCTCGCCTCGGGTGCTGGCGGGTTCGACGCGGATGCCGCCCGGGGCGACGTGATCGCGCAGCTGCGCCGGCTGAACAAGGACTTCTCGAACGCCATCCGCACTGCGCCGCCCGGCACGCTGCCGACGGTGGCGTTCTACCCGTACCGGACGGGGCCGTTCCGCGAGGACGGCAAGAAGCTCAAGAACGAGTACGTGTGGCAGCTGCCGGCCGGGGCGGTCGCGCAGTGGGACCTCGACCTGTCGTGGGTCGCGGCGAAGGAGGCCTGAGCCGAGCCGGTTCCGGCGCTAGTCGTACTGGGGCGGCCAGTCGAAGGGCGCCGGCAGGTGCGGGACCTCGCCGACGGTCGTGACGACGAGGACGATCTGGCGCAGGTCCGTCAGCTCGATCGAGCGCGGGTTGCCGATCCGCCGGTGCCCGTCGACCCACACCGTCAGTTCGCCGCGCAGGCCACCGACGTGCTCCGGACCGAGCGAGACGCCCCACTCGTCAAAGAACTGCCCGAGCGTGAACGTCTGCTCCGTCGGCGACTCGACGTGCACGATGCCCGACGTGTCGTGCGTGTGGATCTCCGCGGCGAACTTCCGGCTGTCCGAGTGCCCGACGTTCGCGGGGACGGTCACCGGTTCGTCGCCGTCCAGGATCGTCAGGTGCGTGTGCACGTGCTCGGCGAGTCGTTCGCCCCAGACGTTCCGGAGCCCGGCGGAATCCGCGCGACCCGTCAGGTCGGTGGGGCGTGGCCAGGGCGGAGCGTCGCGGGCGGTGACCTGTCCGGGCGCGGCACACCCGGACACCAGCAGGAGTGCGGCCGCCGCGACCGCGACGCTCCGCAGGTTCACCAGCGGTCGTGGACGCTCGCGCGGAACCAGGTGTCGTACAGGTCGTGCACGGTGGCGTCCAGTCCCTCGATCGGCGGCAGGTCGCCGGCTGCGGCGTTCGACCGGGCCTGCTCCGGATTGCGGGCGCCGGGGATCGCCGCGGTGACGCCGTCCTGCGCGATGATCCACGCGAGCGCCGCCTGCGGGACCGAGACGGCGTCCGGCAGGGACGCCGCGAAGGTCTGCGCGGCGCGCACCCCGTCGTCGTAGTCGACGCCGCTGAAGGTCTCGCCCTGGTCGAAGGCCTCGCCGTGGCGGTTGTAGTTGCGGTGGTCGCCCTCGGCGAACGACGTGTCGGTCGTGTACTTGCCGGAGAGCAGCCCCGAGGCCAACGGGACGCGCGCGAGGATGCCGACCCCTGCCTCCAGGGCCGCCGGCAGCACGCGGTCGAGCGGCTTGAGCCGGAACGCGTTGAGGATGATCTGGACGCTCGCGACGCCGGGCCGGGCGATCGCGGTGAGCGCCTGGTCGGCGGTCTCGACGCTGACGCCGTAGGCGGCGACCGAGCCGTCGGCGACCAGCGCGTCGAGGGCGTCGTAGACGGCGTCGTCCTCGTAGACCGGGGTCGGCGGGCAGTGCAGCTGCACGAGGTCGAGGGTGTCCTGCCCGAGGTTGCGGCGCGAGCGGTCCACCCACTCGCGGAAGTTCGCGGCGACGTAGTTCTCGGGGACCTGGTCGGCGCGACGGCCCATCTTCGTGGTGATGGTCAGTGGCACGTCGGGGTTCGCGGCACGCCACGCGCCGATGAGCTGCTCGCTCCGGCCGTCGCCGTAGACGTCGGCGGTGTCGAACAGGGTGACGCCCGACTCGACGGAGGCGTCCATCACGGCGTTCGCGTCGGCTTCGGAGACGGGGCCCCAGTCACCGCCGAACTGCCAGGTGCCGAGACCGATGGGGGAGACGGAGCGGCCGGTGCGGCCGAGGGTGCGACTCTGCATGGGTCCGAGCGTAGTCAGGCGCGAGCGAGCGGGGTTCAGCCGGGCGGGGTTCAGCCGAGCGGGGTTCAGCCGATCGTGGAGACGCCGCGGCGCAGGAGCGCTCGCGCCGCCCGGGCGCGGGGGATGACCCACACGGCTGCCCACAGGGCCATCGCGCTCCACAGCAGGATGAGCATCGTCGTGATGAGCGTGCCGTGCTGGTCGCGCATCGACCAGGTCATCGCGATCCACAGCACGCCGAGGACGACCTTGCCCCAGCCGGCGCCCTCACGGTCGGCCTGCGCCTGGACGAGCGGGATCCACTGGTCCGCCGGGACGCCCGCGGGGACCTCGCCCTCCGCGATCCACTCGCGCACCGCGATCGAGCGTTCGTAGCCGCCCTCGGCGCGCCAGGCGCGGCGCTGCAGGACGACGGCGATCGCGGCACCAGCGACCGCGGTCGGGATGCCGACCGAGACCAGGACGGCGGTGGTCGCCTCGGTCCACGAGGACAGGACCAGCATGACCAGGACGACGGCGAAGGCCGCGCCCGTCACACCCGCACCGAGCAGGCGGAGCCGCCCGGCTTCGTCGAGGACACCGACTCCGACACCGTTCACGGGGGAGAGCGTACCTGCGGTGATCGGGGGCCGGGTGCGTTCGTCAGCCCAGTGCCAGCAACCAGCACATGCCTGCGGCGGCGAAGGCCATCGCCCAGCTCACCAGGCTGCCGATCAGGAAGTACTCGGCCTGGTACCCGGTCGTCTCGCGGCGGATCTCGGGGAAGCGGACGATCCCCTTCGCGGCGATCAGCGCGGCGACGACGGGGAAGGCGCCGGCCAGCGAGAACCCGGCCAACAGCAGGCGCTCGATCGGGCCGATCATTCGTCCGCCCTTGAGGGTGACCGTGCCGTCCGTGTCCGTGTCCGTGTCCGTGTCTGCGTTCCCGTCGGCTCCGCGTGCCCGGGTGGTGCGGCGCCAGCCGAAGCGCTTCCGGCGCGTCGGCTCGGCCGCCACCGCACCGGGCCGTGCGTCGGGCGACAGCCCCGGCGGCAGCGCCTGGGCGACGACCACGTTGGCCGAGTCGACCAGGAACAGCGCGGAGCCGATGCCGGCGACGAGCGCCGCGAGCGGGACCGCTCCGACGAACGCCGGGCCGGCGTCACGGTGCCAGTCGACCACGAAGCCGGACGCGTCGGCAGCCGGCGCCCCGAGCAGCAGCACGGCGACGGCGACCGCGAGCAGGACGGCCGGCCAGGACCCGGAGCGGCGGAGCCAGGGGAGTGTCCGAGCGCCACTGCCGGGTGCGCCCCCGGACCGCACCGGGATCGTGGTCGCGACCCACAGGGCTGCGAGGACGACCGTGACCAGCACCGACCAGACCGCGAGGCCGAGGCCGAGCACCGCCACAGCCGTCACGGCGGCCCAGAGCAGGACGATCACCGTGGTGGTCAGCACGCGCCGTGGTACCGCGTCGGTCCCGGTCCGTGCGCGGACGACGTCGGCGAGCCCGACGAGGGTCAGGAGGACTCCGGCGAGCATCAGCGGCCCCCGTCCCCGAGGACGCGCAGGCCCTCGACCAGGGCGGCGACGCCCGACTTCTGCACGGACTGGGACACCGCCGACGGGGTGATCCCCTCGTCCGCGGCGATCTGCGCCTGCGTGCGGCCCTGGACCAGACCGAGTGCGATCCGGCGCGCGCGGGGTGCGAGTCGCGAGACGACGTGGTCGCGGCTGAGGAAGTAGGCGTTCACGAGTCGCTCCGTCGTTCCGTGGCGGTCGTCGGCGTCGTGGTACCAGGACCGCAGGAACGCGGTCCGGCCGTCCTCGCGCCGGTGGGTCTCGTTGATGGCGTCCCGCGCCGACCACCAGCCCGGACCGTCCTGCAGCGGCCCGGCGCCGCCGGTGCCGATCGTCCGGACCTGCCCCCGGCCGATGCCGAGGCGGATCTGCACGGTCGGGGGGAGTGCGAGGGTCGCGGCCGTCGTCGCCACGAGGGCGTCGGTGAGCGTGCCGTAGATGACCTGGAACTCGTCGCCGACGGTGGCGCGCAGGGGATCGAGCGCGGTGACCTCAGCGGTACTGTCGAACGCGCGCTCCACGTCGTGCTGGGCTGCGGAGCGGTCCTCGAGCGTGCGGGAGTCGACCAGGTCGACGATCACGGCGATCACGGGCTCGGACTGCATGGGTTAAGCGTAGAGCTTCATATCGTCGAAAGTAAGTCTGGGGCTAAACCTCATCGGCTGCCGTGACGCTCTAGGATCGTCGTGAGGGCCTTTAGCTCAGCTGGTAGAGCGCCACGTTTACACCGTGGATGTCGTCGGTTCGATCCCGGCAGGGCCCACCGAGAAGACCCGGGTTCAGCGCGTGGCCGGTCCGCCACCGGGACCGGCCGACGATCCGTCAGTCGCTGAGGGGGCGCGGCCAGTCGGCTTCGAGGTCGCCGCCGGCTCGTTGATCCTCGATGTGCTTGCCGTGCCGGTGGACAGCAGGATCAGCGCGCGCGCCGTTGCCGAGCCGGCCTCGCAGCCGTAGACGACGAGCTGCAGGCCGGGTGACCCCTGGACGGCGAAGGTGTGGGCGTCGAACTCCAGCCGCCCGACCTCCCCGTGCTCGAACCGCTTCGCGGTGGTCGTCTTGCGCTGTACCCGTTGCGTGCTCCACCGTTCGGCGAAATCCGGGCTGGCGTCGTTCACTTCCGCGACGAGACGAAGGAGGCGCGGGTCGCTCCCGAACTCCGCGCTCGCCGCCCGCAGGCTCGCGACGGTTGCGTCGGCGGCGCGGGCCCAGTCGGCGTGGAAGTGCCGCGCCGTCGGGTCGAGGAAGGTCATCCGCACGAGGTTGTCGAAGCGTTCGAAGGTCGCGTACACCGCACGAGCCAGGGCGTTCGCGGCGAGGACCTCGTGCGCGGGGTCGATCACGAACGCGGGGTGTGTCGACCACGAGTCGAGCAGCTGCCCGAGAGCCGGCGTCACCGACGTCGCCGCGCGGGGGACTCGTGGCGAAGCAACCAGCCCTGCCAACGAGAACAGGTGGTCGCGCTCGTCGCCCTCGAGTTCGAGCCCGTCGGCGATGCCCTCGAGCACGGCGGCGCCGGGACTCACCTCCCGCCCTTGCTCGAGGCGCGTGTAGTAGTCGACGCTGAGGCCGCCCAGCACGGCGAGTTCCTCGCGGCGGAGCCCGGGCACGCGGCGGACACCTCCGCCTGGCAGTCCGAGCGACTCCGGGGCGAGTCGGCCGCGGACCGCGCGCAGGTACGCGGCGAGGGTGAGGTCGTCGGCGGGCATGGGCACGGGACCAGGGTAGGTGGCAGGAGCTCCGCCTCCCTGGTCCTGCCGCACCCCGGCAGGACAGGGCGATGGTCGGGGGCTGCACGGCGTCGAGGGTGGGAGCATGGACACCAGCAGCGCACCCCAACCCGTTCACCCCTACCTCGGCCTCTGGGTCACCGCCGATGGCCGCATCCGCCACGAGCTGCGGCCCGACGGCCGCTACGTGGAGGCCCGAGGTGACCGTGAGGCGGCCTACGTGGGCACCTACGAGGTCGACGGAGACCACATCGACTACCGAGACGACACCGGCTTCACCGCGGACGGCGACTTCAGGGACGACGTCCTGCACCACGCGGGCATGGTGCTGCACCGACGGAAGGTCGTCCTCGTGACGGGCGCCTCGAGCGGCATCGGGCGCGCGACGGCGATCCGCCTCGCCGCGGCCGGCCACCCCGTCGTGCTCGGGGCCCGGCGCACCGACCGGCTCGACGAGCTCGTCACCGAGATCGAGGGGGTGGGCGGTACGGCGATGGCAGTGCCGCTCGACGTCACCGCCCTCGCCTCGGTGCAGGAGTTCGCGGCTGCTGCCCGGGCACGCTTCGGGCGGATCGACGTGCTCGTCGCGAACGCCGGCGTGATGCCGTTGTCGCCCCTTGCCGCAGGCCTCGTCGACGAGTGGGACAGGATGATCGACGTCAACGTCCGCGGCCTCCTCCACAGCATCGCGGCGACACTGCCCACCATGCTCGCGCAGGGCACCGGCCACGTCGTGACGATCGCGTCCGTCGGCGCCTACGACGTCTCGCCCACGGCTGCCGTCTACTGCGGGACGAAGTTCGCAGCACGGGCGATCACCGAGGGGCTTCGCCAGGAGTCACCGCGTGGAATCCGTGTCACCACCGTGTCGCCCGGAGTCACCGAGTCCGAGCTCGCCGCAACGATCACCGACGCCTCCGCCGCCGCCGCGATGGCCGTCTACCGTGCCGAGTCGATCTCCGCCGACGCGATCGCCCGGGCCGTCTCCTACGCGGTGGCCGAGCGGTCGGACGTCGACGTGAACGAGATCGTCGTGCGGCCTGCGGCCCAGCGTTGAGTTGCTCCCCAGTGTCGCCGCGAGCCGCCGGGAGTGGCCCGACGCGTTGCCGTCACCCCGGGAGGGCCATGTCTCGATCGGCGATCGTCATCGAACGCGAGATGCACTGCGTGTCCGGTAGGTCAGAGTGATCGCGGCGAGAGCGAGGACGACCGCTGCGGCTGCGGCAAGCCGGCCCACCTGCCGAGCGGCCAGCGCCAACTCGTCCTGCCGTTTCGTCAGGACCACATCGGCGCCCTCGGGGGTGGGGTGGGCCAGAAGAACACCGGCGCAACCTGGCCGACCCGGCGCCGGACGCCGCGCGAGCGAACGCCCGGCACGCGGATCACCCCGAGATCTGGTCGAGTTCCCGCACGTCGTCCTCCGACAGCGTGATCGCCGCACCGGCGATGTTCTCGCGCAGGTGCGCCACCGAGGACGTGCCCGGGATGAGCAGCACGTTCGGGGAGCGCTGCAGCAGCCAGGCGAGCGCGACGGACATCGACGTCGCTCCGAGCCGGGCGGCGACGCGTGCGAGTGCCTCGGACTGCAGCGGCGCGAAGCCGCCGAGGGGGAAGAACGGGATGTAGGCGATGCCGTCGGACGCGAGCCGGTCGATGAGTTCGTCGTCCTGGCGGTTCGCCAGGTTGTAGCCGTTCTGCACCGACACGATCGGGGCGATCGTCCGTGCTTCCGCGACCTGGTCGGCAGTCGCGTTGCTCATCCCGAGGTGCCGGACCACCCCCTGCTGCTGCAGGTCGACCAGCGTCTCGAAGGCCTCGGCGATCCGTTCCTCCACGGGTCCCTGCGCGTCACCTGCTCGCAGGTGCACGAGGTCGAGCACGTCGACTCCGAGGGTCTCGAGGTTGTCGTCGATCTGCGCCCGGATCTCGTCCGGCTTCCGGGCGGCCGGCCAGCCGCCCTGCGCGTCCCGTCGCCCGCCCGCCTTGGTCGCGATGAGCAGGTCGGACCGGTAGGGGTGCAAGGCCTCGCGGATCAGGTCGTTCACGACCCGTGGGCCGTACGTCTCGGAGGTGTCGACGTGGGTGATGCCGCTTGCGACTGCTTCGCGGAGGGTCGCGATCGCGCCGTCGTGGTCCTTCGGCGGGCCGACGACCCAGGGGCCGGCGAGTTGCATCGCGCCGTACCCGAACCGGCTGACGACGCGATCGCCGAGTGTCCAGGTGCCGCCGGGGAGTCCCGCGGTGGTGGTGTTGGTCATGGGGTGCCCTTCACGGTCTTGTGGATCTGCGGTACGTGATCCACTCTGGGCAAGCTGCTTCCTGATGGGAAGGAGTTACCCAGAAGTGCGTAGCTACCCGGAGGACGCCATGGCGACGATGACCGCAGCGGAGAAGAAGGCCACGGCGAAAGCGGAGTACAACGCGTTCCTCGCGGCGTGCCCCAGTCAGCAGCTCCTCGGCAGGGTCTCCGGAAAGTGGGTCACCCTGGTGCTGTCCGCACTCGGGAGCGGTCCCGACTGCGACGGCGACCCGCGCCCGATGCGGTACTCCGAACTCGCGCGGGTGCTCGCCGGGGTGAGCCCGAAGATGCTGACGCAGACGCTCCGGTCCCTCGAGCGCGACGGCCTCGTCGCACGGACCGCGATCGCGACGGTCCCCGTGTCCGTGACCTACGAGCTCACCGCACTCGGACTGTCGCTGCACGAGACCGTCCGCCAGCTCAAGCGCTGGTCGGAGGCCCACCGTGACGACGTCGCCGCGCACCAGGAACGGTTCGACGCCGACGAATGACCCGTCGTCACGTGGTGGCCGCAGTCCTGTGCACCCACCGCTCCTGACCCGTAGGCTTCCAGGCGGACCGACCGGTGCACGGGGCGCACGGTGGGATCCGAGGGGGAACCACATGTCCATCACATCCAGGATCACCACCGCGGGGACGGCGACCGTGATCGTCGTGCTCGCACTCTCCGGCTGCGCCGGAACCGGCACCACGGCACCGGGGACGGAGCGGGCCGCAACGCAGTCGCCGGCGCCGACACAGGCACCGACGGAGACGCCGACCGCGCCAGCCACCGCCGACTCCGCCACGAAGGACCTCACGTTCGAGGACGGCGACGCGCTCTCGGCGAGCATGCTGCCCGCGTTCGGGCTCCAGGTCTCGGCGCTCGACGGCTGGGAGCAGACCGGCGAGGACCCGACCACCGGGTCGCGGGAGTACACGAACGCAGAGGGCTCCGTGGCGACGATCACGCAGCAGCGGCTCACCGACCTCGACCCGACGATCGGGGACCGTGCAGCCACCGAGCAGCTGTTCACGGCCGCGGGGCTGCCGGCCGACCGGCTCGAGGAGCAGCTCCTGCCGACGATCACCGGCGGGACCGCGCAGTTCCTGTCGATCGCCGGGCACAACACGGACGGGTCCTGGTCGGCGACCGTGGCGCGGGCGTTCGCCAAGCCCGGCGCAGCACTCATCGTGAAGGTCCGGACGACCTCACAGGATGCGCTCCGTCCCGACCTGCACGACATCCTGGTCAACGCGCAGGTGGTCGTCGCCTGACGGAGCAGGAGACGGAAGACGACACGGACCGGAGGCCCGGTGCCAGCTGGCACCGGGCCTCCAGTCCCTGTCGTGCCGACCCCGGGACGGTGGCCGGCCTGTCGAGTTCGTCGAGCCGGGCGAGCGGCAGCGTCGATCCGATGTGCTCGCGGGGGTCGCCACGGACGATGACCGCAGCGGGAGCCGCAGCGGATCCCGGTTCGGTCCCCGCGGCGGGTCGCCACACCACGTCGTCCAGGAGCTCGACCTCGTCGTCGATGCGGAACCAGCCGCCTTCGAAGCCGTCGACAGCGGCGTCGGGATCGGCGCGGCGCGTGGTCGTGGTCACGTCGGTCATCCCGGCAGCAACCGGGCGCGCATCGGCACCGCCGCTTCGGGGGCCGGTGCTGCACGTCGTGCGCTGGACGGTGCTGATCGGCGTGTCCCTGGCGCGTGGAGATCGCGCCGACGCGGACACCGGTTCGTCGGGAGCGGTACTGTTCCCCTTCGTGAGTGTTCGTCGCCGTGCTTCCCGTGTCGTCTCCATCGGGGTGGTCGCAGCCCTGGCAGCGTCGTTGACCGGGTGCGGCGAGGGAGCCGGCGTCGACAGCGACTACGCGAAGATCTGCCGCGACAACGCGACCGAGAAGCGGTTGCCGGACGACGACTGCAACAACCACGGCGGACACGCCGGCTGGTACTTCCTGCCGCTCTTCGCCAACCGTGCCACCAGGGTCCCCGGCGTGGGGGATGCGGTCTCCGGCGGCACGAGCGCCCTGCCCGCCGGGAAGACCGCGAAGGCCGGCGTCTCGTCCCGTGGGAGCTCCGTCACCAAGGGTGGCTTCGGCGGAGCCGGCGGACACGGTGGGTTCGGCGGCTGATGGAGCGCATCGAGTTCCCCGAGCGTCCGGACTGGCGGCGCCGGATCCAGCAGACGGGGCTGATCTACTCGCGGTCCGTCCGTGACGACGGCACGCCCGTCGAGTACTGGAACGAGACCGCCGCGTACGTCTTCACGCTGCCGGAGGTCGAGGCGCTCGAGCGGCAGACCGAGGAACTGCACCGGATGTGCCTCGAAGCCGCGCGGTACCTCGCCACCGGCGCCCTCGGCACGCTGGGCCTGACACGAGCCGGGTTCGACCTCGCCGCCTGGTCGCTCGAGCACGAGGAGCCCGACCTGTACGCGCGGTTCGACCTGGCCTACGCCGGAGACGGTTCACCCGCCAAGATGCTCGAGTACAACGGGGACACCCCGACCGGGTTGATCGAGGCATCGGTCACGCAGTGGCACTGGATGCAGGACCGGCTCGCGACCGGCGAACTGTCCGCCGGTACCGACCAGTGGAACGGCATCCACGAGGCGATGGTGGCGCGCTGGCGGACACTGCTGCACGAGTCCCTGCGCGCCGAGGACGGCGGCCGACTGTTCGTGGCGCACTCCGACCTCGACACGGCGGGCGAGGACTGGGACACGGTGGCCTACATGCGCGACCTGGCGGGGGAGGCCGGGTGGGAGCACACCGGCATCGAGATGAAGGACATCGGCTGGCACGCGACGGCCCGTCAGTTCGTCGGCGACCAGGAGCCGGCCGGTTCGTCTCGGAGCGTGTTCACGCTGCCGGGGGACGAGCCGGGGACCCAGTACCCGGTGATCCGCAACCTCTTCAAGCTGTACCCGTGGGAGGACCTCGTCTCCGGGGACGACCGGGCGCAGGGCGACCAGGAGTTCGGCGCCTTCCTGGTCAGCGACCGCGGGCGGCTCGGCCGCTGGTACGAGCCGGCGTGGAAGATGTTCCTGTCGAACAAGCTGCTGCTCGTCGCGCTCTGGCGCTTGTTCCCCGGCCACCCGAACCTGCTGCCGGCCTTCGCGGACGGTCCGAACGGCATGCGCGACTTCGTCGTGAAGCCCGTGTTCGGGCGCGAGGGCGACGGCATCGCGGTGCACCGGGCCGACGGTTCCGTCACGACGAACGGTCGCGAGTACCGGCGCGCCGGCACCGGGGCCGAACGGGTGTGGCAGCAGTACCACGAGCTCCCGGACTTCCCGGGGTCGAACGGGCACAACCACCCGGTGCTCGGCTCGTGGGTCGTCGGCGGCGAGTCCTTCGGTGTCGGCATCCGTGAGTCCGACGGGCCGATCACGGACTACTGGTGCCGGTTCGCCCCGAACGTCATCGCGGTCTGACGCCGGTCAGTCGACGATCTCGCCGCGTTCCTCGGGCGGGAGCGCGACGGGCCGTTCCCGCCACCGGCGCAACGCCTCCGGGGTGAGCCGCGTCCACTCGGTCTCCTCGCCGACCACACGGAGCGGGAGGGCGCTTCGGCCTGCTGCTGCCAAGACGACAGCCGACGAACGGCTCAGCGCCCGCGGCCGACCAGAGCCCGCCACCGCGGCTGTTCCGAGACGACGACGGCGATGCAGAAGACCGTGACGGCGATCGCGACCGCTGTCGGCCACACGGCCCAGGCCGCGACGACGGCCCCCACCAGGTGCGCGAGGACCGACCCGATCGTCACCGCTCCGGGTGCCGCGACGGGCGGGTCGCCGCCGGGGCGATCGCCCGGGGTGCCGAAGACCGCGGGCGGCACGACGAGGACCAGGACGGCGGCGATCGCGAGCACCGGCGAGTGGGGCCAGAGCGTCCACGGCACGGCCACCCACGCGACGAGCTCCGCCAGGAACCGCAGGCCGCCACGGAGCGGGTCGTGACCGACGGGCCTCGACGGGTGCGCCGCCGTGGTCACGGTCACCGTGTCGTCGCGGCACGGAACCCGCGATCCAGGAAGTCGACCATCCACGTGGCACTCGCGTCGACGTCCGTGTCCATCTGGAACCCGCCCGACGCCTCGATCGTGGCGAACCCGTGCAGGACGCTGCGGAGCACCCGGAGCGCGTGGACCTCGTCGGCCGGGTCGAGCGGGTAGTCGCGGAGCGCCGCGGCGAAGGACGCCAGGGTGCGGCCGAGTGCGACCGCCAGGGGGTCCTCGGCGCCGGTCGGCCGGATGCTGACGGCCGCCTGGTACCGCGCCGGGTGCTCCTGGACGCTCCGGCGCACGGTCTGCACCGCCGCCTCGAGGGCACTGCGACCGCTGCGCCCCTGCATGGCGTCGCGGAGTGCGTCGCCGAGCTCGTTCGCGCCGAGGATCGCGATCCTGCGGGTGAGGTCGCCGAGTCCGTCGACGTGCTTGTACAGCGACGGCGCCTTCACCCCGAGGCGGTCGGCGACGACGCTCATGCTCAGCTGGGCCAGGCCGATCTCGTCGGCCAGCGTCGCCGCGGCCTCGGTGACGGTCGCCGGGTCGAGCCCCGCCCTAGGCAACGGGACCTGCGACGGGCAGCGTGCGGGCGAGGAACGGCAGCAGCAGGGTGAGGACCGCAGTCGGGGTCTCGGTGTGGGGGTAGTGACCGGCACCGTCGATCACGGCGAGTTCCCCGAGGCCGTCCGGCAGGTCGGCGAGGATCCGCTCGCCCTCGGCGCGGGGCACGGCCCAGTCCGGATCGGCACTGCCCTCGACGACCAGCACGGGGCACCGGACGGCGCCCAGCTGCTCGCCGGCGTCGGCGGGTGAGGTGCGGGTCATGGCACGGAGGACCGCCATCCGCTCCGGTCGCCGCAGGGTCGTCTCGATGCGGCTGCGCTCCGTCGCCCAGTCGGCGGGCTTGGTGGGGACCGCGATGTCGAGGTACGCGAGCCAGCCGGGCAGGCTGCCGTTCGTCATGACCCGCGCGAGCTGGACGGTGCCGGCGCGGTGTCGGCGGTTGCGCAGGAGTCCGCCCAGGTCGACGGACTGCTTGCGCGTGAACGGCGCCAGTTCGACGATGCCCGCCACCAGGTCCGGGGCGGTCGCCGCGGCGATCGTCGCCGCACCTCCGCTGATGGACTGCCCGACGACCACGGCCGGGCCACCGAGGTGACGGGCGACCGCGACGAGGTCGCGTGCGATGTCGGCGCGCTCGTAGCCGGCCCACCCGGTGCTCGAGTCGCCGCACCCACGGAGGTCGACGTTCGCCACCCGGTAACCGGCCGCGACGAGCTCCGGCACGACGAAGCGGTAGGAGTGGCGGCTGTCGCCCATGCCGTGGGCGAGGACCACGAGCGGCCCTGATCCGGAGAGGTCGTAGGCGATCGTGCCGCCCTCGGTGTCCAGGTGTTCGAGCATGACGTGGCTCCTTCGGCTACGGGTAGTAACTCAAAGGCTAATGCTCGTAGCCAAAAAGTCAAGACCACCTCGTCGGCGGGAACGTGCCGGTCCTGATCACGGTGTTCCTGTTCAGGAGGGCAGGCGGACGGACGTGAATCAGTCGCGGACTCGTATGGTCGCGGCGCCGGACGGCAGGTCGCGCACCGCTTGGACGTCGTCGACGGCGCCGATCGGCACGATCCCCGGGAAGCTGCCGACGTCCGTGTAGTACAGGACGATCGACTGGTCCGGCACGTAGTAGGCGATGGTGCCCACCGGCGCATCGCTCGTGCTCGGGGCGCCGGTGGTGTCGAGCGGCGCGGGGAGCCGAGCGATCTGCTCCTGCCCGCCGTGGTCGGAGAACGTCAGCGTCGCCGGCAGCTGGGCGGCCAGCGCGCGCCGTCGCACTCTCGGTCAACCGGCCGGTGAGGGTCTCGCCGTCGAGTTCGATGGTGATGCGCACGGGGTCGGCCTCCGTCGGGGTGGTGATCGTGGGAGCTGTCGTTGCCGACGCAGGCGCAGACGCAGGCGTCTCCGCGTGCTCGACGCCGCTGCACCCGGCGAGCGCCCCCACCACCAGCGCGAGCGGGCTCAGCGCGACCAGCGGCCCCAGGGGGGTCCGGCGTCTGGTGCGGATGTGCATCGGGGCTCCCTTCGTTCGTGGACACCACCATGGAAGCTCCACCACCACCCACGCAGTGAGGCTCCGGCGAAACGGGGTCCTGCAGAACCTCCCTGTCCGCCGGACGATGCCCCTACCGTCGGTCCGTGACCACGACGACCTCCGACCTCCCCACGACCGACCGGGCGACCGACGGCCGACTGCCCTGGCTACCGCTGTCCCTGCTCGCCGCGATCGGGTTCCTCCTCGTCGCCATGGAGACGATGCCGGCCGGGCTGTTGCCCGCGATCGCCGACGGGATGGGCACGAGCGAGGGCACGGTCGGCCTGTTCGTCAGCGCGTACGCGATGGGCACGGTCATCGCCACGGTCCCGGCGATCGCCCTGACCCGCGGGTTCCGTCGCAAGCCGCTCATCGTGGCCGCCATCGCCGTGCTGCTCGTCGCGAACACCCTGACCGCGTTCGCGCCGGACGTCGCGGTCGCGCTGGTCACCCGGTTCGTCGCCGGCGCGATGTCGGGGACGATCTGGGGCATGTTCGCCACCTACGCCCGGCGGATCAGCCCGGCCCGCTCCGCCGGGGTGTCGCTCGCGATCGTCTCGACGGGCGCGCCGGTGGGGTTCGCGCTGGGCACCCCGCTCGGGTCCTTCATCGGCAACGCCCTGGGCTGGCGGTCGTCGTTCATCGGGCTGAGCCTGGTCGGCGTGGTGATCCTGGCGCTGATCGCGCTGTTCGTGCCGGATGCCCGGGGGCAGACGAGCGCCGCGAAGCTGTCCGTCGTGAAGGTGTTCCGGATCCGCGGCATCGCGGTCATCCTCGCCGTGATCGCGACGTGGATGGTGGCGCACAACACGATCTACACGTACATCTCGCCGTACCTGGGGGCGACCGGCACCGACCTGAGCGCCGGGCTGGTGCTGCTGGTCTACGGGATCGCCGCGATCCTCGGCGTCGTCGTCACCGGCGCCCTGCTCGACCGGCACCCCCGACCCCTGCTGCACGGCAGCGTCGGCCTGTTCGTCCTGGCCGGCGTGGTGCTGCTCGTGGGGCACACGTCGCCGGTCGCGGTCCTGGTGGCCGCGGGCCTGTGGGGCATCGGCTTCGGCGGTTCGTCGACGCAGCTGCAGGCCGCCCTGACGACCGCCGGCGGCGAGGACGCCGACGTCGCGAGCGCGTTCCTGCCGGTCGCGTTCAACATCGCGATCTTCGCGGCCGGCCTGTTCGGTGCCGCCCTGCTGACGGCCTTCGACGGGCTGGTGCTCGCCGTCGTGATGATCGTGTTCGGGGCGGTCGCGGCGATCCTCACCGTCATCGGTCGCGGATCGGCGTTCCCCGCGAAGCTCTGACGCGCTCGACGAACGTGGCCGCGACCGCCGGCTGCGATCATGTCCGGGTGCAGCACCACGACGAGGACCACACCCGCCCGGACGTCACGACCGTCGAGGTCATCGGCGGCCCGGAACCGGTCACCGTGACCCTGCACCCCGCCGACAGCGGGTGGGCTGCGGTCTTCGCGGACCACCGGCGACGCATCCTGGAGGCCCTCCCCGGCTCCGGCGCGGACGCCCCGGTCGTCGAGCACATCGGATCCACGGCCGTCCCCGGCCTGGCCGCGAAACCGATCGTCGACATCGTGGTCGCCGTCGCGGACGTCACCGCCGAGGCCACGTACCTCGACCAGCTCCTCGCGACCGGGTACGAGCTCCGTGTCCGCGAGGCGGGCCACCGCCTGGTCCGGACGCCGGCCCGTGACGTCCACGTGCACATCTACGAGCGGGGCGCGACGGCGGTCGACGAGTACCTGCTCCTCCGTGACCACCTGCGCGCCGACGCCTGTGACCGGGCGCTGTACGAGCGCACCAAGCGGGAGCTGCTTGGCCGGAGTTGGGACGACATGAACGCCTACGCCGACGCGAAGACGGCCGTCATCACCGCGATCAAGGAGCGGGCGCGTCGGAACCGCGCGTCCTGAGACGCGGGGTCGCCGCCGGTCAGGAGATCACCAGCCCAGCGAGCAGGTCCTGCACCCGCGCGCGCACGTCGTCGCGGATCGGCCGGACGGCGTCGAGGTCGAGCCCCGCGGGGTCGGTCAGCTCCCAGTCCTCGTAGCGCTTGCCCGGGAACACCGGACAGGCGTCCCCGCACCCCATCGTGATGACGACGTCGGCGGCCCGGACGGCATCGGTGCTGAGCCGGGCCGGCTGCTCGTTCCGGATGTCGATGCCCTCCTCGAGCATCGCCGCGACGACCACGGGGTTGAGCTGCTCGGCCGGTTCGGAGCCGGCGCTCCGGACGTCGACGCGGCCGTCGGCCAGGTGCTGCAGGAAGCCGGCGGCCATCTGGGAACGGCCGGCGTTGTGGACGCAGACGAACAGGACGGTGGGCATGCGAGGTGCTCCGATCAGAGGACGACGGCGCCGAGCATGCCGGCTCCGATGACGACCGCCCACGGGGGAGCGGACCAGCGGGTGAGGGCGATGAAGGCGGCCACGGCGAGCGCCAGTGCGGGTGCCGAGCGGACCCCCTCGGTGATGACCGGGTCCCAGAGCGCCGCGGCGAGGAGCCCGACGACCCCCGCGTTCACGCCGGCCAGCACCCGCCGGGCCCACGGCAGAGCGCGGAGCACGTGCCAGAACGGCAGTGCGCCGACCACCAGGAGCGCCGCCGGCAGGAAGATCGCGACGAGTGCCACCGCGGCGCCGACGAGCCCGCTCGGGCTGCCGTCGGCGACGGCGCCGAGGTACGCGGCGAAGGTGAACAGCGGCCCGGGCACGGCCTGTGCGGCGCCGTACCCGGCCAGGAAGTCCGCATGGCCCACCAGGTGGGTTGCCACGGTCTGCGACTCGAGCAGCGGCAGGACGACGTGGCCGCCGCCGAAGACGAGCGAACCCGCCTGTGCGAAGACCCCGAACAGGCGCACGGCCCCGGTGCCGCTCGCGGCGACGGGTGCCGCGACGAGCAGGGCGGCGAACGCGACGAGCGCCGACACCGCGACCCAGCGGGGGAGCCGCACGGCGACCTCGCTGACGGCGACGTCCTCGGCCGGGCCCACCACCCGGCCCAGCCACAGCACGCCGACCACGCCGCACGCCGCCATGACCGCGACCTGCGCCGCCGGGCCGGGGACGAGCAGCACCACGATCGCGGCGGCGGCCGCGATGGTCGCCCGACGGCGGTCCGGTGTGAGTGAGCGCGCCATGCCGAGCACCGCCTGCGCCACCACCGCGGCGGCTGCGGCCTGCAGCCCGAGCAGCCACCCTGCGCCGGCCAGGTCGGGCGTGCCGGACACGAGCAGGGCGAACGCGACGAGCAGCACCGCGGACGGCAGGGTGAACCCGCACCACGCGGCGAGGAGTCCGAGCAGCCCGGCGCGCTGCAGCCCGAGTGCCATCCCGACCTGGCTCGACGCGGGTCCGGGCAGGAACTGGCACAGCGCGACGAGGTCGGCGTAGGCGTCGTCCCGCAGCCAGCGGCGACGCACCACGAAGGCCTCGCGGAAGTACCCGAGGTGCGCGACCGGCCCGCCGAACGAGGTCAGCCCGAGCCGCAGGAACACCAGGAACACCGATGCCGCGGACGACCGCAGGGGCTCGGGGCTCGTCGTCACCCGCTCATCTTGACGACGGCAGATGGTTCAGTCAACATTGAACCGATGAACACCCGGCGGCAGGACCTCGAGCGGCGTGCGGCGCAGCATGCCGCCCTCGGCGACGTCGCCCGCCTGGCGATCGTCGACCTGCTCGCCGCGTCCGACGCCAGCCCGAGCGAGGTGCGGGCCGCCCTCGGGTTCTCCGGGCCGCTCCTGGCGCACCACCTGCGCGTCCTCGAGCAGGCCGGTCTGGTCACGCGACGCCGCTCCGACGGCGACGGGCGACGCAGCTACCTGCACCTCGAGCCGAGCGGCGTCCCGCACGGTTCGGCAGCGGTGCCGGGCCCGGTGTCCCGCGTGCTGTTCGTCTGCACCGGCAACTCCGCGCGCTCCCCGCTGGCCGCGGGCGTCTGGGCGCAGGTCAGCGAGATCGGCTCGCTGTCGGGCGGGACGCGTCCCGCGGCCGCCATCGCACCCGGGGCGGCCGCCGTCGGCGAACGCCACGGCCTGGACCTCGGCCGCCACGTCCCGCGTGCCTTCCGCGACCTCGTCGCCGACGGCGACCTGGTCGTCACGGTCTGCGACCGCGCGCACGAGTCGATCGACGCCGGCGACAGCCTGCACTGGTCGCTGCCGAACCCCTCGCGCGTCGGCACGGCGGACGCGTACGAGGCCACCTACGCGGACCTGAAGTCCCGCGCCACCGCGCTCGCTGCGCGCCTCGCCGCCTGACGCGGCCCACGAACGGAACGCCCCGATGAGATCCCCCCTCCTCATCGGGGCGTTCTCCTTGCTCCGCCGACTGCGGACGGGAGGCACGGGGCGGGCCTGCACCGAGCCTCCCGTCCGGTCCGTGGTGTGTGCACGGCGGCGCGCGCGTTCCTGGGAGCGCCGGAGGCGAGGCCGGTTTACCTTGTCGGCCAACGGGGCAGGCAGGGGCCCCGAGGGCGAAGGCGGCCGCATGGCCTGGATCAGGGACACCGTGACGGCGCGAGAGCGCCACCGGGCCACGGTGCTCGGTGTCGCCGCACTGCTCGTTCCGGCAGCCCTGGTGATGCCGGCGGCCCTGCTCGTGTCCGAGTCGGCCGCGGCGGCCGACGTCCCGCCCGTCAACCCCGTCACCGTGCCGGTGGACGGGCACCCGGCGAACCAGGGGTTCCTGGTCTTCGTCGAGGGCGACGTCGAACTCGCAGCGGACGAGGCCGAGGGCACGCTCGCCGCCGGCGGTGACCTGGCCTTCGAGACCAGCTACAACATCGGTGCGGGCAACCCGCCCGCGAACGCCCTGACCCTGCCGGGGGAGAGCCGTCCCACGTTCCTGTACGTCGACGGTGGCATCCGGTTCCCGTCGGAGCAGTCGGCCGTCCTCCGCGTGCTGAACGGCGGGTACGCCCACGTCGGCGACACGGCGACCTACGACGCCTTCGACACCGACCAGAACGGCGCGACGATCGACTACCGGCTCGCTCCGGAGGGCACCACCGCCGAGACGTTCCCCCGCATCGAGGGGACCACCCGGCAGCCCGCGAGCTCCGTCCCGACGATGGCCGACCCGTCGGTGCTGGACTTCGCGTCGTCCTTCGCCCGCTACCGCTCCCTGTCCGCCGACCTCGGGACGTGCCCGGTGACGACCGTGCTCCACGACGCCGCAGGCGCGCCCCTGGCGACGCCGATCGCGCCGGGGACGGCCGCGTACGCCGACGTCCAGCCCGGCGTCACGAACGTGCTGACGGTGGCGGCCGAGGACCTCGACGCCCTCGACCTGCTGACCTTCGACGGTCTGCCCGGCCCCGGATCGCCGCTCGTCGTGAACGTCACCGGGACGACCTTCGACGGTTCCGTCCCGAACCTCGCGAACCTGACGAACGCGCACGCGCCGTTCGTGCTCTGGAACTTCCCGGACGCGACCACCGTGCACGTCACCGGTGCCGACGTCCTCGAGGGCACGATCTACGCTCCCCGGGCCGACCTGCGGTGGGACGTGACGCAGAACGTCGAGGGCAACGTCGTCGCGGCGTCGTTCACGCACGGGGTCCCGACCGCCGCCGGTCCGGTGCCTCGCGAGATCCACGGGTTCCCGTTCTCGACGACGGTGTCCTGCCTGTCGACCGACGCCGTCGAGGGGGACCTCACCCTGGTCAAGCAGGTCGTCGGCGGCGACGCGGACCCGGGCGACTGGACCCTGACCGCGACCGGACCGACCACGGTCTCCGGCACGTCGGGCAGCGATGCGGTGACTGGTCGACCGGTGCCGCCGGGGGACTACACGCTGACGGAGTCGGGCGGCCCCGACGGCTACGAGGCGGGGGACTGGACCTGCACCGGCGCGCCGGTGACCGACGGGGTCGTCACGGTCGCGGACGGCGATGACGTGGTCTGCGCCATCGTGAACACGGCGGTGCCGGACGACGGGGGCGGAGGCGACGGCGGTGGTCCTGGCACCGGCGACCCCGGTGACGGCGAGCCCGGTGGCGGTGGCGGTGGCGGCTCCGGCGGCCCGACCCCCGGACCGGGAGGGATCGGCACGGGCGACCAGGGCGACGACGGAGGACCCGGCACGGACGGTGGCGTCGACACGGCGCCGAACGCCGGTGTCGAGCCCGGTGGCGGGACGGGCGCCCTGGCCGCCACGGGAGCCGATCCGCTGCGCGTCGCGGTGCTCGCCGTCGCGATGCTCACCGTCGGCGGGACGCTCGCGGTCGTGCGTCGGCGTGGACGGCGGGTCGGTGCGCCGGACCCTGGTCGATGAGCGCGGCGACGGATCGGGACCGGGTCGGTCCTGTCCGGTTCCGGCGGATCCTGTGCACGTCTGAGTCGTGGTCGTCGTACAGTCTCCGGAAGCTACCCCGCCGGACCCTACCGGCGGGTGCCCGACCCCCCGTTACCGGGCTGGCCTCGTCATGACCACCGCGTCGAACCCGACGGCGTCGTAGCGCGAGGACGTCTGCTCCTGACCCGAACTCGTGGCAGACGTCCTCGCACCTTCGACCGCGTCGTCCGCTCCGGTCAGCGGTGCCCGACACCGGGAGCCGCAGGCACCGACGGCGGCGACGACCACCACGTGGACGTGGAAGTGGCCGACCAGCCCGAGGGCTGATCGGCCACGCTACGTCGTCCGACGACTAGCGGTCGGACGCCTCGACGACGCAGCTCTCGACCTGCTCGGCGGCCTTCGAGTCGTCGGCGAACGGCGTCGGCGCGTCCGAGGTGGTGGTCGTCTCGTCGGCGACGGCCTGCTTGGCGATGTCGTTCACGGCGTACAGCGGGCCGTCGAAGTCGTCGGCCGTGGGGTCGGCGGTGGTCGCCCAGATGGTGACCTCGTCGTCGTTCGAGTCGTTGCTGTCCGCGGGGACGATCGCGGCACCGAGGTACCAGCCGCCGTCACCCTTCTGGATGTTCGCGAACTCGGTGGTGTCGTGCGACCCGACCGCCTTGTCGATCATGTCGACGGCGGCACTGGCGGCCACGTCGCACTGGGCCGACTGGGACTTCTCCTCGGAGCCGGGGACCTTGCCGACGGGGTTGATGTTCTGCGCTCCGCCGGGGTCGCAGGCGGTGAGCAGCAGGGCTACGGTGGCGGCGCCGAACAGCGCCGTGACGGTCTTCGCTCGCGTGGACATGGCCCTGAACGTAGGCCGCCCGCGGTGGGCGGCGATTCAGCCAGGAGCGTCCCCCGACGACGGACGGGAGGCCCGGCGCACGTCGTGCCCCGGGCCTCCCGCCCGTCACCTGGTCCCGTTGCCGGACCGGCGTCCCGTCACAGGATCGGGGTGCCGCCGGTGACGGCGACCCGCGCGCCGGAGACGTAGCTGCCGTCGTCACTGGCGAGCAGCACGTAGACGGGTGCGAGCTCGGCCGGTTGGCCGGGACGGCCGAGCGGCGACTGCTTGCCGAACTGCTCGACCTCCTCCGGCGGCATGGTCGACGGGATCAGCGGCGTCCAGATCGGCCCGGGGGCGACGCTGTTCACGCGGATCCCGCGGTCCCCGAGCAGCTGCGCGAGCGCTGCCGACAGGTTCGCGACGCCGGCCTTCGTGACGTCGTAGGGGGCGAGGTTCGGCTTCGGGTTGTCGGAGTTCACCGAGCTGGACCCGATGATCGACGACCCCGGGCCCAGGTGCGGCAGTGCAGCCTTGACGAGGCGGAAGTAGGCGCTGAGGTTCGTCGCGAGGGTGTGGTCCCACTCCTCGTCGCTGATCTCCTCGATCGTCTCGTGGGTCATCTGGTAGGCGGCGTTGTTCACGAGGACGTCGAGCCCGCCGAGCTCCGAGACCGCCTGGTCGATGACCGATCGGCAGTACGCGGGATCGCTCACGTCGCCCGGGAACAGCACGGCCTTCCGACCGGCTTCCTCGATCCAGCGCTTCGTGTCCTGCGCGTCGTCCTCTTCTTGCGGCAGGTAGCTGATCAGGACGTCCGCACCCTCGCGGGCGAACGCGATCGCGACGGCCTTCCCGATCCCGCTGTCCCCGCCGGTGATGACGGCACGCTTGCCGGTGAGCTTGCCGGAGCCGCGGTACGACTCCTCGCCGTGGTCGGCCTTCGGCGTGAGTTCCTGGTCGCTCCCCGGGGGCTGCTGCTGCTCGGTCATGTCTCTCCCTGTGGTCGGTTTCCCTGGACGTCCCCGATCGTCTGCGACCCCCACTGGGCACCGGCTCAGGCTCCGGGCGTACCCCATCCGGAAAGCGAAGATGTGTGCCGCGCGCGACGGCGGCCTACCGTGGCACCGGATCAGGGAACCGTCACCGCGACGGATGCTCCTCTTCACCAGGGAGCAAGTGTGAAGTACGTGAACTACGCGGGCACCGTCCGTGTCCTGACGAGCGACACGATCGCGGAAGCGGTGATCCGGTACGCGGCCGCACTGCACCAGAGCCGGCTGAGCGACGTCGTGTCGATCCCGACCGCGGACGACTTCGGGGTGGCGAGCACCGTCGAGGTGCTGCTGGCCCCGGCGATCCCGGTCGCCGTGGAGCCCGCGCCGGACGACGTCCTCGAACCCGAGGGCGAGGCCTTCCTGCTCGAACTCGGTCGGCGCACCGAGGCCGTGCTCGCCGTCGACACCAACGCGTCGCCGCCGGACTTCGGGCGCTGAGCCGGCGCTGCGCAGGCGCTCCGCAGGGTTGCTCCCTACGCCACCGGCCCCTCGGTCAGGTCCGACCGGGTGTCCGCGTGGATCACCTCGTCGTGGTCGAACGTCAGCGCGGCGGCGCGCAGCCGCGCCACGAACACGGTGTCCTCACCCTCGAGTTCGTCCTCCTCGGCGTCCTCGACGACGAGCTGGCTCGACGGACCGATCAGCACCTTGGTGGTCGTCATGGTGCCGTCGGCGGCCACGGCAGGGATCGCCACGGTGTCCGCCCGGCTCCCCCCGGCCAGGGCAGCGGCGTACTCGATCACGGCGTCGGCCACGTCGTCGCTCGTCAGGATCGTCGAGCGGTCGTACTGGATGTACTTCATGTTCGACCTCCTGCAGCACAGCCAACAGCGCGCCGGCTGGTCGCCGTACAGGAACGCGGCGCGTCGCGCGTTGCGCAGACGCCGAGTTGTCGGGAGGATCGTCACGTGCCCGAGACGATGCACCGCATGCAGCGGGAGATCCAGACCGCCGAGCCGTCGGTCGCGGCCGAGGCGATGGCTCGGACGCACATCACCCACGGACTGTCGGTCGAACCGACGGACGCCGAGTTCGTGTTCGAGGAGCGCGTGCGCGGGACCGCACTGCTGTCGCTCGAGTCGACCCGCTGCACCGGGGTCCTGAGCGGCGCGATCGAGCCGGGCAGCGCGGTGATGATCTTCTGGATGAAGTCCGGGGTCGCCCAGCTCGACGAGAACCCCGTGAAGATCGGCCGCCCGACGCTCTTCCGCCAGGGCCCCCAGCGCTTCCGCTGGATCGCCTGCAACAAGGACGTCCTGCGCATCGACCGCTCGATCGTCGAGCAGGTCGCGGCCGAGCGCGGCGACTGGGCCCCCGGTCCCATCGAGTTCCGTCCGCGGCACGTCCCCGAGGGCGCGCCGCTCGCTGCCTGGTGGCTCATGGTGCGGTCCGTCGCACAAGAGGTGCTGGCCGGACCGGACGCCGTCCCGATCGAACGCGAGCGGGAACTCGCGCGCTTCGCCGCCGGTGGTCTGCTCACCGCGATCCCGCACTGGCCCGTCGGGCAGTACGAGCCGGCGATGGCCGCCACCGCCCGCTTCGCCCGTGCCGAGACCTTCCTGCTCGAGCACGCCACCGAGCCGATCACCGTCGACGACGTCGCCGAGGCCGCCGGCCTGAGCGTGCGCGGCGTGCAGGCGGCGTTCCAGCGGCACCACGGCATCACCCCGACCATGTACCTGCGCCGCATCCGGCTGCTGCTCGCCCGCGAACAGCTCGAGTCGGGCGACGGGCGGAGCATCGCCGAGATCGCCCGGGCCACCGGGTTCGCCCACCTCGGCCGGTTCGCGGGGAGCTACCGCGAGGAGTTCGGCGAGCTGCCCCGGCACACGGCGTCCACCGCGCGCGACGGCGCCCGCCCGTAGACGAGCAGCCGCGCGGCCCCGCAAGAATCCCGCAACCGCCCGCCGTCCGGCCGATCGCCGACGAGCGTCGCCCTACGTTTGCGCTGCACGGACACGCAGCCACGACGACTGGAGACCCCATGGCCGGCTCAGCAGCACCGCCCGTCCCGACCCCGGCGCCCGTCCCGTCGGAGCCCGTCCCGACCGCGTCCCATGCCTCGACGTTCGGCCGCCGGCTCATCGAGGACGCCTCCTACGCCCGTGAGCACCTCGTCTTCACCGCACTGCTCGGATCGGCGCTGCTGCCCCGGATCGTCCGTCGGCTGCTGCTCCGTGCCGCCGGTGCACGCGCCGAGTCCGGTGTGGGCACCGGGTTCTCGCTGACGGGCGACCCGAAGCACCTCACGATCGGCCGGGGCGTCTTCTGCAACCGGAACGTGACCGTCGAGGCCGTCGCCCCCGTGACGATCGGTGCGAACACCGCGATCGGGATGCAGGTGCTCATCATGACGAGCCACCACGAGATCGACGCCGAGGGCCGGTGGAGCGACGTCGCGACCGGCCGTCCGGTGGTCGTCGAGGAGCACGTCTGGATCGGCGGCCGCGCCACGATCCTGCCCGGCGCCCACATCGAGCACGACGTCGTGGTCGCCGCCGGCGCCGTGGTCGTCGGCCGCCTGGCGGCGCACGGCGTCTACGCCGGCGTCCCCGCCAAGCGGATCCGCGAGCTCGCCCCGTCCGCGCGACCGGCGGTGGTGGACCCCGCCGCGTGACGGACTGGAGGCCCGTGGCGGCGCCGCCACGCGCCTCCCGTCCGGCGCTGGTGCTGCTTCGGACACGCCGGCGTGTTGCTGCGACGCCGTGCCGTCGTCGAGACGCCGCCGAATGTGGAGGCGTCTCGACGACCTGGCGGCGCCGAAGGAAGACGACGGCGTCTCCTTCCGCGGCGACGCGCGCTCTGCCACGATGATCACGACGCGGGCGACGGCGCCCGCGCAGGACGAGGGAGACCGTCATGACCGTTCGCCTCAACCCCTACCTCGGGTTCCGGAGCGGCGCCCGCGAAGCGCTCGAGTTCTACCACTCGGTCTTCGGCGGCACGCTCACCATCGGCACGTTCGGTGAAGCCGGCATGAGCCAGGACCCCGCCGACGCCGACAAGGTGATGCACGGCCAGCTCGACGGCGACCAGGGCCTGCTCCTGATGGCCTCGGACGCGCCGTCCGGCATGCCCACGCCGGCCGAGAGCAGCATCTCGCTGTCCCTCAGCGGTGACAACCACGAACTGCTGACACGCTGGTGGAACGGCCTCGCCCAGGGCGCCACGATCGTCGAGCCACTCACCGCGGCGCCCTGGGGTGACACGTTCGGGATGCTGACCGACCGCCACGGGGTGTCGTGGCTCGTCAACATCAGCGGCGCGACGAGCTGAGCGGCACCGAACCCACGCGCGCCGGCACCGGCCACCGCGGCACCCAGCACCGGACCTGCTCCGCGTAGCGGCGGAAGTCGTCGCCGAACCGTTCCTGAAGGTCGGATTCCTCGAGCGGGCGGACGATGCAGTTCCAGACCACGGAACCGGCGACCGCGTAGACGACGACCAGCCACGACGACAGCATCAGGCCGACGGCGACCCCCTGGGTGATGCCGGCCAGGGCCATCGGGTTCCGCACCGACCGGTACGGCCCGGCGACCACCAGGCGGTTCGCGGTGGCCGAGGGCAGCGGCGTGCCCTCGCCCTTCGTCGACATCGCCGCTGCCGACGCGATGCCGAGCGCACTCGCCAGCAGGAGCACGACCACACCGACGACGGTGAGGGCGGTGACGGAGGGTGTCGGCAGGCGAAGGTGCAGGCCCCAGCGGTGCTCGGCGAACGCGATCACCAGGGGGAACACCCCGAGGAACAGGCCCCAGAAGACGACGATCTGCAGCACGGTCGCGGTGACGTGCCGGGAACGCGGGGCCGCGGCGTCAGCGGTGCGGATCCGCAGCGGACCGCTCGTCACCCACTCCGTCGGGACCCGTCCGAGCAGGACGAGGGCGAGGGCGAGGGTCGATCCGATCGTGGCGGCCAGCATGACCAGCACGCCCCAGCCGGCCTCGCCGATCGCGGTGGCCCAGACGCTCAGGGCAACGAGCACCAGCGCGGTCCACGCCGTCGTGACCACCGCGGCGGTCCGGACTCCCGCGGCGGCGAGGGCCGAGGCGACGACGAACAGCGGGACGTCGAACACGGCGACCAGCACCGGATCGAGCGAGCCGAGCGTCGCCGTGCGGATCCACGGCAGCGTCGCGACGGCGATCCACCAGGCCGCTCCGCCGACGGCTTGCAGCGCGTAGTACCGCCGGCCCCAGAACATGGGTGCACGGTAGCAGTGCGCGGCGAGGGTCCGGGCGGTGGGTGCCCCCGCTCCGCTGGTGGGTCAGTCGGTGTGGTTGATCTGGCCGAGCCAGCGGCCGAAGGACGGGGTGCGCTCGTCGTGCAGGCTGGGCAGGACGGGCTTCGGCAGGCAGGCGCGCTCGTCGGTGACGGTTCCGGCGCCGGTGCTCTTGTGGAGGTCGAGGCTCATGGTGGGCTCCTTCGTGGTCGGTGCAGAGTTCGACACCGGGCGGGGACGTTCCATTCCCACCCGGTGTCGTCGCGGTCCGGTGCAGCGCGTTCCGGTCAGGAGGTGCCGAGCTCGACCTTGATCCAGCCGGGTTCGCGCCGGTCGAACGCCTCGTAGGCACCGATCGCGTCGGTGATCGGCTCGTGCTCGGTGATCAGGGCCGTCGGGTCGAACTGTCCGGCGGCCACCATGTCGATCAGCGGCGGGGTGACGGAGTGGTGGTCGCAGTTCCCCATCCGCACGGTCAGGTTCTTGAGCATCGCCTCGCCGATCGGGTAGTGCTCGGCCGTGGGTCCGTACACCCCGATGATCCCGATGCGGCCGTACTTCGCCACGCTCGAGACCGCCCAGCGAGCCACCTGCGAGGGGCCGTCACCGGGCTTCCACTGCTGCTGCTCACCGAAGCCGTCGGGTGCGGCATCGGGCGCGACCGCGGCCACCTCGGCGTCGAACGCCTCCGCCTGGTCCTGGTCGACCGCCGCCGGGCCGCGCTTCGGGCGTTCGGCGTCCACGCCGACTGCGTCGATCACGCAGTCCGCGCCGATGCCGTCGGTCAGCGACATGATCGTCTCGACCGGGTCTTCGGCGTTGTAGTCGACGACCTCGCAGTGCTGGGCGAGCGCGGCGGCGAGCCGGGTCTCCTCGCCGTCGACGACGATGACGCGGGCCGCGCCCTGCTTGTACGCCGAGGCTGCCGCGAACTGTCCGACGATCCCGGCGCCGAACACCACCACGACGTCACCGCGCGTGACGCCCGCGAGCTCCGCGCCGAACCACCCCGTGGGGAAGATGTCGGACAGCAGGATCGCCTGCTCGTCGGAGACGGTGTCCGGGAGCGGGTGCATGGTGTTGCGGGCGCACGGGACGCGGACGTACTCCGCCTGCATGCCGTCGACCGGTCCGGTCGAGGCGGGGCCGCCGAAGAACGCGGTGCCTGCCTGCGGTCCGTTGCTGTTCGAGCGGTCGCACTGGGCGGTCCTGCCCATCCGGCAGTACCGGCAGGCACCGCAGGACACGGTGGAGTTGATCACGACGCGGTCGCCGGGGCTGAAGCCGCGCACCGCGTCCCCGACCTCGGTGACGACGCCGACGGCCTCGTGGCCGAGGATCGTGCCCTCGACCATCGGTGCCATGGTGCCGCGGACGAAGTGCAGATCGGTGCCGCAGATGGCACTGCGGGTGATCCGGACGATCGCGTCCTCCGGGTCCTGGATGGTCGGCTGCGGGACCTCGTCGAGCCGGATGTCGCCGATGCCGTGCCACACGACTGCGCGCATGTGATGCCTCTTCCTGTTCGGGTGCGGGGTTCGCAGGGTCAGGAAACGCGTGAGGGGCTGGGCACGGTCGGAGCCGCGTCCGTCCTGCGCAGTCGTCCAGCACCGCCGGGTTGGCTCGACCGCATGAGCGAGCACGACGACGAGCAGACCCGGGCCGACTTCGACGACGCGGTGAACATGACCGCCACCGAGCTGCGGAAGTGGCTCGACACCGACGAATCGAAGGCCGTCGGGCAGAAGCCCTCTGGCGGGGGCGAATCGACCGGGCACGAGAGCGGTCGGCACATCATCCGGATACTCGAGAAGCACCGGGCCGACCGCACCGACGACGACCTGGCGCACATGCGGAAGGTCGTCGGCTACGTCGCCCGGCACTCGGAGCAGCGGCCCGAGGGCGACGTGCACGACACCCCCTGGCGGTACTCGCTCATGAACTGGGGCCACGACCCGGAGAAGCACTGACGGCATCGGGCAGAATGGGTGGCGTGAACGAGACGGGCATGCCGCGCTTCCGACGGATCTGGTCGACCGTGCAGGTCGGTGTCCTCGCGGTCGCCGTCGCGTTCTGCGTCGTGATGCTCGTGATCGGGCAGGGCAAGCTCGACCGGGTCTACGCGGTCGCCGCGGTGTTCTTCGGACTCGCCCTGGTCGGGCACAGCACCTACCTGTGGCTCGTCGCCCGGGCGAACCGCCGTCCCTGACGCGGACGAGCGCGGCCTGACGGGGACGAGCCCGGTCACGGCGTGGGCGACCCGGCTAGCCGTTCTGGTGGACCCGCAGCCAGTCGACCGTCATCTGCTGCGGGAACCGCGTCGAGGCGTCGGGCGATCCCGGCCAGTTCCCGCCGACCGCGACGTTGAGGATCACGAAGAACGGCTTGTCGAACACCCACGGGGCGGAGCCGACGTCGGCCCGGGTGACCGTCCGGTACGCGACACCGTCGACCGTCCAGGTGATGGAGCCGGGGCGCCAGTCGACCCCGTACACGTGGAATTCGTCGGCGAACGCTGCTCCGGACGGAGCCGTGTACGCCGCCGAGATGCCCTGGGCGCCTGAGTACCCGGGCCCGTGCACCGTGCCGTGCACGATCCCCGGCTCGTACCCGACGTTCTCCATCACGTCGATCTCCCCGCACGCCGGCCACCCGACCCGCCCGATGTCCGCGCCGAGCATCCAGAACGCCGGCCAGATGCCCTGGCCGCGGGGGATGCGGATCCGCGCCTCGATGCGGCCGTACTGCGCGGTGTAGGTGCTCTCGGACTTCAGCCGGGCCGACGAGTACGAGCCGTCGGCCTCGCGGCGTGCGGTGATGACGAGGTTGCCGGCACCGTCGAGCGCCGCGTTCCGCCGCGAGTCCGTGTAGGTCTGCAACTCGGCGTTGCCCCAGCCGCCGGCACCCAGGTCGTACCGCCAGATCCCCGGGTTCGGCGCGCTGCCGGCCGGGCCGTCGAACTCGTCGGCGGCGAGCAGCACGGGGGCGGCAGCCGCCGCCGTGGTCGCCGCCTGCGCCGACCCGTCCGCGCCGATCGCGGTCGCGCCGAGGGCGGTCGTCGCGGCTCCGGCGAGTCCGAGCGTCATGAAGCGCCGTCGATCGATGTGCTGGTCCATGTCGTGCTCCCTGCAGCGCGATGGTGGTGTGGTCGTCGGATCATGCACCATCCGGACGAGTCAGACCAGGGCCGCACCGTGATTGATCCGCCCCGCGCACACCGCAGCCGGCGCCGACGGACCCGTCAGCCGAAGCGCATCGCCAGCGGCACGAGCAGTCCCGCGACCCAGACGAGCACCATCACGAGGGCCCCGACCGCGATGAGTCGTCGGCGACGCCGCAGCTTCGGGCTCCGCTCCTCGCCCCACATCTGCGCACGGACCAGTACCCGGTTCGCCTGCTCGACGACCTTCCGCACCTCGGGGTCGTCGACGTCGAGGGCACCGGAGCGGGCGTGCTCGGCGATGACCGCGGCTTCGTCGACGGTCAAGTCGTCCTTGCGCATGCTCCATCTTCGCACCGCGTGCAGGGGTACGACCCGGCTGTGCGGGAACGGACCACGGCCGGGTACCAAGGACACATGGGACATCGGTACCGCGGGAAGATCGTCGTCATCACCGGAGCATCGAGCGGCATCGGGAGGGCCGCCGCACACGAGTTCGCTCGCCAGGGCGCCACGCTCGTGCTCGCCGCACGCGGGCAGGACTCGCTCGAGGCCGCAGCCGCCGAGTGCCGGAAGCTCGGCGCCGAGGCGACCGCGATCCCGACGGACGTCGCCGACGAGCACCAGGTCAAGGACCTCATCGGCACGGTGACGACCCGCTTCGGTCGCATCGACGTCTTCGTCGGCAACGCGGCCCTGTTCGTCTACGGCCTGTTCGAGCAGACCCCCACCGAGGCGTTCAAGCGCGTCGTCGACACGAACCTGTACGGGCACCTCAACGCCATCACGCACCTGCTGCCGCACTGGAAGCAGCGCGGGAAGGGCACCTACGTGCTCGTCGGCTCGATCCAGTCCCTGCTCTCGGCGCCCTACCAGTCGGCGTACGTGACGAGCAAGCACGCGGCCCTCGGCCTGGTCGACGTGCTCGGCGACGAGTTCGCGGGCACCGGCATCCGGTTCACCGCGCTGCTGCCGTCCACGATCGACACCCCGATCTACCAGAACGGTGCCAACTACACCGGCAAGACCTCGCACCCGCTGCCGCCCACCGTCTCGGTCGAGCGGGCCGGCCGTGCCGTCGTGCAGGCCGCCACGCACCCCAAGCGCTACCGCTTCGTCGGACGGATCCAGGCCTCGCTCGTGCCGCTGCAGTACGTGTTCCCGGGCCTGTTCCACAAGATCACGAAGCCGATGGTGGAGACGTTCGCGCTCCGTGGCGAGGGCGCCCCGACCGACGGGAACCTCTACGCCCCCGCCGACGCCGCGAACGCGACGAACGGCGGCTGGGTCGCGAAGCGTCGGCGCGTCACGCGCCCCGTGCTGTGGGCCGGAGCGCTCGTCGCGGTCGCGGCCGTCGCCCTGGGCCGACGCCGCTGACGGACGGGAGGCACGGTGCCAACCCGCACCGTGCCTCCCGTCCGTCCGTGCGTGCGTCCGAACCCGCGCGTACCTGCACGAAACGGGCGTACCTGCACGAAACGGGCGTACCTCCCCGAAACGGGCGTACCTCCCGTGTTCTTCGTGGCAGGTACGCCCGATCTCGCCAGGTACCGCAGCCGTTCTGGGAAGGAACGGGCGGCTAGAACAGCTTCGCGCTCGCGCGCCGGGCACCCTCACCGAGGGACTCGAGCTTCGCCGCGGCGATCTGCGGGTGCACGCGGCCGCCGAGCCCGCAGTCGGTGCCGGCGATGACGCGCTCACGCCCGACCACCGAGGCGAACCGCTCGATGCGCTGCGCGACGAGGTCGGGGTGCTCGACAACGTTCGTCGCGTGGCCGACGACACCGGGGACGATGACCTTGCCCTCGGGCAGGGTGACGTCCTGCCAGACGGTCCACTCGTGCTCGTGGCGGGCGTTCGCGGCCTCGAACGAGTACGCGCCGGCGTCGATGTCGAGCATCAGGTCGACGATGTGGCGGAGTTCGATGTCGGTGGTGTGCGGGCCGTGCCAGGAACCCCAGCACAGGTGGAAGCGCACGCGGCTGGTGTCGAGGCCCCGCAGCGCGTGGTTGAGCGCCTCGACACGGATGCGGGTGAAGGCGCGGTAGTCCTCGATGCTCGGCTCGGGGTTGATCTGGTCCCAGTTCTCGGCGATCGAGGGGTCGTCGATCTGCAGCACGAGGCCGGCGTCGAGGATCGTCGTGTACTCCTCGCGCAGGGCGTCGGCCCACGCCCAGATGTGTTCTTCCTCCGTCGCGTAGTACTCGTTCGCGATGCGGGCGGCGGAGCCGGGGGAGAGCGCCGTGATGAAGCCGTTGTCCGCGCCGGCGGCCTCGACCGCGTGCTTGAGGTTCGCGGCGTCGGTGGCCGCGGCCTCGTGGCCGGTGTAGGTGATCGGGCCGGTGGTCGTCGGGAACGCGGTGGCGTTCTTGCCCGTGCCGATGCCCGACTCGGGGTCGGTGTAGGCGTCGTGGAAGATCGTCCAGTCGCGGCGGTCCGGGAAGCTCGTGAGCCGGATGTTCCCCGGGGTCGAGCGGACCGGCTTCTGCGAGAAGATGTTCTCGTCGGTCAGGCTCAGGCCGCTGACGCGCTGGAACGAGTACCCCCACCAGGCGCCGTAGTCGACGCTGTTCGACATCGCCTTGCCGAACTCGCCGTCGCCGGGCTGCGTGATGCCGAGCGCGGTCTGCCGGGCGACGACGTCGTCGACGGCCGCGCTCGTCAGGGCCCGGACCTCGTCGGTGGTCTCGAGCGTGAAGCCGTCGGCGGCCACGGGCCGTGCGGCGTTCGCGGCGATGAGCTCCGGGGTGCGGGGGAGCGATCCGGCGGTGGTGGCCTGGATGCGGTCGGTGTTCTCGAAGGGCATGCGCTGCCTTCCTCTCGATGAGTGCGGACTGTCGGGAGTCGGGGGCCGCGCGCGAGGCTTCGCGGTGCGCTGCAGTGCCACTCTCCCACGAGGGGTCGGACCCGTTACGTTCCGCGTCGCGCCCCCGGTCCGCGCGTCGTACGGTCGACCCATGAGCACGACGACCCCGGCGAACGCGACCACCCCGACCACCACGACCCCGACCACCACGACCGCACCGACCTTCGCCGAGTCGTGGACCACGTGGCACGACGACCACGAGCAGGCCCGGGCGAGCGAGCACGGGTTCCTCGCGATCACCAGCATCCGTTGGCTCACCGCCACGCCGGAACGGTTCGAGGACGCACCGGGCAGCTGGTCGACGGACGAGGACGGCCCGGTGGTCGCACTGGCCGAGGACGAGACGATCGAGGTCGACGGGCAGCAGGTCACCGGGACGCACCGGTTCGGCCCGCTGCCCGAGCGCTCGAGCACGAACGTGGTGTGGCGCGACGGCGACGAGACCGTGGTGATCGAGGTCGCGCGGCGAGGCGGCAGCGACCTGCTGCGCCCGCGGCACCCGTCGAACCCGACCCGCGTCGGCTACCACGGCACCCCGGCGTACGCCCCCGCTGAGCACTTCGTCGTGGACGCGCACTTCGAGCCGTTCGACACTCCGCGCGAGGTCACCGTGGGCAGCGTCGTCGACGGCTTGCTGCACGTGTACGAGGCCCCCGGCGTCCTGACGTTCGACCTCGACGGGCCGCGGTCGCTCCTGGCGTTCAACGGGCACGCCGGCGGCCTGCACGTGCTGTTCACCGACCGCACGAGCGGAGTCACGACGTACGCGGCGAACCGGAGTCTCGACATCGCCGCACCGGATGCCGACGGTGCCACCCGCATCGACTTCAACCGGTCGACGAACCTGCCGTGCGCGTACACCCCGCACGCGACCTGCCCGCTGCCGCCCGCCGAGAACCGGCTCGACGTGGCGATCGAGGCGGGCGAGCAACTGCCCGCAGCCTGACCGCGGAGCACGCACGGCCCCCGGGCGCGCACCGGGGCAGCCGACACGTCCGGAAGAATGGGGGAGCCATGCCACGACCCACCTCCCGCATCCCGCTCAACACCCTCGCCGTCCCGTTCGGCCTCGCCGGCTTCGCCGAGACGTGGTCGTACGCCGCCCCCGTGCTGCACCTGCCCGCCGTGGTGCCGCAGGTGTTCTGGGCGATCGCCGCCGTCGCGTCGGTGTGGCTGCTCGGGGCGCACGCCGTCCGGGGCGCACGCGTCGGGGAACGGCTCGTCGACCAGCTCCGCCACCCGGCGCAGGGGCCGATCGCCGCGCTCGTGCCCGCGACCGCGATGCTGCTCGGCGTCGACCTGGCGCGGTTCGCCCCCGTCGCCGGGCAGGTCGTCGTGCTCGCCGCCGTGGCCACCGCGGCCGGGTTCGCCGCCTGGCTGCTGAGCACCTGGTTCGAGGGCCGGCTCGCCCTGGAGTCCGTGCACGGCGGCTACCTGCTGCCGACCGTCGCCGCGGCCCTGGTCGCCTCGGTCGCCACGCACGAGGTCGGCGTCGGTTGGCTCTCCTGGCCGGCCCTCGGCGTCGGTGTGTTCTTCTGGGGCGTCATGACCGGCCTGCTGCTCATCCGGCTGGCGTTCCGACCGGCGCTGCCGGGGCCGCTCGTGCCGACGATGGCGATCCTGGTCGCGCCGCCGGCGGTCGCCACCCTGTCGGTGTTCGCCCTCACCGACGGAGCGGTCACCCTGCCCGTGCAGGCCATCGCGGGGCTCGGCGTCCTGATGGTCCTCGTGCAGCTGGCCCTGCTGCCGCGGTACGTCCGCCTGGCGTTCTCGCTCGGGTTCTGGTCGTTCGTGTTCCCGGCCGCCGCGGTCGCCACCGCTTCGGTGGAGTGGTTCCGGGCACTCGCGCTGCCGTCCGCCTGGATCCCCACCGCCGTGTTGTTGGCGCTGCTGAGCGTGCTCGTCGCGGTCGTCGGTGCCCGTTCGATCGGCCTCGCCGTGCACCACCTGCTCGGACAGGCCGAGCGGACCCTGCACGACGCCGACGACGAGGACGCCGCCCCCGGCCCCGTGACGGGCGCGACGCGCGTGGTCTGACGAGCGGGGCGCTCGGGCCGCGCAGGCGACGGACGGGAGGCCCGTGGCGGCCCCGCCCCGCGCCTCCCGTCAGGTCGCGGGGACGCGTCTCCAGCCGCTGGTCGCCCGCCAGGCGGGCGCGTCGAAGCGGAAGACGCTGCCCATGCCGGGCTGGTCGAGGGCGCGCGTGATCGGGACGCCGCGCAGGTGGGCCAGGAGCAGCGCGCCGACCGCACCGTGCGAAACGATCATGACGTCGCCGGTGGCGCAGTGCCGGCGCACGGCCGCGACGATGCGCTCCTGGGCGTCGACCGCCCGCTCCCAGCCGCGGACCGACTGCTCGGGTCGGGCGAAGAACGCGTCGACGACGGCCTCGAACTCGGACGGCGGCAGGTAGCCGGTCGCGCTCCGGTCGATCTCGCCCAGCAGTGGGTCGTGCTCGACCGGCAGTCCGACGGCGCTGGCGAGCAGGTCGGCGGTCTCGACGGCCTTGCGCTCGGTGCTCGAGACGATCCGCCGGGAGCCCGGCGTCCACGCGAGCCGGTGTGCGGCGGCGGCCCGGACGCGGCCCTCGGGCGACAGCCCCCACGACTCGATCGGGACCGCGGGGTCGACCACCACTTCAGCGTGGGTCAGGAACGACGAGACCATCCGGCGATCCTCGCACGGCGCGAGGTGCGCACCGAGCGACGCCGCCGTGCGGCCCGCCCCCGCCGCGCGTCACACGGCGACACCGTCGGTCACGTTCCGCAACACCGCTTCGCCGCCCGGCCGAACCGTCCTAGCGTCGCCCCATGACCGTGCCCGACCGCATCACCCTCGTCACCGCGCTGCAGGGCGCCGGCTGGCATCCCGCCGCCTGGCGCGCCGCCGGCTCGGCAGCGCACCGGCTCACGAGCCTCCGGCACTGGCGCGACGTCGTCGTCGAGCAGGACCGGCTCGGAGTCGACGCCGTCACCCTCGAGGACTCGTTCACCGCCGGCCCCACCGACCCCGACGGCGGCCTCGACACGTCGACCGTCGTCGGCCGCCTCGACGCGCTCCTCGTCGCGAACGCGGTCGCCCCCGCGACCCGCGCGATCGGTCTGGTGCCGACCGTCTCGGTGACGCACACCGAACCGTTCCACGTCGCCACGGGCCTCCAGACCCTCGACCACGTCTCGCTGGGGCGAGCCGGGTGGCGGATCCAGGTGAGCCCGACGACCCGCGAGGCCGCGCTGTTCGGCCGCCGACCCGGCGGCGGCGACGCGGCCACGCTGTTCGACGAGGCCCGCGAGGTCGCCGAAGCCGTCTCCCGCCTCTGGGACAGCTGGGACGACGACGCGATCATCCGCGACGTCACGACCGGCCGCTTCATCGACCGCGACCGCATCCACAACGCTGCGTTCTCCGGTTCGTTCGTCTCGGTGCACGGCGCGTCGATCGTGCCGCGGTCGCCGCAGGGGCGGCCGCCGGTGTTCGCGCTGGCACACCGCGCCGACGCGGCCGCGTTCGCCGTGGACGCTGCGGACGTCGTGCTGGTCACGCCCGGCTTCGACGGCAGGGAGGCGCGGGAAGCGTTGGCACTCGTCCGTGACGCCGAGCAGGCGGCCGGATCCGACCTCCGTCGTCCCGTCCTCGCCGACCTCGCGGTGCTCATCGGGTCGTCACCGGCCGCCGCCGCCGACGAGCTCGCCGCGCTCGACGCGGCCGCTGGCGCCCCGTACGCCGTCGGTGCGGGGTCGGACACGTCCGTCCTCGCGACGACGGTGCCGGAACTCGTGTCGCTGATCGCGGACCTGCGGGCCCTCGGGTACGCCGGCGTCCGGCTCCGTCCGCTGCGCATCCCGGTCGACAGCACCGCCATCGCGCGGCAGCTCGTCCCGGCGCTCGTCACCGCGGGGCTCCGCGCCGACGTGGCATCCCGTCCCACCGCCGACCTGCGCACGCGGCTCGGCATCGCGCCGGCGGTCAGCCGGTACGCGCGTCGGTCCTCCACCCATTCTGTTCCTTCGGGGGTCTCAGCATGAACGCCAAGCGTCAGGTCCACCTCGCCGCCCACTTCCCGGGCGTCAACAACACCACGCTCTGGAGTGACGACCGCGCCGAGAGCCAGATCGCGTTCTCGTCGTTCGAGCACTTCGCCCGGAACGCCGAGCGCGGGTTCTTCGACTTCCTGTTCCTCGCCGAGGGGCTGCGGTTGCGCGAGCAGAAGGGACGCATCCACGACCTCGACGTCGTCGGGCGCCCGAACACGCTCGCGATCCTCGCGGCGCTGGCCGGGGTCACCGACCACATCGGGCTCGTCGGCACCCTGCAGACGACGTTCAACGAGCCGGTGGAGCTCGCGAAGCAGCTCGCCACGCTCGACCACCTGACCGACGGTCGCGCCGGCTGGAACGTCGTGACGAGCTCGGACGCGTTCCACGGTGCGAACTTCCGCCGTGGCGGGTTCCTCGACCACGCCGACCGGTACACGCGGGCCGCCGAGTTCGTGGAGCTGTCGCGCGAACTCTGGGACTCGTGGGAGGAGGACGCCGTCGTGGCCTCGGCCGCCGGGCCGGGCGCCGCCGGGGCCCTGGCCGCCGGGGCCTTCGCCGACCGCTCCCGCATCCACGACGTCGACCACCACGGCCCGCAGTTCGACGTGACCGGCACGTTCCCGGTGCCGCGCAGTCCCCAGCGGCACCCGGTGATCGTGCAGGCCGGCGACTCCGACGAGGGCCGCGACCTCGCCGCCGCGAACGCCGAGGTCATCTTCTCGCTGCACACCGAGTTCGACGACGCACAGCGCTTCTACGGCGACGTCACCGAGCGCCTGGAGCGGGTCGGGCGGTCGAAGGACGAGCTGCTGATCCTGCCCGGCGCGACGTTCGTGCTCGGTGACACGGCGGACGAGGCCGAGGAACGTTCCCGGGCGATCCGCCGCGCCCAGGTGAGTCCGGCGACCGCGATCGCGTTCCTCGAGCAGGTGTGGAACCGCGACCTGACGTCGTACGACGTCGACGGGCCGTTGCCCTCGGTCGACCCGGACCTCGAGGGCGCCGACATCACCCGTGGCCGCGTCCGTCACACCCGCGACGTGCCCGCGCTGGTGCAGTCGTGGCGCGACCTCGCCGCGGCCGAACACCTGTCGATCCGTGACCTGGTCATCCGGGTCTCGACCCGCGGCGGCTTCGTCGGCACGCCCGCGCACATCGCCGCCGAGATCGACCGGTACGTGCAGGAGCGCGCCACCGACGGCTTCGTCGTCGTGCCGCACACCAACCCGTACGGGCTCGACGAGTTCGTTGACCGGGTCGTCCCGCTGCTGCAGGAGCGCGGCGTGTACCGGCAGTCGTACGACGAGGGGGCGACGCTCCGGCAGACGCTCGACCTTCCCGGACGGGTCCTCGACCGGCAGCGGGTGCTCGCATGAGCCGGGTCCCGCTCTCCGTCCTCGATCTCGTGCCGGTGAGCAGCGGGTCGACCCCCGCCGAGGCCCTGGCGAACACGGTCGACCTCGCACAGCGTGCCGAACGTGCCGGGTACGCCCGGTACTGGCTGGCCGAGCACCACCTGAACCCCGGGGTCGCCGGCAGCGCACCGACGATCGTCATCGGTGCGGTCGCCGCCGCCACCTCGACCATCCGGGTCGGCAGCGCCGCGACCCTGGTCGGCAACGTCCGCGGGTTGCAGATCGCCGAGACCTTCGGCACGCTCGCCGCGCTGTACGGTGCCCGGATCGACCTCGGGCTCGGCCGCTCAGGAGCGCCAGCACCCGGCACCCCGAAGCCGCCGTCGCTCGCCCCGCGGACCGACCAGGTCGTCGACGGCCTGCTCGTCCCCGCGCCGTTCGAGTTCCGCTTCGAGCCGGGCAGCCGGTTCGCCCTGCAGGGGGAGCTGCTCGGCCGGGTGCCGGGCGACGTCGACCGGTTCGCGGGCGAACTCGACCTGATCCGCGGCCTGTTCGCCGGCACGTGGTCGCGGGACGGCGCGCTGATCGAGGCCCCGCCGGCCGGGGGTGCCGCTGTCGAGCTGTGGATCCACGGCTCCACCGGCGGCGAGAGTGCCCGGATCGCCGCCGCGCTCGGGCTGCCGTACGGCGCGAACTACCACACGTCGCCCGGCACGGTCCTGGCGTCGGTGCAGGCCTACCGCGACGCGTTCCGCCCGGGTGTGCTCGACGCGCCGCACGTGATCGTGTCGGCCGACGTGCTCGTGGCGCCGACCGCGGCCGAGGCGGACGAGCTCGGGCTCGGGTACGCCGAGTGGGTGCACTCGATCCGCTCCGGCGTCGGGGCGATCGAGTACCCCACCCCGGACGAGGCTCGAGCGGTTCGGCTGCCGGACGATGCCGCCGCGTCGGTGGCGGACCGGCTCGCGACGAGGTTCGTCGGCGACCCGGCACACGTCGCGGAACGGCTCGAGACGCTCCGGCGGGTCACGGGAGCGGACGAGTTGCTCGTCACGACGATCGCGCACGACCACGAGGCCCGGGTGCGCTCCTACGAGCTGCTCGCCGCGGAGTGGGCGGCGCGTGTCGCCGAGGGGGAGTCCGCTCTGGCTGCCCGGTAGGTCGCTGCGTGTGCATGTTCCGACATCCCACCTGTCGTTCGACGGGTGGGATGTCGTTCGTTGCGCACACATCGGGTGCGTGTGCGAGAAACCGACGACACCCCCGCGACCACGACGGTCACGGGGGTGTCGCGGCACACCTCAGCTGTTGTCGAGCGGCAGACCCTCGGGGTTCACCTCGGACGTCTTCACGGCCTCGTTCGACAGGTTGTAGGCCGCGAGCCACTTCGCGTAGGTGCCGTCCTCGATGAGCTCGTTGATCGCGGCCGCGACGGGCTTCGCGATCCCGCTGCCCTGCTTCGTCGTCGCTGCGATGAGCCCCTGCAACGAGGAGCCGGCGCCGGAGTACGTGCCCGCGGTCTTCGTCGGCTTCGCGGTGCTCCCGCTCTGCGTGTTCTGGTAGGCGATCGTCGGGTTCGGGCCGAAGTAGGCGTCGATCTTGCCCGAGTCGAGCGCGAGCCTGACCGCGTTGCCGTCCGGGTAGTACTTGATCGTGAAGTCCTCGCCCTTCGCCCGGAGCTCCTCCTGCCACTCGAGCAGGATGTTCTCCTGGTTCGTGCCGGAACTCACGGACAGGGTCTTCCCGGCGAGCACGGACGGGTCGCCGTCGAAGCGCAGCGAGCTCGAGGCCAGCACCTGGAAGGCCAGGTTGTCCTGCCGGTACGAGGCGAAGTCGTACTTCTCCTTGCGCTGCTCGGTGACCGTGACGTTCGAGAAGCCGGCGTCGTACTTGCCGCTGTCGATGCCGACGAACAGGTTGTCCCACGTCGCGTTCTGCACGTCCGCGCGCAGCCCGAGCTTCGCGGCGACGAGTCGTCCGAGGTCGGGCTCCGAACCGGTGATCGTCTTCTGGTCGTCGCCCGTGAAGGCGAGTGGCGGGAACCCGGCGGGCAGGGCACCCACGCCGATGGTCAACTTGCCGGACTCCCGGACGGCGGCGGGGAGCGCGTCGTGCAGCTTCGTGTCCTCGGTGACCTCGAGGGTCGTCTCCTTCGCCGCACCGTTCGAGGCGGCGCCGATGGTGACGGAGCCGTCGGGTTCGCCGCTCGTGTCGGCGGAAGCGCCCGCCGAGCACCCGGCGAGGGCGACGACGACGCCGGCTGCGAGGACGAGGAAGCCGGCGCGGTTGCGCCAGCGGGACGGGGTGATCGTGGACATGGTTCTCCTTGGGGTGGGTGTGGGGTGCGTGCGGGGATCAGGGGTCAGCGGACACGGGACAGGAAGTCGCGCGTGCGGGTGTGCTGCGGGTGGTCGAGCACCCGGGCCGGCGGCCCCTGCTCGACGACCCGCCCGTGGTCGAGGAACACGACGTGGTCGGCGACCTCGCGGGCGAAGGCGATCTCGTGCGTGACGATGACGAGCGTCGTGCCCGTGTCCGCCAACCCCCGGATGACCCCGAGCACCTCGCCGACGAGCTCCGGGTCCAGCGCCGAGGTCGGCTCGTCGAGCAGGACCACCGACGGCTCGAGCGCCAGGGCCCGGGCGATGGCGACGCGCTGCTGCTGCCCGCCGGACAACTGCCGGGGGCGGGCCGAGCCGCGGTCGCCGAGTCCGACCCGATCGAGCAGGGTCCGTGCCCGCGCTCGGGCCGTGGTGACGGGGACCCCGGCGGCGATCGGCCCCTCGGCGACGTTCTCGAGCGCGGTGAGGTGCGGGAACAGGTTGAAGTGCTGGAACACGAAGCCGATCCGTGACCGCTGCCGCAGGATGTGCCGCTCGGGCAGCTCCTTCCAGCGGGGGACACCGTCGCGGCCGGTGCGCAGGCGGACACCGATGGGCTCGTCGCCGACGGTGACGATCCCGCGATCGAGCGGTTCGAGGTGGTTGATCGCCCGGAGCAGCGTGGACTTGCCGGAACCGGAGGGGCCGAGGACGACGGTCACGCTGCCGGACGGCAGCGACAGGTCGATGCCGTCGATGACGACGCTGTCCCCGAACGCCTTGACGGCCCCGTGGATGCTGATCGCTGCGCTCATCAGATGGTCCTGTCGTCGATGGTGGAACCGGGGCCGGACGCGACCACGCGCGCTGCGGAGGCGGCCTGCCGGGGGTGATCCGGGCCTCCAGGCCGTCCCGACCCACGTCCGGAAGCGCGACGCACGGCGGTGCGCACCCGCTGCCAGGGTGTCGGCGGCAGCGCCCGGACCGAGCCTCGGGCGGTCCACCGCTCGACGTGGTACTGCACGATCGACACCGCGCTGGTGAGCACGAGGTACCAGATCGTGGCGACGACGAGCAGCGGGATGATGTCCGTCGGGTAGGTGCTCGACAGGTTCTGCACCACGCCGAACAGGTCGAGCAGCGAGACGTAGAACAGCAGCGAAGAGGCCTTCAGCAGTCCGACGACCTGGTTGACGAACGCCGGCACGATCGACCGCAGCGCCTGCGGCAGGATCACCCGCACGAACTGGCGGCGGCGGGGGAGCCCCAGTGCCTGTGCGGCCTCGTGCTGCCCGTGGTCGACGGCGAGCACGCCGGCGCGGACGATCTCCGACGCGTAGGCGATCTCGCTGAGGCTCAGCCCGATCACGCCGATCGCCAGGTCGCCGAGGACGTTGGCGGTCGGCACCTGGAACTGGGGCCCGAAGGGGATGCCGATGCCGATGGTCGGGTACAGCGACCCGAGATTGTACAGGAAGACGAGCACCAGGATGAGCGGCACCGACCGGAACAGCCAGACGTACCCCCAGGCGAGCCCGGACAGCACGGGGTTCCGCGACAGCCGTGCGATCGCGACGACCACACCGCCGGCGAAACTGATCACCGCGCTCAGCGCCGTCGCCGTCAGCGTCAGCTGCAGTCCGGTCAGGACGGCGGGGCTGAACAGCCACTTGCCGACGGCGGGCCAGCCCCACTGCTCGTTGGTGAACAGCGTCTCGACGAAGTTCAGCAGCACCACGAGCACGAGGGCCGCGGCGATCCACCGCATCGGGTGGCGCAGCGGCACGACGGGGCGGTCGAGTGCGGCGTGTCCGGCCGCGACGATGGTCGCGGACGTCGGCCTGGAGGCGCGTCCCGCCTCGGGCGGTCGACCCCCGTCGTCGACGCTGGTCGCCTCCCGCTGCGGGGCCCTGGTGGTGTCGGTCATGTCGCGACCGTAGGAGGCCTGGGCGGCGCCGACAACGGGTCGCGCAACACCCCGCCACGCGACGCAACACCCGGCCATCCGGCGCAACGCGGCGTCACAGAACGGTGTCCTGGGTGACGTTCCGTGACGGCCGACGAAGCGCTACCGTTGCGCCATGACAGCGCATCGTGTGACCGCCCCGGCACCCCCGGCGGACGGCACCAAGGTGAAGGGTCCGGCGTCGTACTTCCCGAGCATCGAGACGACGTACGGCCGCCCGGTGCAGGAGTGGCTCGACCTGGTCGCCGACCGGCTCGACGACCACCAGCACATGGAGGTCGTCGGGTGGCTCAAGTCCGAGCACGGCCTCGGGCACGGGCACGCGAACGCCCTGGTCGCCTACGTGAAGCACGCGCTGGCCCCCTGAGCGATCGCGCGTCCCTGCGTGGTGCCGCGGCGGTGTCGGTCGCGCTGCTCGCTGTGTGGTGCGGCGGGTGTCGGCCGCGCTGCGTGGTGCGGCGGGTGTCGGTGGTCGTTCCTAGCGTGGTGGCGTGGCCGAACCCGTCGATGCGTGGTGGCGCCGCCGACAGTGGTCGCGCGGCGAAGCGGTGCCGTACGCCGTCGGACAGTTCCGCGCGGACTGGGCGCCGTACCCGGTGCTCATCAGGCAGTACCACCCCGACCTGAACCACGGCGTTGTCCTGACCCAGGTCCCCCCGGCGGCCGAGGTCCTGCTCACCTGGGAGTGCGACGTCGGGCACGTCTTCGTCGCGACGCCCTCCGAACAGCGGTCCCGCCCGGGTCGTGAGCGCCGCCGCTCCGTCTGGTGCCCCGAGTGCGCGGTGCAGGCCCAGCCGCAGCGGTGGCCGGTGCTGCCGTCGGACTGGCCCCAGGCGGTGCCCGTGCCGCAGCGGGTCGTCCGGAGTACCGGACGACAGACCCTGCCGGCGGCTCCGGTCCGCGGGGTCCCGGCCGGCGCCGTTGCGTCGAGCCGTGCCCGGTCCCGTCGGCCCGTCGCCGGGTCCGCCGGGTCGGCCGCTGGGGCACCCCGTCGGGCCGCCCAGTCCGTTCCCCGCACGATCTGCCCGAAGACCCCGCGGTTGCCGTCGGGTGAGTCGTTCACGAGCGTCTGCCCCCCGGCGACGGCATCGGCGGTCGAAGCCGAACTCCGAGGCATGCTGTCCGACCGGTTCGCGTTCACCTACGACCACTCCGCGATCCGGCTCGACCGCCCGTTCTTCGACCACGTCGAGGCCTGGCCGGACATCATCCTGCCCGAGCTCCGCGTCGCGATCGAGTACGACTCCACCGGTCGGCACGGGCTCGAGCACGTCGGCCCCCGGCAGGAGACCGACCGCAGAAAGGACCGCGCCGTCCGTGCCGTGGGGTGGGAGGTCGTCCGCATCCGCACCGGACGGCTGCCGGCGCTCGGCCCGTACGACCTGCAGGTCTCGGGCATCTCCGGGCGGACCGTCGAGCGGCTTGCGGACACCCTGCGCGAGCTCCGGGGCGCGCTGTTCGTCGACGCGTACACCCGGTGACGCCGCCGACCGGGGGACAGGCGCGGCGTGACGGGGTACGACCCGGCTGGGAGCGGTCGCGAGCGACGGGTAGGTATACATGGTGACCACCGTCTTCTGTCTCCACGCCCTCGGCGCGAGTTCCGAGGAGTTCGCGCTGCTGCGCGCCGAACTCGTCGGCGACCTCGACCTGATCGGCATCGACCTGCCCGGCTTCGGTCGCAGCCCGGCGTCGTCCGGCACCACCGTCGAGGAGATGGCCGTCCTGGTGGAGCGCGCGATCGGGGCGAGCGGCTCGACGGAGTGGATGCTCCTCGGGCACTCGATGGGCGGCAAGGTCGCCACGGTGGTGGCCGACCGCACGATCTCCGGCGCGAACGGCCTGTTCGGGCTGCGAGCCGTGGTGCTCCTCGCCGCGTCCCCGCTCGCTCCCGAGCCGATGGACGACGACCGCCGCTGGACGATGCTGTCATGGGCTGCGGGTGGCCCGATCGGCGCCGAGGACGCCGAGGAGTTCGTCGCCGCCAACACCGCGGCACCCCTGGCGCCCTCGCGGCACAGCGCGGCGGTGCAGGACGTCGAGCGGACCGACCCGGCAGCCTGGACGGACTGGCTGTCCCGCGGCAGCCGCGAGGACTGGTCGGACGCCGCACCGAACCCGGTGCCCGCCCTGGTGCTCGCCGGCGCCGAGGACGGCGACCTCGATGCCGACGCCCAGCGCCGCCTGACCCTGCCGCACTGGCCGAACAGCGAGCTCCACGTCGTCGACGGCGCAGCCCACCTGCTGCCCTGGGAACAGCCCGAGGCCGTGGCCGAGCGCATCCGCGACTTCTGGCAGCGCCGTGTCACGGGGTCGCCGGTCGTCCCCGTGGAGCACGCCCGCGTGATCGCCTCACCGCGGGTCAGCGCCCGGACCCGAGGTCTGCTGGCCCAGCGGGCACTGCCCGACGACCCGGCGGCCGCACCCCACGCCCTGATGCCGACGCAGTTGGACACCCTGCGTGCGGTCGCGCGGATCGTCGTCCCGCAGCCCGGCACCGACCAGGTCGACCTGGCACTGCGGGTCGACGCGCAGCTGGCCGCCGGGCTCGGCGACGGCTGGCGGCCGGACGGCCTGCCGGTGGACGCCGAGGCCTACCGTGCCGCGCTCGACGTGCTCGCCGCACCCGCCCGCGACGGCGTGCTCGACCAGGCCCTCGAGTCCGTGGCTGCCGGGCGGTACCGCGCCGACGGCGATCTCGACGCCGAGCAGCTGCGCGCGTGGTTCGAGGACGCCAGCGTCGACCTCGTGAAGCACTGGCTCGCACACCCCGCCACCCTGGCCGCCATCGACTTCGACGGCTACGCGAACGGCGGCGACGGCGTCCGCAAGCAGGGCTTCCAGCTGCTCGCGGCGGGCGAGCGCGAGGCCTGGGAACCCGAGGCCCCCGCCGGCCCCGGTACCGCCGGCACCGCCGGCACGATGGACACCGCACCGACGACCGGAGCTGCACGATGAGACTCGACGGACAACGCACGTACGGCACGGACGACGTCATCGACGTGGTGGTGGTCGGCACCGGGGCCGGGGGAGCGCCGCTCCTCGCATCGCTGGCCCGCCGTGGCCTGACGGTCGTCGCGCTCGAGGCCGGTCGCAACACCGAGCCGGGCGACCACGTGCCGGACGAGGTCGCCGCCCCCGGTGACATCAACTGGATGGACGAGCGGCTGAGCGGCGGTGGGACCCCCACGGCCTTCGGCCCGAACAACAGCGGCACGGGCGTCGGCGGTTCTACGCTGCACTGGGGCGCGTTCACCCCGCGGCCGAGCGAGCACGACCTGCGGCTGCGGACCGAGAGCGGCGCGGGGCAGGACTGGCCGATCAGCCACGCCGAACTCACCGGCTGGATCGAGCAGGTCGAGCACGACGTCGGCGTCGCCGGCCCTGAGCACTACCCGTGGGACCCGTCCCGCCGTTACCGGATGCGCCCGCCGGCCCGGAACGCCTCGTCGGACATGATGATGCGCGGCACCGCGGCCGCCGGGATCACCGCGACCGACGCCCCCGTCGGCCTGACCACCGAGGACCGGCACCAGGAGCACCACGGGCTGCGTCAGGCCTGCGTGTCCTGCGGCTCGTGCCACCAGGGCTGCCGCAACGGCTCGAAGGTGTCGATGGACACGACCTACCTGCCCGCCGCCGTGGCGTTCGGTGCCGAGATCCGTCCGGAGTCCTTCGTGCACGGCATCGAGCTCGACGCGGCGGGACGGGTCGAGGCGGTCCTGTACACCGCCGACGGGCGCGAGCACCGCCAGCGCTGCCGGACCCTCGTCCTCGCCGCGGGCGGTGTCGAGACGCCGCGGCTGCTGCTGCACACCGGTGTCGCGAACGGCAGCGGACAGGTCGGCCGGAACTTCACCGCGCACGGAGCCACCCAGGTGTGGGCGCGCTTCGACGAGTCGATGCGCTCGTACCGCGGGTACCCGTCGTCGATCATCACCGAGGACTTCGTCCGACCGGCGGACGCCGACTTCGCGGGCGGCTACCTCATCCAGAGCCTGGGCGTGCAGCCACAGACCTTCGCGACCTCGCTGGTCCGGGGTGGCGGACTCCGCGGCACCGAGCTCGTCCGGGCGCTGCAGGACTACCCGTTCTCGGCCGGCGTCGGCATCAACGCCGAGTGCCTGCCGTACGACGACAACCGCCTCGAGCTGACCGACGAACTCGACGAGCACGGTGTCCCGCGTGCCCGGGTCTCGTTCACCCCGGGCTCGAACGAGGAAGCGATCCGTCGTCACGCGGTCCGCACGATGACGACCATCGTCGAGGCTGCCGGTGGGCAGGACGTCCGGGTGCTCGAACGCACGGCGCACACCATCGGCACCGCGCGGATGGGCACGGACCGCGAGACCTCCGTCGTCGACCGGGACGGCCGCTCGTGGGACGTCCCGAACCTGTGGATCGCCGACAACTCGGTGTTCCCGAGCGCGGTCATCGCGAACCCGGCGCTGACGATCATGGCGCTCTCGCTCCGCACCGCCGACCGCATGCTGCAGGCCGCCTGAGCAGGTGCCCCGACGGCCTGGTCGCGCGTCAGCCCCGCAGCGCGAGCGCCTCGCTCGTCCACCGTGCGTGCAGGTCCCACGGGTCGTCGACCCCGGCGGCGACGGCGTCCACGTGGGCCAGGAGTTCCGGCGTCACCCGGAACCACTCGGTGCCCGGGTACCGGCTGGCGGCGAAGGCTGCGTGCCGGCGGCGTTCGAGGGTCCGGTCACCGCGCTCGAACGCCAGCAGGTCCTGGTGCGGGATCGCCGCGAGCCGCTGCCGAGGGTTCATCGTCGTGCCGATCTTGATGCGGTCGCCGAAGTCGTCGCGCATCCGCAGGTAGTAGACGACGTCGACCCGAGGGGGAGCGAGGTCGCCGTCCGGCACGTCACCCCAGCGCCACTCGCACCGGGCGCACACCGCACCCGAGGGGAACCGCACCCCGATCCGCGAACCGCACGCCGGGCACGGTCCGGGCAGGGTGTCCTCGATGCCGGAGTGTTCGGCGGCGAGGTCGGCGACGAACGCGACGTGCGCGCCGCACAGGGGGACGCCCGCGAGCCCGTCCGCGAGCACGCCCGCGCAACCCGGCACGCAGCACGACGAGGTGACCATGCGCCGAACGCTAGCCCGACCCACCGACGTGCCCCGGGCCTCCCGGCCGCTGCGCGCGCTGGGCGTACCGGGTCGAATCGGTCGTACCTGGTCAAATCGGGCGTACCTGGTCGAATCGGGCGTACCTGGTCCGTTCTTCCCACCAGGTATGCCCGTTCCTACCAGCCATCGCACCCGTTCTGGGAAAGAGCGGGCGTACCTGCGGGAACCGGGCGTACCTGGTCGGATCGGGCGTATCTGGTCGAATCGGGCGTACCTAATCCGCTCTTCCGATCAGGTATGCCCGTTCCTACCTGCCATCGCGCCCGCTCTGGGAAAGAGCGGGCGTACCTGCGGGAACCGGGCGTACCTGGTCGAACCGGGCGTACCGGCCAAGATCGGGCGTACCTGGTCCGTTCTTCCGACCAGGTACGCCCGTTCCCACCAGCCATCGCACCCGCTCTGGGAAGGAACGGGCACGCAGGCCGCCGTCAGTCGGTGAAGATCACCCCGACGGGCTCGCGCTTCTCCTCCTGGAACTCGTCCTCACCGCGACCGAGCGCCCAGTACGCCGACAACGACATCTCGCGCTTCTCCAGCCCCCAGTCGTCCTGCAGCAGCCGACGGATCGCCTTCATCGCGGTCCGCTCGCCGTGCGCGAAGACCTGGACCGGCCTGGAGGCACGCGGCAGCCCGCGGGCCGTCTCCAGCAGGAGCGTGCCCGGCTGGGCGCCGGTGGCGTCCCGGTGCAGCCACCGCAGGTCGACCCCGGCCGGGTGCCGGATGTCCTGCTCGTCGGCGGGCCCGGCCACCTCGACCAGGGCGACGCCGACGGCGGAGCCGGGCATCGACTCGAGTGCGGCGCCGATCGCGGGCAGGGCGCTGTCGTCGCCGAGCAGCACGTGCGTGACCGCCGGGTCAGGGGTCGGCGCGTAGCCACCACCGGGCCCGGACAGGGCGAGTCGATCGCCGGGCTGCGCAGACGCTGCCCAGGGACCGGCGAGGCCCTCCTCGCCGTGCACGACGAAGTCGATCGCGATGGTCCGCGTGGTGTGGTCGACCGCACGCACCGTGTAGGTGCGGCGGGCGGGGCGGTCGTGCTTCGGCAGGGTCTCGCGCAGGGCCTCGAGGTCGTACGGCGGCACGAGTCCGAGCGACGGCTTCGCGAGCAGGAGCTTGACGTACTTGTCGGTCGAGCCGAGCCGGTCGGGGTCGGCCTGGGCGACGAAGTCCTCGAAGGCCGAGCCGCCCAGGTGCACGCGCACCATGTGGGGCGAGAGCCGTTCGGTGCGGTCGACGACGAAGACGTGCTGGGGGCGTTTGGGTTTCGAGCTCATCGTGGGGGAGCTTCCTCTCGCGGGTTCGGCGCCACCTGGGTGATCCCTGCTTGACGCGCGCGGCACTAAGGTTAGCCTTACCTCATGGACTCGACCGTCATCCCGTTCTCCGAGCTGCTGCGGCGTCGCACGCGGCGCTCGCACGGTGCCTCGGCCACGAGCGGCTTCATGCAGGACCTGCTCGGCGGCGACTGCGACGTCGCCGACTACGCGGACCTGCTCGGACAGTACGCCTTCGTGTACGACGCGCTCGAGCGGGCGGCGGAACGCATGGCCGACCACCCCGTGGCGGCGCCGTTCGTCACCGCGCAGCTCACCCGGATGCCGGCGATCCGCGCCGACCTCGAGTACCTGATCGGCCCGGACTGGTCCGAACTGGTGTGCCCGCTGCCCGCGACGACCGCGTACGTGCGACGCCTCAACGAGGTCGCGGCTGAGTGGCCCGGCGGCTTCGTGGCACACCACTACACGCGGTACCTCGGCGACGTGTCCGGCGGGCACGTGATCGGGCAGGTGCTGGCCGAGCGGTTCGGGTTCGACACGAACGGCGTCCTCTTCTACATCTTCGACCAGGTCGCCGACCCGAGCGACTTCGAGCACACCTACCGGGCCCAGCTCGACGCCGCGCCCTGGACGGCCGAGGAGCAGGAGCGGGTGATCGCCGAGGTCGAGCTCGCCTACGAGCTGAACCGTGGGCTGCTCGCCGGCCTCGACGCCCGCCGTGCTCCGTTCCGTCAGGAGCCGGGCGACACGTCGGTCGCCGCCGTCACGGCCTGACCGCACAGCGGCGGTCCCCGCGCAGAGCCCCTCGGCCCCGGCCCCGGCCCCGGCCTCGCGTCCGTCCGGACGGTCGACGTCATGCGCCCCCGGGTGCCGATACGCTGCTGGGACCCGGGACCAGCCTCCCGGACGACCCGGAAAGGACTCCATGACGGCGATCGACGGATCTGCACGCCACGAGCGCGCGCGGGACGACGTCAGCGGTGCGGTCGACAGTGACCTGCGCGCCGACGTGCGGTACCTCGGCAACCTCCTCGGCCGGGTGCTGCGGGAGAACGGGGGCGACGAACTGCTCCACGACGTGGAGTCGTTGCGCGCCGCCGTGATCGACGCCTACGAGGGCGACCACGCCGAGGGTGCAGCGCGTGCCCAGGCGATCGTCTCGGGCATGTCGGCCGAACGCGCCGAGGCCGTGGCACAGGCGTTCACCACCTACTTCCACCTCACCAACCTGGCCGAGGAGCACCACCGCGTGCGGGTCCTCCGGCAGCGCGGTGACGACGGCGGCGTGGCCGGCGACTCGTTCCCCGCCACCTACGCCGAGCTCGTCGCCGAGGTCGGCGAGGCCGAGGCCGCCGAGCGCCTCCGCACCCTGCGGTTCCACCCGGTGCTGACGGCCCACCCGACCGAGGCCCGCCGCCGCGCGGTCACCACGGGTGTCCGCCGCATCACGGACCTCATCGACGAGCGCGACCGTGCCCGCAACGCGATGGCCCGCGCCGAGAACGAGCGCCGCCTGCTCGAGGAGATCACGACCCTCCTGCGCACCTCGCCGCTCCGCACCACCCGGCCGACCCCGCTCGACGAGGTCCGCACCGCGATGAGCGTGTTCGACCAGACCCTGTTCGAGATCGTCCCGCAGGTCTACCGCCTGCTCGACGACCGGCTGCAGGGCGACGACGCCGGCCGCGCTTCCGTGATCGCGCCCGCGTTCGTGCGGTTCGGCACCTGGATCGGCGGCGACCGCGACGGCAACCCGCACGTCACGGCCGACGTCACCCGCCAGGCCGCCGAGATCGCGGCGGAGCACATCCTGCTCGGCCTCGCCCGCGCGACCACCCGCATCGGCAGCGCCCTGACCCTCGACGCGAGCGACACCCCCGCCGACGCCGGCCTCACCGCCCTCGTCGCCGCGCAGGAGTCCCTCGACCCGGGCATCGCCGAGCGCATCGGCGTCCGCGCACCGAACGAGACCCACCGTCGTGCGCTCCTGTTCGTCGCCGCGCGCATCGACGCCACCCGGACCGGCACCACACCGCTGGCCTACGACGGCCCCGAGGCGCTGCTGGCCGACCTCCGCACCATCCAGGCGTCGCTCATCGCCGCCGGTGCCATCCGCCCGGCGAACGGCGAGCTGCAGAACCTCGTCTGGCAGGTCGAGACCTTCGGGTTCCACCTGGCCGAGCTCGAGGTCCGGCAGCACTCGCAGGTGCACCGAACGGCCCTCGCCGAGATCCGCGCCGGTGGCGAACTGAGCGAGACCACCGAAGAGGTCCTCGCCGTGTTCCGCACGATCGCCGGGCTGCAGTCCCGCTACGGCGTCCGTGCGGCGAACCGGTACATCGTGTCCTTCACGCAGTCCCCGGCGGACCTGGCGAACGTGCACGAACTCGCGGTCGCCGCGCTCGGATCCGCCGAGGCCGCGCCGGTGCTCGACGTCATCCCGCTGTTCGAGACCTTCGCCGACCTGCACGCCAGCGTCGACATCCTCGACGAGGCCGTCCGCACCGAGGCGTTCCAGCGACGCCTCGCCGCGACCGGCCGTCGGCTCGAGGTCATGCTCGGCTACTCGGACTCGTCGAAGGACGTCGGCCCGGTGTCCGCGAACCTGGCGCTGTACGACGCCCAGGCCCGCATCGCCGACTGGGCCCGCGACAACGACATCGAGCTGACCCTGTTCCACGGCCGGGGCGGTTCGCTCGGCCGCGGTGGCGGTCCCGCCAACGAGGCGGTCCTCGCGCAGCCGCCGGGGTCGATCGACGGTCGCCTGAAGCTCACCGAGCAGGGTGAGGTCATCTTCGCCCAGTACGGCGACCAGGACATCGCCGCCCGCCACCTCGAGCAGATGGCCTCGGCGACGCTGTTCGCGTCGTCGCCGTCGAACGAGGCGCGCACCGCCGCCGCGGCCGCCCGGTTCGCCGACCTCGCCCAGCAGCTCGACGACGTCTCGCGCGTCGCCTTCTACGACCTGGTCAAGGCCGACGGCTTCGCGCCGTGGTTCGCCCGGGTCACCCCGATGGAGGAGATCGGCCTGCTGCCCCTCGGCTCCCGCCCGGCCCGTCGTGGCCTGTCGGTGGAGTCGCTGGAGGACCTCCGCGCCATCCCGTGGGTGTTCTCGTGGACGCAGGCGCGCATCAACCTCGCCGGCTGGTACGGGCTCGGCTCCGCGCTCGAGGCCGTCGGCGACGTCGACGTGCTCCGCGCCGCGTACGCCGATTGGCCGCTCTTCGCCGCGATGATCAAGAACGTCGAGATGTCGCTCGCGAAGACCGACGAGCACATCGCCCGCCGGTACCTCGAGCTCGCCGACCGCGACGACCTCGCCGCGAAGGTGCTCGACGAGATGGTCCGCACCCGCGACTGGGTGCTCCGCGTCTCCGGCGGCAGCGACGTGCTCGAGGACCGACCCGTCCTCGCCCGCGCCGTGCGCCTCCGCAGCCCGTACGTCGACGCCCTGTCGCACCTGCAGCTCCGTGCGCTGCGCGCCATCCGTACGTCCGGCAGCACGGACCCGACGGACGCCGACCACCGGCTCCTGCTGCTCACCGTCAACGGGATCGCGGCCGGCCTGCAGAACACGGGCTGACGCCCCCGACCGACGGACAGGAGGCCGGGTGCCAGCTGGCACCGGGCCTCCTGTCCGTCCGCGCGCGCGTCCCGGGTCGCGCCGCCGAGTGGTCACCAACCGTCGGCTGCGCCGTCGCCGAGCGACGGAACGCGACCACTCGGCGGACGTGAGCGGGCTGTCGTGACCGCTCACGCGCCTCACGCCGCCGCTCCGCCGAGTGGTCACGACACGTCGGGAGGTCCCGGCCGAGTGGTCACGAAGCGTCGGCTGCGCCGTCGCCGAGCGACCGGTTGCGGCCACTCGGCGGACGTGAGCGGGGTGTCGTGACCACTCACGCGGCGCCCGCCGCCGCTCCGCCGAGTGGTCACGACACGTCGGGAGGTCCCGGCTGAGTGGTCACCAACCGTCGGCTGCGCCGTCGCCGAGAGACCGGTTGCGGCCACTCGGCGGACGTGAGCGGGGTGTCGTGACCACTCACGCGGCGCCCGCCGCCGCTCCGCCGAGTGGTCACGACACGTCGGGAGGTCCCGGCCGAGTGGTCACGAAGCGTCGGCTGCGCCGTCGCCGAGCGACGGAACGCGACCACTCGGTGGACGTGAGCGGGGTGTCGTGACCGCTCGCGCGCCGCACGGGAGGCCCGTGGCGGGGCCGCACCGGGCCTCCAGTCCGTCCGCGCGCACGTCGCAGGCCGCGTTTCGTGAGCAGCAACGGTCGCTTCCGGCACCGCGACCCGACCGTGGCTGCTCACGAAGTGCCTGTCGAATCGATTCGGGGACGCGTAGCGTGTCCGAGGTGACGACGGAGCGCAGGCTGGGACCGACGACGACCGTGCTGCCCCCGATCGTGCCGCTGGCGCTCATCGTCGGCGTGTCGCCGTTCGCCACGGACATGTACATCCCCGCACTCCCGGCCATCGCGCGCGACCTCGGCACCACGCCCGGCGCGGTGCAGCTGTCGCTCACGGCGTTCCTCGTGGCCTTCGCGGTCGGCCAGCTCCTCGTCGGACCGGTGAGTGACGGGATCGGTCGTCGGCCGATGCTCGTCGTCGGGACCGCACTGTTCGCCCTCGCGTCGGTCGGCTGCGCGCTCGCCCCCGACGTCGTGACGCTGGTGGTGGCCCGCGTTGCGCAGGGACTCGCCGGTGCCGCGGGCGCCGTGGCGGGCCGGGCGATGGTGTCCGACGTGACGAGCGGCACCCGGATGGCGAAGGTGTTCGGCACGCTCGCGGCCATCAACGCGATCGGACCCGTGGTGGCCCCGCTGGCCGGGGGAGCGGTGCTGACGGTCGGCACGTGGCGGCTCATGTTCGTCGTGCTGGCCGTGCTCGGCGCCGTGTTCTTCGTGGCCGTGGTGCTGCGGTTCCGCGAGACCCTGCCGCCGGAGCGTCGTGGTGGCGTCGGGTTCGCGGCCAACGGGCGGCGCATCCGCGAGCTCCTGGCAATCCCGCGGTTCCGGGCCTACGTGCTGAGCGGGGTGCTGTCGACGGTGGGGTTCTTCGCGTACATCGCGACGAGCTCGTTCGTGTTCCAGTCGGAGTTCGGGTTCTCCGAGGGCCTGTACACGCTGGTCTTCGCCACGAACGCGTCGATGATGATCGTCACGACGCTGCTGTTCGGTCGGCTCGTCGGACGGTTCACCGAAGACGCCCTGCTGACCCTGGGCCTGGTCGTCGGGACGGTCGGGGCCACGGCCGTGTTCGTGTCGGCGCTCCTCGGACTCGGGGCCGTGCCGGTGTGGTGCGCCCTCGCGGTCGTGACGGCCGCGTGGGGCTTCGTCCTGCCGTCGGCGATGACCCGCACCCAGCACGTCGGTGCGGCGCACCCGGGCACCGCGGCCGCCCTGCAGGGCGGGCTGACCTTCGGCATCGGCGGTCTCGGCACCCCACTCGCCGGCGCGCTCGGCGGCACCGCACTGGCAATGGGCGGGGTGATGGCAGCGCTGATGGCCGCGGCCGTGGTGGTCCAGGTGACGGCGACGCGGCGAAACCGGTCCCACAACTGAGGGCGACGCGGCGAAACCGGTCCCACAACTGAGGGTCTGAGCCGGTAGGTTGCTGGTTGCAAGGCGCACCGATCTGAGGAGACCCACCGAGATGGACATCGTCGTACACGAGGCGGAGACCGACACCGCCGTCCTGGAGTGCAGCGGCCGGCTCAACATGGTCTCCGCGCCCACGTTCCGCGAGACCGTCGCGCAGATCGTCGGCAACGGGCGTTCGCGGCTCGTGGTCGAGCTCTCCGGGGTCGAGTTCATGGACTCCTCCGGCCTCGGCGCCCTGGTCGGCAGCCTGAAGACCGCGCGGCAGGCCGGCGGCGACCTCCGCATCGCGGCACCGTCGGAACAGGTCCAGATGGTGCTCAAGCTCTCCAACATCGACAAGATCCTGCGGACGTACCCCGACGGGGACGCCGCGGTGACCGACTGGTGATGACCGCCCCCGTCGCCGAGCACATGCTCGCACTGGCGTGCCCCCCGGATGACGTGTCCGCCGTGCACGACTTCCTCGCGGGCGTGTGGCAGCACGAGCCGTCGGTCGCGACCGAGGACCGGATGGCCCTCGAACTCGCGCTCGTCGAACTCACCTCGAACGTCATCGAGCACGGCGCGCGTGCGGACGGCGTCTCGTGCGAACTCCGGCTCGAGATCGGCGACGAGCGCTTCCAGGCGCTGCTCTCCGACGACGGGGTCGCGGCGACGGTGGATCCCGATGCCGCCGTGCTGCCCGACGACTTCGCCGAAGGCGGTCGCGGGCTCGCCCTCGTCCGGATGGTCGTCGACGATCTGCGGTACGAACGCGTCGCCGACCGGAACCGCTGGACGGTGCTGCGCTCCCGGCATTGAGCGGGAGCACGGCCGTCACGCATCGACGGATCCGCCCCGGTCGTCCGCCCAGCGCACTCCGTGGGCCGTAAACCGCAATGACGGATCGCCGATTGCCGCGCATCCTGGACACCGTGTCACGATTCGCGCGATGACTGTCGAGCCTGATCCCCGGATCCGGTTCGAGACGTCCGGCGCCGGACTCGACGCGGCCGTGCAACTGTACGAAGAGGCCTACGAGAGCACGGGGTTCTCGGCGTCCCGGACCGATCGTCCGTTCGCGTACCGGTTCCAGGTCGTCGGCGATGACTTGATGACGTTCCGCTCCACCCGGTTCGACGGGCGGATGCAGGGCGAGGTCGAGGTCCCCGACGAGTACGTCGTGATGTGGACCTCCGACGGCGGTGGCCGCGTCGACGTCGGTCGCCAGGAGGTCGACTTCGCACCGGGGACGCCCCGCGTGTTCCCGACACGGCGCCCCTTCGCGTTCGACCTGCAGGACATCCGCCAGAGCCTCGTGCAGTTCGACCGCACGTACCTGGAGGGCGTCGCCGCCGAGGTGCACGGCACCCGGCCCGGCCCCCTGGTGTTCGACCACACCGCGGCGCCCCGGCCGGAGGACCTCCGCGCCTGGAACGCCCGGGTGCAGCGTGCCGCAGCGATCGTGCTCGGCCCGGCACCGCTCACCGAGCTGGCCCTCGCCGAGACCGTGCGCGAGACCGCGCTGGCGTTCCTCGACACGTTCCCGCACGAGTCCATCGCCCCCGACGTCGGGCTGCCGCAGGGCGCCACGGGCCGCGTCCGCGAGGCCGTGGAGTTCATGCACGCCTTCGCCCACACGCCCGTGACCACGACCGACGTCGCCCTGCACGTCGGCCTGAGCGTCCGGGGGCTGCAGCAGGCGTTCCAGCGGCAGGTCGGCACAGCGCCGAACGCGTTGCTGCGGGGGATCCGCCTGGACCGCGTGCACGAGGAACTCCGGCGTGCGTCGGCGGGTGACCTGACGGTGGCGAGCGTGGCGCTGCGCTGGGGCTTCGCGCACCTCGGCCGGTTCTCGGCGGCGTACGCGTCGCGCTTCGGGCAGTACCCGCGCGACACGCTGCAGCAGCCCCGGGGCGCGGTCCCGCAGCCCTGACGCACGTCACACTCCGGATCGCGCCTCGCCGGTTCGTTACGCTGCCCGGGTGAGCAGACCGCGACCGTGGGTGATCGTCCCCGGCATCTGGAACTCGGAGCCGGACCACTGGCAGTCCGTCTGGGAGCGGGAGGGGGAGCAGCAGGACGAGCGCGACCGCCACCACCAGCTCCGCGCCGCCGTCCGCATCGCCCCCACCTCCTGGAGCGACCCGGACCCCGACGACTGGCGCGCCGCGATCGCCACGGCCGTGGCCTCGTGCGCGGAGCCCCCGGTCCTCATCGCCCACAGCCTCGGCGTCCTGGCCGTCGCCGACTGGCTCGTCACCACGGTGGACGCTCCCACGCTCGTCGACGGCGCCTTCCTCGTCGCCCCGCCCGACCCGCTCGGCGACGCGTTCCCGGCCGAGGCCGCGGGCTTCGTGGCACCGCGGCCGGTGCCCCCGGCCCAGCAGATCCCGACGCGCCTCGTCCTGAGCGACGACGACCCGTACTGCAGCGCTGACCGGGCCGTCGTGTTCGCCGACGCGATGGGCGCGGACGTCGTCCGTGTCGGTGCCCTCGGGCACGTGAACGTCACCAGTGGTGTCGGTGCCTGGTCCGCGGGACGGGAACTGCTACGGGCGTTCGAGGACGGCCTCCGCCCACCTCGGTGAGCACGGGGCGCGACACGCCGCTCAACTCCGCTCCGATATGGCAGGCGGTACAGCGACACACCGCGGATGTCCCGCGTTTCGTCCCGCGCGATATTTATCCTTCGGACATGGAGACCCAGTCCGGCGCACGCACCCCGCTCGTGGACCCGTTCGGCCGCGAGCTCGAGGAGTGGCTCCGCGACGCACCGGCGACCCGTGCCCCGTACGTTCCGGACCTCGTCGTCCCGCCCGTCACCGGCCCCGTGCAGCGCCCCGGACACGCCGCGATCAGCACCTCGACCGCCGACGAAGCGACGGCCGCAGCGCCGACCGCCGACGCGACAACCGCGACGACCGCCCCGGCGCACGCCGCCACCCCGGCACCGGCGCATGCCGCCACCCCGACACCGGCCGACGAGACGACCCCGTCGGCGCCCGCCGCCCCCGCGTTCCGCCGCGACCGCGCCCGGCACGCCGCTGTCTGCGCCCCGTCCTTCCCGGAGCCGCCGGAGCGTCTGGCCCTCCGCATCGAGGACCTCGCCGTCGAGATGTCCTCGTCGACGGGCCGCAGCAGCATCGAGCGCATCGTCCTGCTCGAGGACGAGGTCCGCCGCCGTGACGAGGACCTCGCTCGCCTCGCCGCGTGGGAGGCCACCGTCGCCGACTCCGACGACCCCGAGGTGACGGCCGCCCGCGCCTTCGCCCACACCGTCTTCGCCGACCTGCTGACCGACGCCGCCGCCGAGGCGGACCGCCGCGACCGCGCCGCAGCCCGCCGCGCAGCGACCGCGCCCGTGACGCTCGTCACCCGACCGGCCCCGGTGCCGACCCGCGCAGCACGGAGCGTCCCCGCAGCAGAGCAGGCACCCGCACCGGAAGCCGCACCGGTGGTGGAACTCGTCACCCCGGAACGCGACGAACCCGTCCGGCCGGTGCTGGGCCTCCCGGCCGTGTCCCCGGTGTCCGCGGCCACACGACCGACCCCGCTCGTCCTGCCCGCCACCGGGCCGACGGTCATCGACCGCGCGGCCTTCGCCGCCGCGCTCACCGCGCACCAGGGCGTCACCGCCAGCACGCCGGTCGTCCTGCCGGACGCCGTCGCCGCACCCGTCGTCCCGGCCCCCGTCGCGGACGCGGCAGAAGCCGACACCGACACGGCGGCAGAGCCGGCCGCGGCCGGCTGGTGGTCGCGACTCGTCGACCGGCTGCTCGGCCTGCTCGGTCGTCGCTGACGGCTTGCGGCCACGGCGCCGTCGGGTGCACCGCCTCCGGTCGCACCGCCTCCGGTCGCACCGCCTCCGGTCGCATGGCCTTCGGTCGCATCGCTCCGGGTCGCACTGCTTCCGGTCGTACTGCCTGGAGGCCCGGATCACCCCACACGGGCCGGCTGCCCCGTGCGGGGCGGTCGCCTCGGTACACTGACGGGATGCCGACGCTCCGCGAACTCCAGGCCGTGATCGAGGACCTGTGGCCCGCCGCCGGTGCCGAGTCGTGGGACTCCGTCGGGCTCGTCGCGGGTGACCCGGACGCCACCGTCGAGCACGTGCACCTCGCCGTCGACGCGGTCCCGGCCACCGCCCGTGAAGCCGTCGAACTCGGCGCCGAGCTCCTGCTCACGCACCACCCGCTGCTGCTCCGCGGGGTGACGACGATCGCCGAGTCGACCTACAAGGGCAGTGTCCTCGCGACCCTCGTGCGTGGCGGCAGCGCCCTGCTCGCGGCGCACACCAACGCCGACGTCGTGACGACCGGCACCTCGGCCGTCCTCGCCGACCGCCTCGGGCTGACCGAGCAACGCCCGCTCGACGCCGGAGCCGACCCCGACACGGGCATCGGCCGAGTCGGGGTGCTGCCCGAGGGGACGACCCTCGGCGCCCTCGCCCGGAAGCTCGTCGACCTGCTGCCGCCCACCGCGACCGGCGTCCGCGTCTCCGGTGACTTCGACCAGCCCGTCCGCACCGTGGCGCTGTGCGCGGGTGCCGGCGACTCGCTGCTCGGCCACCCCGCCGTGCTCGACGCCGACGTGTACATCACGAGCGACCTGCGGCACCACCCGGCCTCGGAGTTCCGCGAACAGGCGCTGCTCGGCGGCGGGCCGGCGCTGATCGACACCTCGCACTGGGCCACCGAGTGGCTCTGGCTCGACGTGGCCGCGGAGCAGCTGCGCAGCCGGGCCGGGGTCCGCGTCACCGTGAGCGACCTCCGCACCGACCCGTGGGACTTCGCCGTCCTGCCGGCCGCCGAACCCACCACCCCCACAGAAGGAGCCTGACCATGAAGGCAGCACCCGAGGACCAGGTCATCCTCCTCGACGTCCAGCGTCTCGACAACGACGTCACCCGCATCGCCCACCGCATCACGTCGTTGCAGAAGGGCGACCAGCTGACCGAGCTGAGCAAGCAGGCCGCGGCGCTCCGGAGCGAACTCGTCGCCGCCACCGGCGAGGTCGAGGACGCCGAGCGCGACCTCGCCCGCCTGGAGTCCGACACCGCCGTGGCACAGGCCCGTGTCGAACGCGACACCACGATGCTGCAGAACGTCGCGAACGCGAAGGACGCCGCCGGACTGCAGAGCGAGCTCGACTCGCTGCAGCGGCGCATCGGCGGCCTCGAGACCGCCGAGCTCGAGATCATGGAGAACCTCGACGGGCTCCGCGCCCGGGTCGGTGACGTCGAGGCCAAGCTCGCTGACGTCGAGGCCGCCCGCGGTGGCCTGGTCGCCGAGCGCGACGCGGAGATCGCCCGGCTCACGGCCGACCGAGAGTCCGCCGAGCAGGCCCGTGCCGACGTCGCCGCCAAGGTGCCGGCCGAGCTGCTCGCCCTGTACGACCGGCAGCGTGCGCGCTACGGCTTCGGTGCCTCGCTGCTGCAGGGCGGCGTGTCGACGGCCTCGGGCGTGGCGCTCAACAACTCCGACCTGCAGACCATCCGCCGGGCTGCGCCCGACGACGTGGTGCTGTGCCCCGACAGCGAGGCGATCCTGGTGCGGACGGCCGAGTCCGGGCTGTAGTCGCGAGCGACGTCCGGGCCGGAGGCGCGGTGCCGGCTGGCACCGCGCCTCCTGTCCGTGGTGGGCTGGTCGCAACGCGTCGCGCGCGTCGCGCGCGTCACGCCGAGAGGTCACGAACTGTCGGCTGCGGCCGTGCCGGCCGACAGTTGGTGACCGCTCGGCGAACCTGAGCGGGGAGTCGTGACCGCGCGCGCCGTCCGACGGGAGGCCCGTGGCGGCTGGCACCGCGCCTCCTGTCCGTCGTGGGCTGGTCGCAACGCGTCGCGTGGGTGCCGTCGGCCGGTCACGAACTGTCGGCTGCGGCCGTGCCGGCCGACAGTTGGTGACCGCTCGGCGAACCTGAGCGGGGAGTCGTGACCGCGCGCGCCGCCCGCGCGGGCCAACGCAGCACGGAGAAGGGGGGCGAATGGGCCGGCCGTACGCCGGGTTCTGTCCCGCCGCTTGCACGGCGGTGACGGCCATCTCTCTCGGACCGACGTTGCCGTCGGCCTCCAGCGGTCTACCCGAGGACTCGGCGAGCAGCCTCAACGTCCTCTGTCTGACCTTGCTCCGGGCGAGGTTTACCGAGCGGATCCGGTCACCCGGACCCCTGGTGGTCTCTTACACCACCGTTTCACCCTTACCGACGTCTCCGCCGGCGGTCTGCTTTCTGTGGCACTGTCTCGCGGATTGCTCCGGGTGGGTGTTACCCACCGCCCTGCTCTGTGGAGCCCGGACGTTCCTCGGCGCTCCCGGGGGAGCGACGCGACCGTCTCACCGACCCATTCGCTGGAGCGAGTCTACCCGGCTCCGCGATGCCCGATGCGAGGGGCGCCCCACCCACACTGCTACCTGATGAGAACGGGCGTACCTGGTCGGAAGTTCCGACCAGGTACGCCCGGTTCGACCAGGCACGCCCGCGACCCTGCACGCCGATCCGACCCGGGACCCCCGCGACCAGGCACGCCCGCGACCAGGCACGCCGATCCGACCCGGACTAGACGCTGCGCGCCGCCAGGGTCGCGGCGCCGATGATGCCGGCGTTGTTGCGGAGCGTCGCGGGGATGATGTCGGCCTGCAGGTCGAGCAGCGGGAGGAACTCCTCGTACTGCTTCGAGACCCCGCCGCCGACGACGAAGAGCTCGGGGGAGAGCAGGGCCTCGAGCGTCGAGTAGTACTTCTGCAGGCGCTTCGCCCAGTGCTTCCACGACAGGTCGTCGCGCTCCTTGGCGGCGAACGAGGCGCGCGACTCGGCGTCGTGCCCCTCGATCTCCAGGTGCCCGAGCTCCGAGTTGACGATGAGCACGCCGTCGTTGATGAGCGCGGTGCCGATGCCGGTGCCGAGCGTCGTCACGATGACCAGGCCGTCCTTGCCCTTGGCCGCACCGAACTGCTGCTCGGCGAACCCGGCGGCGTCGGCGTCGTTGACGAAGTGGATGGAGCGGCCGAGCTCCTTCTCGAACAGCGCCTCGGCCTCGAAGCCGATCCACTTCTTCGACACGTTCGCGGCGGACATCGTCTTGCCGTCCCGCACGATGGCCGGGAAGCAGACGCCGACGGGCACGTCGTCACCGGGGGCGAGCTCGCCGATGATCTCCTTGACCACCGCCGTGATGTCCTGGGGCTTCCCGCCCTCGGGCGTGGCCTTCTTGATGCGGTCCGTGGTGAGGGCGCCGGACGCGACGTCGACGATCGCGCCCTTGATGCCCGTACCACCGATGTCGACGCCGACTGCGAGGGAGGTCATGAGGTTGTCGTGCCTTTCGGTTGCCTGCCGGAGGTGTCCGGTCAGGAGACGGTGAGGAGCTCCGCGCCGCGCTCGGTGACGACGAGGGTGTGCTCGAACTGCGCGGTCCACGACTTGTCGCGGGTCGAGACGGTCCAGTCGTCGGACCAGATGTCGGCTTCGATGCCGCCGAGCGTGAGCATGGGTTCGATGGTGAACACCATGCCGGGTTCGATCACCGTGTCGTACTGCGGTGCGTCGTAGTGGGGGATGATCAGGCCGGAGTGGAACGCCCGACCGACGCCGTGACCGGTGTAGTCGCGGACGACGCCGTAGCCGAAGCGCTTCGCGTACGCCTCGATGGCACGACCGATCACGTTGACCTGCCGGCCCGGGGCGACGGCCTTGATGCCGCGACGCAGTGCTTCTTCGGTCCGTGTCACCAGGTCCGACACCTCGGGCGCGGCCTGTCCGACGACGAACGTGCGGTTCGTGTCGCCGTGCATGCCGTCCTTGTAGGCGGTGATGTCGATGTTGACGAGGTCGCCCTCCTGCAGGACGGTGTCGTCGGGGATGCCGTGGCAGATGACCTCGTTGAGGCTCGAGCAGAGCGACTTCGGGTAGCCGCGGTAGCCGAGCGTGGAGGGGTAGGCGCCGTGGGCCACGACGAACTCGTGCCCGATGCGATCCAGCTCGTCGGTGGTCACGCCGGGGCGGATCGCTTCGCCGACGGCGTCGATGGCCTGCGACGCGATGCGTCCGGCGACGCGGATGCGCTCGACCTCGTCCGGTGTGTAGGTGTCACCGAGACCGTGCTCGTGGGGCTCGACCTTCCCGACGTACTCCGGACGCTCGATGTCCTTCGGGACGGCGCGGTGCGGGAAGATGCGGCCGGCGGTCAGGTGTCCGTGTTCGTCCCGGGGCATGCGGACCACTCTAGCCGCGGCGCGACGCGCCGAACGCAACCGCCCCCCGGGTGCGGCCCGACGGGGCGAGCGTGACTGCCTGGAGGCCCGGTGCCGGTCCGCCGGACCGGCGCCGGGCCTCCAGGGCGAGCCGAGTCTCGGACCGGCGGGCAGATCCCGGAACGCGCGACCCGGAAGACGTCCGGAGAGCCGAGTCTCGGCGTGGAGCCACCGCGCCACCGGTCCGCCGGCACCGCGACGTGGGTACGGTGGGCCGCATGAGCGAAGACCGCATCGAGTCCCAGTGGTGGTTCAACGACAAGACCGGCCAGGTCGAGCAGGGCCCGCAGTCCCCGCAGCGCGACCGGATCGGCCCGTTCGCGACGCGAGAGGAGGCGCAGCACGCGCTCGACCGCATCGCCGCGAACAACGAGAAGTGGGATGCCGAGGACCGCTGAGCACCGCGGCCGGCACCCCGACGGCGCCCCGTGCGACGCCCCGGTGACGGCGCGTCGCATGGCCCCGCGCACACCGCCGGACCACTAGCCTGGGACGAGGCCCGCCAGCGGCCACCCGATACACGGAAAGGTCGTGCATGGACAAGCAGACGGACTTCGTGCTCCGCACCATCGAGGAGCGCGGCATCAAGTTCATCCGACTCTGGTTCACGGACGTCATCGGGACGCTGAAGTCGGTGGCGATCGCCCCGGCCGAGGTCGAGGGCGCGTTCGCCGAGGGCATCGGGTTCGACGGCTCCGCGATCGAGGGCCTCACCCGTTCGTACGAGGCCGACGTCCTGGCGCACCCGGACCCCTCGACCTTCCAGATCCTGCCGTGGCGGGGCGAGATCGACCCCACCGCTCGGATGTTCTGCGACATCACGACACCGGACGGGCAGCCCGCCGTGGCCGACCCCCGCAACGTGCTGAAGCGCACCCTGGCGCGGGCGAGCGACCGCGGCTTCACGTTCTATACGCACCCCGAGATCGAGTTCTACCTGCTGAAGAGCCGCGAGTGGAAGGACGGCGGCCCGCAGCCCGTCGACCAGGCCGGCTACTTCGACAACGTCCCCGGCGGCAGCGCGCACGACTTCCGTCGCCGGTCGGTCCGGATGCTCGAGGACCTCGGCATCTCGGTCGAGTTCTCGCACCACGAGGCCGGCCCCGGACAGAACGAGATCGACCTCCGCTACGCCGACGCACTGACGATGGCGGACAACATCATGACCTTCCGCACCGTGGTGAAGGAAGTGGCGATCGAGCAGGGCGTCTACGCGACGTTCATGCCGAAGCCGATCTCGGGCCAGCCCGGTTCCGGCATGCACACCCACGTCTCGCTGTTCGAGGGCGACCAGAACGCCTTCTACGAGGCCGGTGGCCAGTACCAGCTGTCGCAGACGGCCAAGCACTTCATCGCCGGCGTGCTCAAGCACGCGCCGGAGATCACCGCCGTGACGAACCAGTTCGTCAACTCGTACAAGCGGCTCTGGGGCGGCGACGAGGCCCCGTCCTTCGTGACCTGGGGCCACAACAACCGCTCGGCCCTGGTGCGCGTGCCGCTCTACAAGCCGAACAAGGGCCAGTCCTCGCGCATCGAGTACCGCGGCATCGACTCGGCGGCGAACCCGTACCTGGCGTACTCGCTGCTGCTCGCCGCCGGCCTCAAGGGCATCGAGGAAGAGTACGAGCTCCCCGCCGAGGCCGAGGACAACGTCTGGAGCCTCAGCGACTCGGAGCGCCGGGCCCTGGGCTACAGCCAGTTGCCCGCGAGCCTCGACCACGCCCTGAGCCTGATGGAGGACTCCGAGCTGGTGGCCGAGACCCTCGGTGAGCAGGTGTTCAACTTCGTGCTGCTCAACAAGCGGCAGGAGTGGAAGCGCTACCGCGACCAGGTCACCCCGTTCGAGCTCGACACCAACCTCGGCGCGCTCTAGAGCCGAGCGCCCTGACCCCTCGGGAGCACGTTCCACATGACCGGTCGGACGACGACGTCACGTTCGGAGCTGGCCCGTCTGGGGTTCGCGGAGCTGTCGGAGAGCCTCGAGCGGGCTGCCGACCTGGAGGCCCGGTTCGGCCCCGACGTGCCGCTGCCGGTCGCCGGGTCTGCCGCGCTCTGGGGCGGCACCGCTGATCCGGACGGCGCCCTGCGGATGCTCGAGCGGCTGCTCGAGCGCGCGCCGGACGAGCTCCGCCCCGTCCTGAGGGACGACGCGGCGACCGAGCGCCTGGTCCGCCTGCTCGGCGCGTCGATCGGGCTCGGGGAGTTCCTGCACCGGCGTCCGGCGGAGCTCGCCCTGCTGCTGGAACCGGTCGGCGAACCGTGGTCGCAGGAGCGGTACACGGCGTCGCTGGCCGAGGCCGTCGACGGCGCCACGGGTGAGGACGCCCGGATGCGCCTGCGGGTGCGCTACCGCCGGCACCTGGCCCAGATCGCCCTGTTCGACGTGCTGCACCCCGTGCCGACGGATGCGTTCCCGGCCGTGGCTGCCGGCCTCGCCGACCTGGCGGGAGCCACCCTCGACGCCGCGGTCGACATCGCCCGGCGCGAGGTGCCGTTCCCCGCGGCCGACGTCGCGGCGACCCCGCTCGCGGTGATCGCGATGGGCAAGGCCGGTGCCCGCGAGCTCAATTACGTCAGCGACGTCGACGTCATCTTCGTCACCGAGCCCACCGACGAGGTCCCCACCGACCGGGCCGTGCTCGTCTCCACCCGCATCGCGATCGCCGCCATGCACGCGATCACCGACCTCGCCGCCGAGCCCGCCCTGTGGGAGGTCGACGCGAACCTCCGGCCCGAGGGCAAGGACGGCGCACTCGTCCGCACCCTCGACTCGCACGTGGCGTACTACGAGCGCTGGGCGAAGGGGTGGGAGTTCCAGGCGCTGCTCAAGGCCCGTCCGATCGCCGGGTCCGCCGACCTCGGTGCCCGGTACGCCGAGGCCGTCGCGTCGTTCGTGTGGAACTCCTCCACCCGGCCGGGGTTCGTCGAGTCGGTGCAGCGCATGCGCGAGCGGGTGACCGAGCACATCCCCGACGCCGACGTCGACCGCCAGCTCAAACTCGGCCCCGGAGGCCTGCGGGACGTCGAGTTCACCGTGCAGCTCCTGCAGCTCGTGCACGGCCGTGACGACCCGTCCGTGCGGGTCCGGTCGACGCTCGAGGCGATGGACGCCCTGACCGACGCCGGGTACGTCGGCCGTGCCGAGGCCGCTCGGTTCGGGCCGGACTACGCCCTGCTCCGGGTGCTCGAGCACCGCATCCAGCTCCGGCGTCTGCAGCGGACGCACCTGATGCCCTCCGACGAGGAGGAGTTGCGGGTGCTCGCCCGGTCGAGCGGTGTCGCCGCGTCGGCCCCGGCGCTCGAGGCCCGCTGGCGTGCCGTGAAGCTCGAGGTCCGCGGGCTGCACGAGCGCCTGTTCTACCGGCCGCTGCTGTCCGCCGTGGCCTCCACCGAGGACGAGATCGTCCTGACCAACGACCAGGTCGTCGACCGGCTCGCCGGTGTCGGGTTCGTCGACCCCACCGGCGCCGTCGGGCACATCCGCGCCCTCACGCAGGGCACGAGCCGGCGTGCGGCGATCCAGCGGAACCTGCTCCCCGTGCTCCTGCGCTGGATGGCCGAGGGGCCGGCACCGGACCGTGCGCTGCTGGCCTTCCGCCGCTTGAGCGACGGCCTGGGGGAGTCGAGCTGGTTCCTCCGCATGCTGCGCGACTCGTCCGGTGCCGCACACTCGCTCACCACGGTGCTGTCCGAATCGGCGTTCCTGTCCGGGCTGCTCGAGCGGTTCCCCGAGGCGGTCGCCTGGCTCGACGAACCCGAGGCGCTCCTGCGTCCGCGGCCGATCGACGCCCTGCTCGCCGAGATGACCGCGACCACCGCCCGGCACGGCAACGACGTCGACGGCTCCGCGGCCCTGCTCCGGTCGGCTCGACGTCGGGAGACCCTGCGGCTCGGCATGGCCGCCGTGCTCGGCTCGCTCGACGTCGACGGCCTGGGCCCGGCCCTGAGCGACGTCACCGAGGCCACCCTGGCCGGTGCCCTCGCGCTCGCCCGTCGTGACGCCCCCGAGGGTTTCGAGTTCGGGATCATCGCGATGGGCCGGTACGGCGGGCGGGAGCTCGGCTTCGGCTCGGACGCCGACGTGCTGTACGTGTACCGCGCACCCGACCTGGCCCCCGAGGTCGCGTCCCGGACCGCCCAGACCATCGTGCGCGAGCTCAACCGGCTCACCGAGGACACGATCCACCCGCTCGACCTCGACATCGACCTGCGCCCCGAGGGCAAGAACGGTCCCGTCGTGCGGACGCTCGAGTCCTACGGCGCCTACTACGCCCGCTGGTCGCTCACGTGGGAGGCGCAGGCGCTCCTCCGCGCCCGCGGGGCCGTCGGCGACGCACAGCTCCTGCGCGACTTCGAGCACCTCGCCGACCGCACCCGGTACCCGGAGCGGATCGACGACCACCAGGTGCGTGAGGTCCGCCGCATCAAGGCCCGCGTGGAGTCGGAGCGGCTGCCCCGCGGCGCCGACCCCGCCCGGCACCTCAAGCTCGGCCGGGGATCGCTCAGCGACGTCGAGTGGTTCGTGCAGCTCCTGCAACTGCAGCACGCGCTCGAGATCCCGTCGCTCCGGACCACGTCGACGCTCGAGGCGCTCGACGCCGCGGTCGAAGCCGGACTGGTCGGCGCCGAGGACGGCGAGCGGCTCGGGGCCGCCTGGCGCTTCGCGTCGCGCACCCGCAGTGCCCTCGTGCTGTGGTCGGGGAAGACCACCGACGTCCTGCCCGTCGACCGCGTCCAGCTCGAGGGGGTCGCCCGTCTGATGGAGTACCCGCCGGGCTCCGCGAGCCGCCTCGAGGACGACTACCTCGGCGTCACACGGCGCGCCCGACAGGTGTTCGAGCGCGAGTTCTACGGCGCCTGACCCGCCCCGGAGACGACGCTGCGGCGCCTGACCCGCCCCCGACACGACGCTGCGTCGCCTGCGACACCACGCAGAGCACCGCGCGACACGCCCGGCCGTCTCCGGACGGACCCGACCTGAGCAGCCTTCGAAGGTTAATTCTCCGTGTCGCGCGGCGTCCCCCGACGACATCCCGCTCGTACCCCTGTTCGAAACAGAGCCCGGCTCGTTACCGTGCCGTGACCGAACTCCCACCGGATCGCCAGGGGACCATTTCCGGTGCCCCCCGACACGCCACTTGACCACCTGCTGACCTGGGCTTTCCGTCTGGCCCGACCCGTGCCTCCAGGCCGCACCTGTCGCCCATCGGGGCCAGCCACCGCTGCCGCGCGGTCCGCAGGAGTGCTGTCAGCACGACGGGGGACCGCTCCGACCGGCGAAGAGGGGGACCAGTGTGTACCCCGTAACGCGCCCGTAACGCCCCCGGACGGGGGCCCCGTTGCGCGCGCGTTCAGGTTCTGCATCAATTGCATCACCCGAACCGGCCCTGATTCCCCGATGAAGCGGAATCTCCACCTCGAACGTTGAAGCAGGGATCAGTGTTCACCTTCATTCTGCAGATCAGGCAGATGGTCGAAGGGCACCCCGAGTTCTACCTGTTCGCCGTGTACTCCGCGGTGATCTGGTTGCTCTGGTTGCTCAAGGTCGTCATCTCCGCCCGCTACCGCCCCTTCACCGGCACCTTCGTCGGTACCACCAGCGTCGTCGTCCCCGTCGTGGACGAACCGCTCGACCTGTTCCGCGACGTCATCGGCCGCATGGTCGAGCAGCAGCCCGGCGAGATCATCGTCGTCATCAACGGTGCCCGCAACGAGGCACTCGAAGAGGTCTGCGACGAGTTCGCCCCGCTCGTCCGCTGGACCCACACGCCCATCCCGGGCAAGCGCAACGCCGTCAAGGTCGGCACCGAGATGTCCAACGGCGACATCACCGTGCTGGTCGACTCCGACACCGTCTGGACCCCCGGCGCGCTCGAGGAACTCCTCAGGCCGTTCGCCGACGAGTCCGTCGGTGGCGTGACCACCCGGCAGCGCATCCTCGAGCCGGAGCGCAGCTGGATCACCCGCTGGGCCGACTGGCTCGAGAACTCGCGCGCGCTCTACTCGATGCCGGCACAGAGTGTCCTCGGGCAGATCGGCTGCCTGCCCGGGCGCACCATCGCGTTCCGCCGGAGCATCCTCATGCGGGTGATGGACCGGTTCATGCACGAGAAGTTCATGGGCGTGTTCCTCGAGGTCTCCGACGACCGGACGCTGACGAACCTCACGCTCAAGGAGGGGTACCGGACCGTCTACCAGTACACGTCGCTGGTCTACACGGATGCCCCGCTGCAGGTGAAGAAGCTGTTCAAGCAGCAGCTCCGCTGGGCCCGCGGCTCGCAGTACAACACGCTGCGGATGCTGCCGTGGATGCTCGGCCACGCCCCGATCCTGGCGGCGTTCTTCATCACCGACATCATCCTGCCGTTCATGCTCTTCGGCGTGATCGCAGGCTGGATCTACCGCGCCTTCACCGGCCAGGGCGAGAACCTGTACCAGGGCATCCTGTCGCAGTACGGCTTCTCGACCGGCTTCGTCTACGTCGCGGCGCTCATGGTGATCTCGAGCGTGCTGAGCATGGCGATCCGCCAGATGCGGCACCTGTCGGAGAAGCCGAGCGACTTCTTCCGCCTGCCGATGTTCATCATCGTGTCGACGTTCTTCCTGATGCCGATCCGCCTCATCGGCTTCTTCCGGCTGGCGCACGCGTCCGGCTGGGGGACCCGAGCCGGCGCCTACGCCGGTGGGCCGATGCAGGAGGACCCGGCGGACGCCGTCCAGCCGCTGTCCTCCACCGCGCAGGTCCCGGTCAGCCCGATCGACGCCGAACGTGCCCGGATGACCGGCGCGGACGCAGGTTCCGCGGGCTCGGGTTCGGGCTCGTCCGCTCCGCTCGACACCGTCGACCAGGTGGCCGTCGACCGCGCGTTCGACGAGCTCTTCGGCGCCGACGCGGCGACCAACTCCACCACCACCGTCCTCGCCACCCGCCGCGAGGCCGCAGCCGCGGTCGCGCAGCAGGAGGCCCAGCGAGCAGCCGCGCCGGCCCCCGCCCGAGCCCGCCGGTACAACCCCTACGCAGCGATCCCGTACGTGATCGGCATCGCGATCTTCGCCCTGGAGGCGTTCCTCATTGTCTGACATCATCCGTTCCTCGAGTGCTTGGTGGGCGCAGTCCAGCAAGCACGCCCGCCGGACGGCCATCGGCACGACGGCCATCGTGCTGGCGCTCGGCCTCATCACCTGGTCGGTGTGGATCTCGCCCACCGGCCCCGTCTCGACCGCCGTGCACCAGGCGCTCGGCGTCGAGGCGCCGAAGGCCAAGAAGGTGTCCGCCGCCGAGCTGCAGACGCAGCTCGACGCCGCCCAGGAGCGCATCTGGTCGCTCGAGGGCAAGCTCGACTCCCGCACGGCCCAGGCCGGGTCGCGCGGCGAACAGATCTCGGAACTCAAGGCGCAGATCGCGTCGCTGCAGTCCCAGCTCGGTGCCGCGAAGGGCTCGGGAGGCTCGTCCAACGTCAACGCCGCGGGCTCCGGCAGCGGTGGCTCGGGTTCCGGCGGGTCCGGTGCCGGTTCCGCCGGCGGGTCCGGTTCGGGTTCGTCCGACAACGGGTCCGGCAGCGGTTCGGGTTCGGGCAACGGCGGTGGGTCGAAGCCGAACCCCGGCCCCTCGACCGATCCGGGTGCCACCCCGGTCGTCACGCCGACGAAGGCCGAGATCCTCGGCCAGCAGTCGCGCTGGTACGGCCTGTACACCGCGCAGTCCCCGTTCAACTGGGCCGAGTACGACGAGGTCTCCCGTCAGGTCGGCACCGCGTCGAACATGACCGGCTTCTTCCAGGGCTTCGACCAGGAGTTCAACGCCACCGCGGTGCAGCGCTCCTGGGCCAACGGCCGCGTCCCCCTCATGACGTGGGAGACGGTGCCGGCGCAGACCGGCAACGACCAGAAGTACGTCCCCGGGTACACCAACGACGACATCTCCGGCGGGTCGTTCGACGCCTACCTGACGAAGTACGCCAAGGCGCTGGCGGCCAACGGGCAGCCGATGGTCATCCGTCTCGACCACGAGATGAACGGCTCCTGGTACAACTGGGCCGAGGGTGACGCCCAGAAGAACCCCGTCGGCTCCTACAAGAAGATGTGGAAGCACGTGCACGACGTCTTCCAGGCGAACGGCGCGAACAAGTACGTCATCTGGGACTGGTCCCCGAGCCGCATCGACAAGCTCGGCAACACGAAGTACCAGACGCTCGACTACATGCAGCAGTACTACCCGGGTGCTGACTACGTGGACTGGGTCGGCATGAGCGGCTACTACCGGGACGCCACCGAGCAGCCGACGTTCGCCACGACCTTCGGAGCGACGCTCGCGCAGCTCCGGCAGATCGCGCCGGGCAAGGGCATCATGCTCAACGAGATCGGGGCGACCGAGACCGGCACCAGTGTCGGGAACCCGCAGAAGACGCAGTGGATCAACTCGCTCTTCGATGCGCTGGCCGACCCCGCCAACAAGGACATCGTCGGCTTCGCGTACTTCAGCGAGACCGCGACCACCATCGTCGACGGCAAGCGCACCACGAACGACTGGCGTCTCAACTCCCGCGCCGATTCCCTCAAGGCCTTCGCCGAGGGCATCAAGCGCAACGACATCGACTACGACCTGCAGGAGGTCACGCAATGAGCGAGTCCAAGAAGTCGACCGCATCGGCCGACACCCGTCCCGCACCCGTCATCAGCGTCATCGGCACCGGCTACCTCGGCGCCACCCACGCGGCCGCCATGGCCGAGATGGGCTTCGAGACCATCGGTGTCGACATCGACCCGTCGAAGCTCGCCGCACTGTCCGCCGGTGAGGTCCCGTTCTTCGAGCCCGGGCTGCCCGAGCTCATCACGAAGCACGTCGCCAGCGGTAAGCTCCGCTTCACGGCGGACATCGCCTCGGCCGTCGCCGCTGCGGACGTCCACTTCGTCTGCGTCGGCACCCCGCAGAAGGCCGGGTCGCACGCGGCGAACCTGGCCTACGTCGAGAGCGCCACCCGTGGCGTCGCCGAGAACCTCACCCACCCGGGCCTCATCGTCGGCAAGTCGACGGTCCCGGTCGGGACGGCATCGCGCCTCCGCGGCATCGTCCGCGAGTTCACCCCCGCCGGCATCGACGCGGAACTCATCTGGAACCCCGAGTTCCTGCGTGAGGGCAAGGCCGTCGAGGACACCCTGCACCCGGACCGGCTGGTCTGGGGCGGAGCCTCCGAGGCAGCCGACGCCGTGATCCGCGAGGTCTACGCCGCACCGATCAGCGAGGGCACCCCGGTCATCACCACCGACCTCGCCACCGCGGAGCTCGTCAAGGTGAGCGCCAACGCGTTCCTCGCCACGAAGATCTCGTTCATCAACGCGATCTCCGAGATGTGTGCGATCACCGGTGCCGACGTCTCCACGCTCGCCGACGCCCTCGGCCACGACGCCCGCATCGGCCGGAAGTTCCTCAACGCCGGCCTCGGCTTCGGCGGCGGCTGCCTGCCGAAGGACATCCGGGCGCTCATGTACCGCGCGAACGAGATCGGCGCGGGCCAGGTCGTCGGCCTCATGCAGCAGGTCGACGAGATCAACATGGGGCAGCGCCAGCGGGTCATCGACATGGCGATCGACTCGGCCGGGGGATCGGTGCTCAACCGCCGCGTGGCCGTCATCGGCGCCGCGTTCAAGCCCCTGACCGACGACGTCCGTGACTCCCCGGCGCTGAACGTCGCCGCTGCGCTGCACCTCCGCGGCGCCCAGGTGACGCTCTGGGACCCCGAGGCGATGGAGCCCGCGAAGCGCTCGTTCCCGACGCTGAGCTACGCCGCCTCGATGACGGACGCGATCGAGGGCGCCGACGTCGTCCTCGTGCTCACCGAGTGGGACGACATCATCACCGCCGACCCGGTCGCCCTCGGAGATCTCGTCGGGCGCCGCGTCGTCATCGACGCGCGCAACTGCCTCCCGGTCTCGGACTGGGTGAAAGCGGGGTGGACCGTCCGTTCCCTGGGACGTCCCACGCCGGTCACGGGTGCACCCGTGAGCGTCGCAGCGGGGACGAACGACGCGTTGGCCACGAGCCGCTAGTCACCGTTCGCGAGACGGGGTCCGTGCCGGGCGGCGCGGGCCCCGTTCCCGTGCGCCCGGGGCCGCCGGGCGGTTCCGGGCGTGCCTTGTCGAATCGGGCGTACCTGGTCGAATCGGGCGTACCTGGTCGGAAGTTCTGACCAGGTACGCCCGATTCCGCTTTCCAGTCCAGCTGCGATGGGAAGGAACGTGCGTCGCGACCGCCTGGAGGCCCGGCACCCGCCCGACGGACCGGCACCGGGCCTCCAGGCGGTCGCGTCCGCACCCGCGCTCCCGGTGGCCGCGTCCTCTCGCGCTGGGCGACACCGCACGGGTGGCGCAGCCCGTGAGGTGTCGCTCACCCCGAACCGTGGCCGGCACGCACGAAGGGCCCCGCACCTGACGGTGCGGGGCCCTTCGTCGGTCAGCGGGACTCAGACGCCGAAGTACAGCTCGTACTCGAACGGGTGCGGGCGCTGGGCCAGCGGGAGGATCTCGTTCTCGCGCTTGTAGTCGATCCAGGTCTGGATGAGGTCCTCGGTGAAGACGTTACCCTTCGTGAGGAACTCGTGGTCCGCCTCGAGCGCGTCGAGCGCCTCGTCGAGGGAGCCGGGGACCTGGGGGATGCCCTTGGCTTCCTCGGGCGGGAGCTCGTAGAGGTCCTTGTCGACCGGCTCGTGCGGCTCGATGCGGTTCTGGATGCCGTCGAGGCCCGCCATCAGCTGCGCGGCGAAGGCGAGGTACGGGTTGCCGGAGGCGTCGGGCGCGCGGAACTCGATGCGCTTGGCCTTCGGGTTGGTGCCCGTGATCGGGATGCGGATCGCCGCGGAGCGGTTGCCGGCGGAGTAGACCAGGTTGACCGGGGCCTCGAAGCCCTTGACCAGACGGTGGTACGAGTTGATCGACGGGTTGGTGAAGGCGAGCAGTGCCGGGGCGTGCTTCAGGATGCCGCCGATGTACCAACGGGCGAGGTCCGACAGCCCGCCGTAGCCGTTCTCGTCGTAGAAGAGCGGCTTGCCGTCCGACCAGAGCGACTGGTGGGTGTGCATGCCCGAGCCGTTGTCGCCGAAGAGCGGCTTCGGCATGAACGTGGCGACCTTGCCCCACTGGTCAGCGGTGTTCTTGACGATGTACTTGAACTTCAGGATGTCGTCCGCGGCGTGGACCATCGTGTCGAACTTGTAGTTGATCTCCTGCTGGCCGCCCGTGCCCACCTCGTGGTGCGAGCGCTCGAGCTCGAAGCCGGCGTCGATCAGCTTCAGGGTGATGTCGTCGCGCAGGTCGGCGGTCTTGTCGACCGGCGAGACGGGGAAGTAGCCGCCCTTGTACGGGGTCTTGTTGGCGAGGTTGCCGCCCTCTTCGTCGCGACCGGTGTTCCAGGCGCCCTCTTCGGAGTCGACCGCGTAGAAGGACTCGTTCTGCGTGACCGAGTAGCGGACGTCGTCGAAGATGTAGAACTCGGCCTCGGGGGCGAAGAACGCGGTGTCCGCGATGCCCGTCGACGCGAGGTACTTCTCGGCCTTCTTCGCCACCTGGCGCGGGTCACGGCCGTAGATCTCGCCGTTCCGCGGGTTGTAGATGTCGAAGATCATGATGAGCGTGCGCTCGGCGCGGAACTGGTCGACGTACGCCGTGGTGACATCGGGGATCAGCTGCATGTCGGACTCGTGGATCGACGCGAACCCACGGATCGAGGAGCCGTCGAACAGCTGGCCGACCGAGAAGAAGTCCTCGTCGACGGTGGATGCCGGGATGTTGAAGTGCTGCTGCACACCGGGCAGGTCCGTGAAGCGGATGTCGAGGAACTTGACGTCGGTGTCCTTGATGAAGGCCAGGACCTCGGAGGAATCGCTGAACATGGGGCCGATCTCCAATGGGTTGGGTGATGTCGGAGGCACCGGTCAAGGCACCCTCCGACGAGGCTATTGACACGGGGTTTCCCGGACATGACTGGATTGTTTCGGGCGTGTTACGCCCGGGCCGTCGCCTACGCTGGGGACCATGGCCCGCAGCACCCCCAGCCCGTCCGCGCCCTCCGAGCACCCGGACGGGTGGCCGGGCAAGGACCTCGGACTGCCCGAGTCCGGGCCCCGGAGCGTCGGGCGGATCGGCCGGCGGGTCGTCGCGCTGCTGATCGACGGCGCGCTGGCTGATCTGGTCGCCTACGTGACCGGCGTGTGGTCGCCGGTGAACGGATCGGGCGACATCGCGCACTCGTGGGTGCAGATCGCCATCTTCGCCGTGCTGCAGATCGTGTTCATCTGCCTGCTGTCCGGGTCGTTCGGGCACATCTGTGTCGGACTGCGGGTCGTCCCGATGCGCGGCGGCTACGTGGGGGTGTGGCGGCCGATCCTCCGGACGGTGCTGCTCTGCCTGGTGGTACCGGCGCTCATCATCGACCGCGACAGCCGGGGTGCGCACGACCGCATCGCCGGGACGGTGCTCGTCCGTCGCTGAGCCGGAACCCCGCACCATGCAGGACCGGCTTCGAGCGAGATCGCACCCCCGCACGCGCGAGGACGCCCCCGACCATCTGGTCGGGGGCGTCCTCGCGGGTGGGGCTTCGGTCAGCGCGGCCGTCCGGCGCGGGCCCGCATCGGGTCCATGCCCTTCGGGATCGAGGCCGCAGGGCTCTGTGTCAGCGAGTCGAGACGGTTCGCGACCGCCAGGACCTCGTTGCGGTTGAGCGACTTCTTGAGCTTGTTCATGGCACGGGGCAGCTTGTGCAGCGTCAGGCTCTCACCGGTCCCGTCACCCACGTGCAGCACGTGCACGGCGACGTTCGGGACGATGCGCTGGACCTTGCGGCGCTCCTCGCCGACCTGGCGGGTGAGGTTGCCGCGCTGGCCCTCGGTGATCAGGACGACACCCGGGCGACCCACGGCACGGTAGACCGCTGCCTGCGAGCGACCGTGCACCGCGACCGGCATCTCGCTCGAGCGCCACTGGCGACGGAGCGAGTTCGACAGCACGGCACCGACGGCGCCGGGCTGGCCTTCGATCTGCGAGTACGCGGCACGTTCGGCCAGACGACCGAGCACGATGAGGAAGAGCAGTACACCGAGCAGCACACCGGCGACGATCCACAGGACGATCGCGAGCCAGTTCTGCCCCGGCAGGAGGAGCGCCAACAGGACACCGAGGACGACCGGACCGACGAAGGCGAGGGCGAACCACCAGACCGACGACGGGTCGGCCTTTCGGGTCATCTGGAAGACCTGGAACATCTGCTTGAGACGCCCCGGCTCCTTCGCCTTCTTGTCTGTGGAAGAGCTGCGTGCCATGCGAACAGGATACGGCCTCCGTGCGCCGGGGGAGACCGTCGCGTGTCCGGCTGTGCGCGAACACGTCCTGTCCACAGATGGTGCGGGAGAGCCTGGAAGCCCACCGCGCCACCGCCACGCTGGTCACCATGGAGACGAGCACTGACCACCACCCGGATCGCTGGATCGCGACCGACGACGAGCACGACGTGCTCACGTGGGTCGCCGACCGCTCCGCGGCCGCCGAGCGCCACCTCGTCCCGGTGGCCGCGGTCGGTCGGACCCCGACGGGGCGTCTCGTGGTCGAACTCGACCGGCCGACCGGTACGCCGCTCGTGCCGGCGCTCGACCGGCTCGGCACGCCGACCACCGGCGTCGCGGTGACCCTCACGGTCCCGCTCCTGGAACTCCTGGTGGCGGTGCACGACGGCGCGGTCCTGCTCGGTGTCGCCGGTGTCGACGACGTGCTGGTGGACGACGCCGGTGCGGTCGTGCTCTGCGACCGCCCGACGAACGCGACGAACACGACGACCCCGACGGACCAAACCAACGCGACGACCCCGACGCGCACCGCGCACCCGACGCGCACCGCGCACGCGACCGATGCGACCCGGACCCTCGTGCTCGCAGCCCGGACGGTGTGGGACCGGGTGGACCCGGCCGAGCTCGCCCAGGCCCCGGTGCTCGGGGCGCTGCAGGACGCCCTCGACGGCGACGGGCCGAGCGCACGAGCAGCACTCGACGTCGTCCGTGCCGCCGCCGCGCCCCGGCCGTTCCGGTGGACCCCCGTGCCGAGCGACCTCGTGTTCGCCGGACCGCCGGCACCGAATGGGCAGGACGGACTGCACGAGCGACTGCGGGATGTGGTCGAGCACGGCGTCCCACTCGGAGCCGGACGACGACTCCCGCTCCGCCGTGCGCTCGTGGGGCTCGTCGTCACCGTCGGGTCGGTGGTCGCCGCCCTGACCCTGCTCGGCGGCGGGTGATGCGCCGGGTGACGCCGTACCGAGGACGCACACGGGAACGGCCCCGGCTCCCACGAGGGGAACCGGGGCCGTCGGCCGTGCTGCTGGTGATCAGTACCCGAGGTTCGGGGCGAAGTTGCCCTCTTCGAGACGGTTCTTCACCGCGACGAGGTACCGCGAGGCGTCCGCACCGTCGATGATCCGGTGGTCGTACGACAGCGCCAGGTAGACGAACGAGCGGATGGCGATGGCCTCCTGGCCGTCGACCTTCACGACCGCCGGGCGCTTCGTGACGATGCCGGTGCCGAGGATCGCCGACTGCGGCAGGAACACCACGGGGGTGTCGAACAGCGCGCCACGCGAACCGGTGTTGGTCAGCGTGAACGTGCCGCCGGCCAGCTCGTCGGGCTTCAGCTGGTTGTTCCGGGTGCGCTCGGCGAGGTCCGCGATGGACTTCGAGAACTGCGCCAGGTCCAGCGAGGCCGCGTCCTTGATGACCGGGGTCAGCAGGCCGCGCTCGGTGTCCACCGCGATGGAGACGTTCTCGGTCTCCGGGTAGACGATCTCGTCGCCCTCGACCGTGGAGTTGATCTTCGGGTGGGCCTTCAGCGCCTCGGACGCCGCGAGGGCGAAGAACGGCATGAAGGAGAGCTTCGAGCCGGTCTTCTCGAGGAACTCCGCCTTGTGGGCGTCGCGGAACTGCGCCACCTTCGTGACGTCGACCTCGACGACGCTCGTGAGCTGTGCGGTCGAGGTCATCGACTGCACGGCACGCTCGGCGACCACCTTGCGCAGGCGGGTCATCTTCTCGCGGGTTCCGCGCAGCGGCGAGACCTCGGCGACGAACGGGCCGGACGCGGCGGCGGGTGCCGCTGCAGCCGAGGCGGCCGGGGCCTTCGCGGCGGCGGCCAGGACGTCCTCCTTGCGGATGCGCCCCCCGACACCGGAACCCGTGACCGTGGACAGGTCGACACCCTGCTCGTTGGCGAGCTTGCGCACGAGCGGGGTGACGTAACCCGAGGCCGCGCCGTCCTGGGTGGGGTTCGGCACCGCGGCGGCGGCCGTGGAGCTCGGCGCGGACGCCGGAGCCGGCGCGGCTGCCGGAGCGGCCTGGGCCGGCACGGCTGCCGGCGGTGCGGCTGCGGGCGGCGGGACCGGCGCGGCGGCCGGGACCGGCGCTGCCGCGGGCGGGGCGGACGGTGCCTGCGGGGCGGCGGGCTGCGTCTGAC
>NZ_QKSE01000015.1:0-107847 GCF_003234595.1 Curtobacterium sp. MCPF17_051 | reverse complement strand
ACCACGCCCGGCACGCCCGCCTCGGCTGCACGCACCCCCGGCCGCGCCGGCATCCGCATCGGCCCCGTCGGCCTCGCCTGGCGCCCCCGGGTGTTCTGGTACACCGTCGCCTCGCTCGCCACCGTCCTGGTGCTCATCGTGATCGGGACGGCGGTCGGCTCGACGTGGATCGCTCCCGGGGTCGTCATCCGGTCCCTGCTCGGCCTGGAGTCCGGGCCGGACGCCTTCATCATCACCACCCTGCGCCTGCCCCGCGTGCTCACCGGCGCACTCGTCGGCCTGACGCTCGGGGTCGCCGGCGCGCTCACCCAGACCTTCACCCGCAACCCACTCGGCACCCCGGACATCATCGGTGTCACCGCGGGCGCGAGCGTCGGTGCGGTCGCGGCCATCGTCCTCGGCGGCGGGACGTACTCGGTGTCGTCCCTGGTGCTCGGGGGCGGGATCCCGGTGGCCGCGACGATCGGCGCCCTGGTCGCTGCGGTCCTGGTGTACGGCCTGGGATGGCGCGGCGGCGTGCAGAGCTACCGGCTCGTGCTGGTCGGCATCGGCGTGAGCGCGACGCTCGACGCCGTGACCAGCTACCTGCTCGTCCGCGCGAAGATCACCGTCGCCACCGCCGCGTCCCAGTGGCTCGTCGGCAGCCTGTCGAGCACCTCGTGGGAGAGCGTCTGGCCGCTGCTCGTGGTGGCCGTCGTCGCGGTGCCGATCGCCCTGGCGACGAGTGCGGCGCTCGGCATCGGGCAACTCGGCGACGAGGTCGCGACGGGCGTCGGTCTCGGCGTCCAGCGGCACCGGCTGCTCGTCATCGCGCTCGCGGTCGTGCTGACCGCCGCCGCCGTGGCCGCCGCGGGGCCGGTCGGCTTCGTCGCGTTCGTCGTGCCGCAGGTCGGGCTCCGGCTCGCCGGCACGAACCGGCCGCCCCTGCTGCTCGCCGGTGCCCTCGGCGCCGTGCTCGTGCTCGCCGCCGACCTGCTTTCTCGTTCCGCGTTCCCGTGGCAGGTGCCGGTCGGCATCATCACCACCGTGATCGGGGCGCCGTACCTGATCTGGCTCCTCGTCCGTCACCGCAAGGAGATGTCCCGATGACAGCACCGCACCAGAACCAGCACGAGCACCAGAACCAGCACGAGCACGAGCACCAGCACGACACCCCCGTCCTCGAAGCCACGGGCCTGTCCGTCGGCTACGACCGCCAGCCCGTGCTGCGGGACCTGGACCTGCGCATCGAACGCGGCACCGTCACGACGTTCCTCGGTGCGAACGGCTGCGGCAAGTCGACGCTGCTCAAGGCGTTCGGCCGCGTGCTCAAGCCGCAGGCCGGCGAGGTCCTGCTCGACGGCACCCCGATCCGCAGGGAGCCGAACCGCCAGGTGGCCCGCAAGCTCGCGATCCTGCCGCAGTCCCCCGTCGCCCCCGCGGGCACCAGCGTGCTCGACCTGGTGATGCGCGGCCGGAACCCGCACCAGTCGTGGGCGAAGCCGTGGACCGCCGAGGACGCGGCCGTCGCCGAAGCGGCCATCGCCGCCACCGGTCTGACCGAGGTCGCACACCGTGACGTCACGAGCCTGTCCGGCGGGCAGCGTCAGCGCGCCTGGATCGCCATGGTCGTCGCGCAGCAGGCCCAGACACTCCTGCTCGACGAGCCGACGACCTACCTGGACCTCGCGCACCAGCTCGAGGTGCTGCGGCTCGTCCGGCGGCTGAACCGCGAGCAGGGTTCGACGATCGTGATGGTGCTGCACGACCTGTCGCTCGCGGCGCGGTACTCGGACCGGCTCGTGGTGCTGCACGACGGCGGGGTCGTCGCCGACGGCACACCCCACGACGTCCTCACCCCGGCACTGCTCGAGCACGCGTTCGGCCTGCACGCCCGGGTGTTCCCCGACCCGGTGACCGGTGCACCGATGATCGTGCCCGAGGCGGACGAGCACGACCCCGTCCCGAGTGCCCCGACCGAGCACACGGTCCCGAGTGCCCCGACCGAGCACACGGTCTCGACGAAAACCGAAGACGTGCTGGCGAGTGCCGCGAACTTAGGTTAGCCTCTCCTAACGTGAAGACCTCCCGACGTGGCCACCTGCGCGCCGCCCTCCTGACCTCCGTGACCGTCTCGGCACTCCTCCTGACCGGCTGCTCGAGCACCGGCAACTCGAACGACTCCGACTCCGACGGCGGCACCGCCGCGTCGAAGGCGTGGTCCTACGAGGACGCCACGGGCGCCACCGTGAAGGTCGACCACACGCCGAAGCGTGTCGTCGTGCTGAACGACATCGCCCTGTCGTTCATCGAGTACGGCCTGAAGCCCGTCGGCACCTTCGGGCAGCTGACGATGGCGAAGGACGCCCGCTTCGAGGGCCTGGACACCGACGGCATCACGCAGCTCGGCACCGCCTACGGCGACATCGACCTCGAGCAGCTCGCCGCGCTCAAGCCCGACCTCGTCGTCACCTCGGTCTACCCGACCGACGCCAAGGGCACGCTCGACACGAAGCAGCCCGGCTACGGCTTCAAGGACACGGCGCAGGAGAAGCAGATCGAGGCCATCGCGCCCGTCGTCCAGGTGAAGTGGGGCGGCAAGGGCGAGGACGTCATCGAGACGATCGCGGAACTGTCCGAGTCCCTCGGCGCGAAGGAGTCGACGGTCGACGCCGCCGAGGAGCGCTTCGACACCGCGGCCGACGAGCTCGAGAAGGTCTCGAAGGAGAAGGACCTGTCGGTCGTCTCGATGTACGCCGACGGTGACGGCGCCTACGTCACCCGCCCGACCGACGAGCCGTCGCTGCAGATGTACGCGTCGTACGGGGTCGACTTCGTCAACCCGAAGCCCGAGGGCTTCTACTGGGGCATCTACTCGTGGGAGAACGCCGGCCAGATCACCGGTGACGTGCTGCTGCTGTCGCAGCAGGGCTACCAGGTCGCCGATCTGGAGAAGCAGCCGACCTTCGCCGACAACGCCGCACTCGAGGCGGGCCAGGTCCACAGCTGGACGTTCCCGGCCCTCGACTACGCGTCGCAGGCCGACTACATGACCAAGCTCGCGGGGTGGCTCGAGGACAGCAAGAAGCTGTCCTAGGACCCACACCCACGGCGGCCTGGAGGCGCGGTGCCAGCTGGCACCGCGCCTCCAGGCCGTTCGTGGTTCCGTTCCGGTGGCGGGATCACCCGGACCGGAGGATCATCGGCCCATGGAGTACTCGACGGCGATGCTCACCGAGGAGACGTGGCCCGACTTCGCCGCGCTCGTGACCCGCAGCAACGGCGTGTGGGGCGGGTGCTGGTGCATCGGTTTCCACCCGGACGGCCCACGCGGGACGCCCGACCCGACGGTGTCCCACCAGGAGGCGAAGCACCGACACGTGCGGAACGGCACGAACCACCAGGTGCTCGTCTACGCCGACGGCACGGCGGTCGGCTGGTGCCAGTTCGGGCGGCCGGTCGAGCTGCCGACGATCCTGAACCCCGGTGCCTACGCCCGCGAGGCCGGCACCTCGCCGGACTGGCGGATCGGCTGCGTGTTCGTCGAGTCCCGACACCGCGGCCAGGGGGTCGCACGCGCCGCGGTCACGACCGCGCTCGACCAGATCCGACGGGCGGGCGGCGGGACGGTCGAGGCCTACCCGGAGCAGACGGTCGAGCGGAAGCCGCAGCGCGGGGCCTACCTGCACACCGGACCGGAAGAACTGTTCACGCAGTTCGGGTTCGTGCGCGACCGCCGCATCGCGAAGTGGCGGTGGGTGATGCGCACGACCGTGTGACCGGCGTGCCCGCTCGACGCCGCACTGCCAGCCCGGCGCGCGTACCGTGGGCGCTGTGACACGCACCGCTCCGGTACGACCGCATCGCCTCGCCCTCATCGGCGCCGCCGTGGCCCTGGTGATCGGGGTCGGACTGCTCTTCACCCCCTGGGACGGGCCGGTCATCGTGCTCGCCTGGGCGCTCATCGTCGCCGCGGTCGTCCTCGGCGCCGTCACGCTGTTCCTGGTGCGGGCACCCCGCAGCTAGACCGCGAGCCCCGGCTGGCGCGACGGCGCAGCGCAAGCGTTCCGTCAGCTGCGCCGCCGCGCGCCCGCGGACCGTGGTGGGTTCGCGCGCAGGTGCTCCGCCGCTCCCCCGAGGATCCGCGCGAGGTCGTCGACGTCCGCGTCCGACATCGACGCGAACAGCAGGGTGTGCAGCGCCTCGATGTGACCGGGGAAGACGGCTGCGAGGACGTCACGACCGCCCCGGGTGATCGTCACGACCGTGCTGCGTTCGTCGTCGGGCGAGGGCCCGCGGGTGACCAGCCCACGCTGCTCGAGCAGTTGCGCCTGGTACGTCAACCCGCTGCGGCTGTAGACGACCCCGTCGGCGAGGTCGGTCATGCGCTGCTGCCCGCCCCGTGCGTCACCGAGCCGGGCGAGCAGCTGGAACTGCACGTAGCTCAGGCCGCCCACGTCGCGCAGCTGCCGCTCGACCGCGTGGCGCAGCAGGCTGCTCACCTCGGTGAAGGCGAAGTACGCCCCGAGCTGCGTCGGGGTCAGGGAGTTCGGCGCATCCGTCACGGAACCCATCCTACCTGTTGCTTCGAGTTCGAAGCAGTGCTAGCGTCATCGTCAGTTGCTTCGAACTCGAAGCACAACGAGCAACACCGACGAAGGGCACGATCATGCAGGCAGTACGGTTCCACGAGGTCGGCGGTCCCGAGGTGCTCCGCACCGAGGACGTCGAGCAGCCCACCCCGGGTGCCGGGCAGGTGCGACTCCGCGTCGCCGCCTCGGCGTTCAACGCGGCGGACAACGGGATGCGGGGCGGGTTCCTGCCGATCCCGGTCCAGCTGCCGCACGTCCCCGGCTACGACGTGTCCGGCACCGTCGATGCGCTCGGCGACGGTGTCGAGGGGATCGCGATCGGGGACGCCGTCATCGCGTTCCTGCCGATGGAACTCGACGGCGGGGCGGCCGAGTACGTCATCGCCCCGGCGGACGCGGTGGTCGCCGCACCGACGAGCATCCCGCTGGCCGACGCGGCGGCACTGCCCTCGGTGGCACTCACCGCGTGGCAGGCCCTGTTCGACGACGGTCGGCTCGAGGCGGGCCAGCGGGTCCTCGTGATGGGCGCCGGCGGTGTCGTCGGGAAGTACGCGATCCAGCTCGCCGTCCGCGCCGGGGTCCACGTCATCGCGACGGCGAGCCCGCGCAGCATCGAGGCCGTCCGGGCGGCCGGCGCCCACGAGGTGATCGACCACACCACCACCGACGTCCGCGCCGCCGTGACGGAGCCGGTCGACGTGCTGCTCAACCTCGCCCCGATCGACCCGCAGGACTTCGCGGCACTGGTCGACGTCGTGCGCGACGGCGGCGCGGTCGTCAGCACCACGGCGTTCATGGCCACACCGGGCGACGAGTCCCGCGGGGTCCGGGCGGCGACGGTGTTCGTCCTGCGCAACCGAGAACGCCTGGCGGAGCTGGTGTCCCTGGTCGACGCCGGGGCGCTCACGGTCGAGGTCACCCGGCGCATCCCGCTGACGGAACTGCCGTCGCTGCACGCCGAGGCGGCAGCGGGACGGATCAGCGGCAAGGTCGTGGTCCTGGCCGGGTGACCGCCGAACGACCCCGCCGCACCAGCACCACCCGCAGCAGCGCCGGATACGCTCGGCGCATGACGGACCAGGGGTGGCACGAGGACGTGCTCGGAGCACCGTACGAACGGCTCGAACTGCCGCTCGGCACCGACTCCGAGGGCCCCGTCGTCGCCACCCTGGTCCGCCGCCGGCACACCCCGACGGACCTGCTGCTGCACGGTCGCGGGCCCCTGCACGGGGTCGACGTGCTCTACGTGCACGGCTGGTCGGACTACTTCTTCCAGGTCGAGCTCGCCGAACGCCTCGAGCGGCTCGGCGCCCGGTTCCACGCGCTGGACCTGCGGAAGTACGGTCGGAGCCTGCGCCCCCACCAGACCCCGGGCATGGTCGACGACCTGGCGGTGTACGACGAGGACATCGCCGCAGCGCTCGACGCGATCTCGGCCGAGCACCCCGGCTCGGACCGCCGCCGGCTCGTCCCGATGGGCCACTCCACCGGCGGCCTGACCCTGTCACTCTGGACCGCCCGGCACCCGGAGCTCGTGCACGGCCTCGTGCTGAACAGCCCCTGGCTCGAGTTCCAGGCCACCGCGGTCGGCCGGGCCATCGTCGCACCGGTCATCAAGCTCGGTGCCCGTCGGAACCCCCTCGCTCCCATGCCCGCCGTCGACCCCGGCTTCTACACCCGCACCGTCTCGGCCGAGGGCGAGGGTTCGTGGACCTACGAGCAGAAGTGGCGGCCGGAGCGCGGCTTCCCCCTGCACCCCGGGTGGCTCGCCGCGGTCTTCGACGGCCAGGCACAGGTCGAGAAGGGCCTCGGCATCGGGGTCCCGACCCTGGTGATGCTGAGCGACAAGAGCATGCTCCAGCCGCGGTGGGACCCCGGGATGGCGCGCGCCGACGTGGCACTGAACGTCGACACGGTGGCGCACCGCTCGCTCTCCCTCGGCGAGGAGGTCACGGTCCGCCGACTCGAAGGTGCCCTGCACGACGTGGTGCTGTCCGCGCCGGAGGTGCGGGAACGGGCGTACGACGCCATCGGGCGCTGGGCGACGACGCTCCGCTAGTCCCGCAACGCGCGGGACGTCAGTCGTCCAGTCCGGCCACCGCGGCCCGGGTCGCCGCTGCGACGAGGGCGTCCGACGGCTCCGCGTCGGGATCGGCCCGGCTCGTCATCACCACGAGCACGATGGGTGCCCGGCCCGGCGGCGTCACGATCGCGATGTCGTTCCGCACCCCGTAGGACGCCGTGCCGGTCTTGTCGGCGACCCGCCACGACGGGTCCACCCCGGCACGGATCGTCGCGTCGCCGGTCGTGTTGCCGAGCATCGCCTCGCGGAGCACCCGCCGGTCGGCGGCGTCGAGGGCGTCCCCGAGCAGCACGGTCCGGAGGTCCGCCGCGAACCGCTCCGGCGTCGTCGTGTCCCGCCGGTCGCCCGGGGTCGCCTCGTTCAGGTCGGGTTCGACCCGGTCGACATGCGTCGTCCGGTCCCCGACGCCACGGAGCCACCGCTCGACGGCGTCCGGCCCGCGAAGCCGCTCCACCAGCAGGTTCGCCGCGGTGTTGTCGCTGGAGCGGAGCGCAGCGTCGATGAGCTCGCGCACCGTCATCCCGGTGTCGACGTGCTCGCTCGTCACGGGCGCGTACTCGAGCAGGTCGCCGCGGTCGTAGTGCACGACGGCCGCCAGGTCGGCGTCGGACGAGGCGTCGAGGACCGCCGCCGCGATGAACACCTTGATCGTCGACGCGAACGCGAACCGCTCCCCCGCACGGTGCGCGATCGTCCGACCGTCCCCGGTGTCGACGGCGGCGATCCCGAGCCGTGCGTCGTACCGCCGTTCCAGCGCCGCGAAGGCCCGGGCAGTGGCCGGGTCGGTCGACGGCGCCGCTGAACCAGAAGCGGACGCAGAAGTCGACGCCGAAGCCGCCGCGGACGACGGCGGCCCGGTCGACGCCCCACCCGGGCCGCCGGAGCACCCCACCAGCCCGCCCAGCACCAGGGCCGTCAGGGCCGTGGTCGTCGTCTTCGTCCCACCTCGCACGCCCCGAGCCTGCCCGACGATCGTGCAACTCCGCTGAGCGGGCGCAGGAGGCCCACTACCGCGAGGCGTGGCCCGTCGACGGCGGCCCGGCCGTCGGGTCGGTCGGCTACGGCGTGCTGCGCCGCGACTGGGAGACGGGCGAGACCACCCCGGTGCCGTGGGACGACGTCGCGCAGTGAGCGGCTGACGGTTCTGGTTCACGATCCTCGGGGTTCGCGAACCGGAACCGTCAGCGCGCGGACACGAACCGCCGTCCCACGCCCGTCACGCGGGCAGCAGGTGGACGGGAGGCCCGTGGCGGCGCCGCCACGGGCCTCCCGTCCGCCTTTCGGTCGCGTCTCAGGACCGCGACAGGCGCGTAACGGTGGCGTGCGCGCCGTCCGCGATGAGCCCGTCCAGGGCGTCCCGGTACGCGGCGACGAACCGTTCGTCGTCGACCAGGTCGCCGAAGACCTGTCGGTTCGCGATGAAGGCGAGGCGGTCCTCGCGCTGGGTCAGGGCGACGCGGTGCAGGGGCTCGGCGAGCCGGTCGACGATCTCGATGGGTTCACCGGCCTCGTCGGTGCCCTCGTCGTAGCGGGCCCACGACGCGACGATGCCGGCGGACAGTGTGACGGGCCGACCGGTGGCCAGGTTCTCGCGCACGACGGGGAGCAGCCACTTCGGGATCCGGTCGCTCGACTCGGCGCAGAGCCGGGCGAGGGTGTCGCGCACCTCGGGGTTCTGGAAGCGCTCGATCAGGGTCGACTTGTAGTCCTCCAGGTCGATGCCGGGGACCGGGTGCAGCGTCGGTGATCCCTCTTCGTCCATGTAGCGGCGCAGGAAGGTCGCGATCGCCGGGTCCTGCGTGGCCTCGTGCGCGTAGCGGTACCCGGACAGGTACCCGAAGTAGCAGAGCCCCTGGTGGCTGGCGTTGAGCAGCCGGAGCTTCATGAGTTCGTACGGCTCGACGTCGTCGACGAGCTGGACGTCGGCATCCTCGTAGGGCGGGCGGCCGGCGGGGTGGTCGTCCTCGAGCACCCACTGGAAGAACGGTTCGGCGACGACGGGCCAGGCGTCGTCGATGCCGAGCTCGTCGCGGACCCAGGCGCGGTCCTCGTCGGCGGTGACCGGGGTGATGCGGTCGACCATCGAGTTCGGGAACGCCACGTGCTCGTCCATCCAGTCCGCGAAGGCCGGGTCCTGCAGCCGGGCGTAGGCGGTGAACATCGACCGCGCGACGTGCCCGTTGCCCTGGATGTTGTCGCAGGACATCACGGTGAACGGGTCGAGGCCGCGGTCCCGTCGGCGACGCAGCGCCTCGACCACCAGGCCGAACACCGTGCGGGGCGGGCCGTCGCCGCGCAGGTCGGCCGCGACGCCGGGCTCGTCGGCGACGAACTCGCCGGTGACGTGGTCGAAGTTGTAGCCACCCTCGGTGATGGTCAGGCTGACGATCCTGGTGTCCGGGTGCGCCATCTTCTCGACGACGGCGTACGGGTCGTCGACGGCGAGCAGGTACTCGACGATGCTGCCGATGACACGGGACTCGCGGGTGCCATCCGGGTGCTTGAGGACGAGCGTGTACAGGCCGCCCTGCTCGGCCATCGCGGTCGCCATCCGGCGGTCCTGCTCGAGCACGCCGACGCCGCAGATGCCGTACTCGCGGGCTTCGCCACGCTGCAGGAGCCGGTCGATCACCATCGCCTGGTGCGCGCGGTGGAACCCGCCGACGCCGAAGTGGACGATGCCGGCGGTGATGCCGTCGCGGTCGTAGGTGGGCACGGCGACACCGCTCGCGGCGATCTCGTCGAGGGTCTCCGGGGACAGGCGGACGGGCATCGGGTACTCCTTCGTACGGCGGCGGATCCGCGGGCGGTGACGCGGCGGTTCGTCCGTCCAGTCTGGCACCCGACACCTCCGACAGAACAACGGTGCAGCACGGGCGTTCCGCACCGGGGGACGAACCTGGGGATGCACTCAACCTCGTTGCACCGAGTGCATCGATGCACCTAGTGTTCGATCTCGTGACCATCGCGACCGACCGCCGTGCTGCCCTCAAGGCAAAGCACCGTGCGGCGATCCTGCAGGCCGCTCGCGACCTGATCGACGAGCGCGGCGGCCGCGACTTCAGCGTGGACGACCTCGCCGCCCGGGCCGACATCGCCCGGCGCACCGTCTTCAACCACTTCGCCTCGCTCGACGAGGTCCTGCTGGCCGTGTGCGAACAGGAGCTGTCCGTCATCATCGACCGGTTCCTCGCCGACATGGCCCGAACCCCGGTGGGCGACGGCAGCCGGGCGTCGATGTTCGACGAGCTCGAGTCCGCAGCCCGCGGCGCCGACCTGGCTCCGGCGATCGCCAGCATGTACCGGATCCTCGGCGACCCCGGCAAGGACGACCCGAAGGCCGCGGTCCTGACCCAGACGGCGTTCTCGCGTGTGACCGAACGACTCCGGCACGAGGTCGCCCGGCGCTACCCGGCCGCCGACCCCCTCGACGCCGCGCTGCTCGTCGAGTCGCTCATGAGCGGCATCGTCGTCATCGCGGAGCACTGGCTGGCGACGTCCGGCCCCGAGCTCGACCAACCGGCGCTCGACGCGTGGGACGACCTGCTCGCACGACTCGTGCACAGTGTCCGCAGCGGCTACATGGCCGACGACTGACACCGCCCCGCCTCCTCATCCCCCAGGGGTCCACCGGCGCACCCCGCACCACCAGCACCTGACACGAAAGGACCGCAGGCAACCGCATGGCCGGTCTCCTCTACCGTCTCGGACGGTTCTCCGCACGACGCCACTGGCTCGTGATCATCACCTGGGTCGCGATCATGGCCGTCGCGGGCGTCACGTACACGCTCTTCGCCGGCACGATCTCGTCGTCGATCACGATCCCGAACACCAAGACCAGTCAGGTGCAGGACCAGCTCGCCGACAAGTTCCCGTCGGCGAACGGCGGCAACGGCACGATCGTCTTCGAGACGAAGGACGGCAAGGCGTTCTCGTCGTCGCAGCAGTCCGAGATCGACGACTTCCTGACCGGCCTCGAGGAGCTCGACGGCGTCAAGGGCACGACGAGCGGCTTCGACACCCAGCAGCAGCTCGACGACCAGCGGCAGAAGATCGTCGACGGGCGTGACCAGATCGAGTCCGGTCGCGCGGAGATCGAGACCGGCCAGCAGCAGCTCGACGCGCAGAAGACGCAGCTCGAGTCCGGCAAGCAGCAGATCGCGGATGCCCAGGCGAAGCTCGACGCGCAGAAGGCCCAGGCGCAGGCAGCCGGCGGCGCAGCGGTCCCCGCTGCCCAGGCCCAGGCTGCGGCCGCCCAGCTCCAGCAGGCGCAGGCGCAGATCGACGCCCAGCAGGCCCAGATCGACGCCGGTGAGCAGCAGCTCGCCGACGCCCAGAAGACGATCGACACGAACAAGCAGAAGCTCGACGACAACGAGCAGGAGCTCGAACAGGGCTCGGACCTGCTCGACCTGTCGAAGGACATCCGCTTCGTGTCGGACAACGGCAGCGCAGCGATCGGCACCGTGCAGTTCACGAAGTCGACCTACGAGGTCCCCGCGGACACGAAGACCGCCATCGCGGACGACGCCGAGTCGGCCGACATCGAGGGCGTCAACGTGTACGTCTCGAACGACATCGCGCAGGGTGTGCCGTCGATCCTCGGCCCGGGTGAGATCGGCGGTGTCATCATCGCCGCGATCGTGCTGCTCCTGATGCTCCGCACGGTCATCGGCGCCGCGGTCCCGCTCGTCAGCGCTGTCCTCGGCGTCGGCGTCGCCTCGCTCACCGCCCTGTCGTTCTCGAGCGTCGTCGAGTTCATCTCGGTCACGCCGGTGCTGGGGGTGATGCTGGGCCTGGCGGTCGGCATCGACTACTCGCTGTTCATCCTGAACCGGCACCGCACCCAGCTGAAGCAGGGCATGCAGGTGCACGAGTCGATCGGGCTCGCGAACGGCACCTCGGGCAACGCCGTGGTGTTCGCCGGTGCGACGGTCATCGTCGCGCTGCTCGCGCTGAACATCACCGGCATCCCGTTCCTCGGCCTGATGGGCACGGTCGGTGCTGTCGCGGTGCTCTTCGCGATCCTCATCGCGACCTCGTTCACCCCGGCCCTGCTGTCGCTCATCGGCATGCGGATCCTGCGGAAGAAGGAGCGCGCGAAGATCGGCAACACCGACTCCACGCGGATCCCGAACAAGCCGATGTCGAGCTGGCGCGCGGTCATCACGCTCGTCCTCGGTGTCGCGGTGCTCGGCACCATCGCCCTGCCCGCGACGCAGATGCGCCTCGGCCTGCCGAGCGGTTCGTCCGAGGCCGTCGAGTCGAGCCAGTACAAGGCCTACAAGACGCTCGAGAAGGAGTTCGGCGCCGGCCAGAACGGCCCGCTGCTCGTCGTGGCGACCCTGCCGGAGTCGATCAGCAAGAGCGACGTCACCGCGACCGAGGTCACCATCGGCCAGGCGATCGCGAAGAACGACGACGTCAAGGCCGTACTGCCCATCGGCGCCTCGAAGGACCGCGACATCATCGCGTTCCAGGTGAAGCCCGCCGGCGGCCCGGACAGCGTCTCCACCGAGAACGTCGTGAAGGACCTGCGCGAGCAGACCGTCTCCGCCGACGACGGCAAGGTCACCCTCGGCGTCGCCGGCAACGCGTCGGCGAACATCGACGTGTCCGAGAAGCTCTCGAACGTGCTGCCGCTCTACCTCGTGGTGGTCGTCGGGTTGTCGCTGATCATCCTGATCATCGTGTTCCGGTCGTTCCTCGTGCCGATCACCGCCACCGCCGGGTTCATCCTGTCCGTCCTGGCCTCGTTCGGTGGTCTGACCGCGATCTACCAGTTCGGCTGGCTCGGCTCGGTCTTCGGGGTGCACGACCCGGCACCGATCCTGAGCTTCCTGCCCATCATCGAGATCGGGATCCTGTTCGGTCTGGCGATGGACTACCAGCTGTTCCTGGTGTCCGGCATGCGTGAGGCCTACGCCCACGGTGCGAGCGCGAAGGTGGCCGTCCAGCGCGGTCTGCACGCGGGTCGCGCGGTGGTCACGGCGGCGGCGATCATCATGATCTCCGTGTTCGCGGGCTTCATCTTCTCGGACTCGTCCACCATCAAGCCGATCGGCTTCGGGCTGGCGTTCGGTGTGCTGATCGACGCCTTCGTCGTCCGCATGCTGCTCATCCCGTCGGCGATGCACCTGCTCGGCAAGAGCGCCTGGTGGTTCCCGAAGTGGCTCGACCGCATCGTGCCCGACGTCGACGTGGAGGGCGCGAAGCTCGAGCGCACCCACCCGGTCGCCGGCCACGAGGACACGCACACCGGCACCCACGCGCTCCCCGTGGAGCCGGACGCGACCACGCACGACTCGGGGCACCCGCCCGCGCACCGCGCGTAGTCGACGCACCAGCGCCACCACCCTGGAGGCCCGGTGCCGGTCCACGAGACCGGCACCGGGCCTCCAGGCCGTTGCGCCCACCCCCGGGGCGGTGCCCCTCCCACATACGCGCGCATGTTCCGACGTTCCACGCGTCGATCGACCGGTGGAATGTCGGAAGATGCACACGCATCGAAGCGTCGCACCCACTCGGCGCACACCACTTCGTGCACGAACGAAGTACCCTGGGGCGCATGACCCAGACCGCACCGGACCCGCTCGCGCTCGACCGGCAGCTCTGCTTCGCACTCGCGGCGACGAGCCGCAGCGTCATCGGGCTGTACCGCGACCTGCTCGACCCGATGGGCCTGACGCACCCGCAGTACCTCGTCATGCTCGCCCTGTGGGAGCGGGACCCGCGGTCGGTACGCGAGATCGCCGGCGAACTGCGACTCGATTCCGCGACGCTGAGTCCGCTGCTCAAGCGGCTCGAGGCCTCCGGCTACGTCCGCCGCACCCGCAGCACCGCCGACGAACGCCAGCTCGAGGTCTCCCTGACGACTGCCGGGCACGCCCTGCGCGACCGGGCCCAGGCGGTCCCGCTCGCCGTCGCCGACCGGCTCGGGTGGCCACTCGCCCGGCTCGAGTCCCTGAAGGACGAGCTGACCGAGCTACTGGAGCGCGTCGACCAGGTGTGATCCGTGGCCATCGGTGCCATAATGGTTTGTGCACGAACGAAAGGATGCACCGTGGGACGCTTCGGCCAGTGGTACGAACGGTGGAACACGACGCTCATCGACAAGATGGGCCCCTCGCAGATCGGCGCCGGTCGCCCCGAGGGCATCGACGACCGGACGATCGACCGGGGGTGCCCCCTGTGCGGCAAGCCCCTCTCCCAGCACCAGGTGATCCGGCCCGAGGGCCAGGTCCGTTCGTCGACGCTGGTGTGCCCGCGCGACTGACCGCACTGCCTGAAGAAGTGCTCCGAGGTGGAATTGCATCGGACAACTCGTCGTTCGCCCTGAGGTGAAGCTCTTCGAACCCGCCTCCATCGGCGCCCTGTCCCTGTCGAACCGCGTCGTCATGGCCCCGCTCACGCGCACCCGCGCCGGCGAGCACGGCGTCCCGAACGACCTGCTCGTCGAGCACTACCGACAGCGCGCCGGCCTCGGCATGATCATCACCGAGGGCACCTGGCCCGTGCAGGAGGGCCGCTCCTACCCGGGGCAGCCCGGCATCGAGACCGACGACCAGATCGCCGGCTGGCGCCGCGTGACCGACGCCGTGCACGCCGCCGGCGGCACGATCGTCATGCAGCTCATGCACGGCGGCCGCGTCTCGCACACCGACATCTCGCAGACCCCGCGCATCGTCGCCCCGTCCGCCATCGCCGCCCCCGGGCAGACGCACCTGGCCGACGGCTCGAAGGCCGACATGCCCGTCCCGCACGAACTGACCACCGCCGAGGTGCAGGAGGCGGTGCAGGGCTTCGTGCAGGCCGCCCGCAACGCGATCGCCGCCGGGCTCGACGGTGTCGAGGTCCACGGCGCCAACGGCTACCTGGTGCACGAGTTCATGTCGCCGGTGTCGAACACCCGCACCGACCAGTACGGCGGCTCCCCCGAGAACCGCGCGCGCTTCGCGATCGAGGTCACCACCGCCATCGCCGAGGCCATCGGCGCCGACCGCACCGGCATCCGCCTGTCGCCCGAGCACGGGATCCAGGGCGTCATCGAGGACGACGCCGACGACGTCCGCGCCACCTACACCGCCGTCGCCGAGGGCCTCGCGCCGCTGGGGCTCGCCTTCGTGGACGTCCTGCACGCCGAGCCGACCGGCGACCTGGTGCAGCACGTCCGCCGCACCGCGGCCGCGCCGTTCATCGTGAACTCGGGCTTCTCGTCGCTCACCACCCGCGACGAGGCCATCGCGATCGTCGAGGGGGGCCACGCCGACGCCGTCGCCGTGGGCCGCGCCGCGATCGCCAACCCGGACCTCGCGCACCGCTGGGAGCACGACGCCGAGCTCAACGAGCCCCGTCCGGAGCTCTTCTACGGCGCGACCGCCGAGGGCTACACCGACTACCCGTCGCTGGCCGAGGCGCGCGCGACCGTCGCGTAGTCGACGCACCGACAGATCGGACGGGAGGCCCGTGGCGACACCGCCACGGGCATCCCGTCGGTCGTGCGGGACCGAGCGCTTCACCGGACGCGCCCAGCTCGGCGCAGCGCAGGGCGCTGTGGCACCGCTCTTCACGTCCTTCGGCATCGCCGGTGCGTCGGAGGTCGCCGCGGCCGCGGAACCGTACTCCCCCGCCACTTCGTGAGCAGGAACGGAGTCGCACGGACGTGACGCGACGCACGTGCCCGGACCCGCAGCCGTGCAACGACGAAGGGCCCCGGTGGAATCCACCGGGGCCCTTCGTCGTTCTGCTTGCCTGTGCGCTCGAAGGGACTCGAACCCCCAACCTTCTGATCCGTAGTCAGATGCTCTATCCATTGAGCTACGAGCGCGTGGCCTTGCGGCCGTGGAAGACTCTACAACAGGTGCGGCCCGGGCGCCAATCGAGGCGCTCCGGCCCCCGTGCTCGGCGTGTCGCGAGCGGTCTCCGACGGCCGCACCGTCACAGCGCCGCGGGCTCCTCGTCGAACACCTCGGCCAGGAACACCCGGAGCGCCTGCCACGATCGGCGGTCGGCACGCTCCTGGTACTGCGCGCCGTGGTCCGGGGCGTCGGTGCCGGGCACCGCGAACGCGTGCATCGCGCCGGAGTACGTCACGACCTGCCAGTCGACGTCCGGCGCAGCCCGCATCTCGTCCTGCCACGCGTGCACGGCCTCGTCCGGCACGACGGGGTCTGCGCCCCCGGTGAGGACGAGCAGCTTCGCCCGGACGTCCGCGGCGTCCGAGGGGTCGTGTGCGATGAGGCCGCCGTGGAACGCCACGGCACCGACCAGGTCGGCCCCGGTCCGTGCGAGTTCGAGTGCGGTCGAGCCGCCGAAGCAGTACCCCATCACGACGACGCGGGCGGGATCGACGTCCGGGTCGGCGAGCAGTCGCTCGAGCCCGGCGGTGGCGCGGGCCCGCAGCAGCGGCAGGTCCCGGTAGAAACCGCCGGCGACCTGGGCCGCGGTGTCGTCACCTGGGCGGATGCCCGCACCGTAGATGTCCGCGCCGAAGGCGACGTAGCCGAGTCGGGCGAGCATCGTCACCCGGGCCTCGACGTGCTCGTTCACGCCGTGCCAGTCGTGCACGACGAGGACGGCCGGACGACGGCCCGCGATCGCGGCGTCCTTCGCGAGCACACCGAGCAGTTCGGTGCCCTCGTGGTCGTAGGAGACGTCGTCGACACGGATGTCGGCGCCGGCGGGTTCGGGAACGGTCTGCAGGACGTCGTCGGTGGTGTTCACGTCGCCCGACGCTACGCCGCCGCTCGGGCTCAGGCCTCGATGTTGTCCCAGCCGTCGGGGCCGACGGACCCGGCGGCGTACTCGTCGAGGGGTGCCTTGCCGGCCTTCCACGCGTCGAGGAACGGCCCGACGACCTTCCAGCCCTGCACGGCGCTGTCGCCGCGGACCGACAGCGTGGCGTCGCCCTCGAGCACGCCGGCCAGCACCTCGCCGTAGGCACTCAGGCGCCCGGGGTTGAAGGTCACCTCGAGGCTCGTGTGGTCGATCGTGTACGGGTCGCCGGCACCGTTGACGTTGAGCTCGAGCTGCATCTCGTCCGGGGCGATCCAGATGCGCAGCCGGTCGGGCAGCTCGGTGCCGGTGAGCCCCTCGGGCACGTGCGGGGAGTCCTTGAACGTGATGACGATCTCGCGGCGCTGCGCGGCGAGCGCCTTGCCGGACCGCAGGGTGAACGGGACGCCGGCCCAGCGCCAGTTCGCGATCTCCAGGGTGAGCTGGGCGAGGGTCTCGGTTCCGAGCGACGGGTCCACGCCGTCCTCGTCGACGTACGACGGCAGCTGGCGGTCCCCGACGGTGCCGGCGGTGTACCGGGCGCGCTTGCCCGCGGTGACGACGTCGCCGCCCCACGGCCGGACGGCCCGCAGCACGAGCTCCTTCTGGGTGCGCAGGTCGTCGGCCTTGATCGAGGCGGGGGCCTCCATCGCGACGACGGCCATCACCTGCAGCAGGTGGCTCTGGATCATGTCGGTGAGCGCCCCGGCCTTGTCGTAGTAGCGCGCCCGGCCCTCGAGCCCGAGGGTCTCGTCGTAGACGATGTCGACGCGCTCGACGTGCTGCGACGACAGCAGCGGTTCGATGATGCGGTTGGCGAAGCGCAGCCCGAGCAGGTTGAGCACGGTGGAGCGGCCGAGGAAGTGGTCGACGCGGTGGATGCGCTCCTCGGGGATGAACGAGTGCAGCAGGTCGTTGAGGTGCGAGGCGCTGTCGGCGTCGGTGCCGAACGGCTTCTCGAGCGCCAGGCGGGTGCCGGCGGGCAGGTCGAGGTGGGCGAGCTGCTCGCAGCTCTTCTCGGTGACCGCCGGCGGCAGTGCGAAGTAGATCGCCGGGTCGTGGTCGCACGCGGCGAGCAGTGCCCGCAGGTCGTCCGGGTCCGTGACGTCGGCCTTCCGGTAGGTCGAGGCGTCGACCACGGCCTGCAGTCGGTCCGGCAGCGACGTCTCGCCCGAGGCGCCCTCGTCCTCCTCGTTCTTCGACGCCTGCGCGTTCTCGAAGGACTCGCGCACCTGCGCCTTCCAGTCGGCGTCGGACAGGTCCTCGACACCGGCCCCGACGAGCTGGACGTCCCAGTCGTCCTTCACCTGGAGCAGGGTGGCGAGGCCGGGCAGGAGCAGGCGCTTGGACAGGTCGCCGCTGGCGCCGAGGATGAGCAGGCTGGTCTGGAGGCTCGACATGCACCAGACCGTACTCACCGTCCCCCGGGGACGGCCGGGCCGCTACGGTGGTGTCAGTCCGGCGCGAGGGAGCACCATGAGCAGTGGGTACGAAGGGCGACGCCTCCGTGTCGCCGTGGTCGGGACGGGCATGATCGCCGGGGTCCACGCCCGGGCGGCCCGGGCCTCCGGTGCCGAGGTGCTCGGTGTCCTCGGCCGGAACGCCGCCCGATCGGAGCAGGTGGCGGCGCAGCTCGACCTGCCCCGCGGCTACGCCTCCCTCGACGAGGTGATCGCCGACGCCCCCGATGTCGTGCACGTCTGCACCCCGAACGACCAGCACCACCCGCAGGCGCTCGCGGTGATCGCGGCCGGCATCAACGTGGTGTGCGAGAAGCCCCTGGCGATCGACCCCGCCCAGGCCGCTGAACTCGTCGCCGCCGCTGCCGAGGCCGGTGTCGTGGCCACGGTGCCGTTCGTGTACCGGTACCACCCGATGGTCCGCGAGATCCGGGAGCGCATCGCCGACGGGGAGCTCGGCCGGCTGCTCGCGGTGCACGGCCACTACCTGCAGGACTGGATGCTCGACGAGGACGCCTCGAGCTGGCGGGTCGACCCGACCTCGAGCGGGCTGTCCCGCGCGTTCGCCGACATCGGGTCGCACTGGTGCGACCTGGTCGAGTTCGTGACGGGGGAGCGCTTCGCCTCGGTGTCCGCGGCGACCGACATCGTCTACCCGACCCGGCCGGCGGCGTCCGGTCCGTCGTTCTCCGGTTCCCCCGATCCGGACCCGGTGGCCGACGCGGCCGAGCGCGCCGAGGTCACCACCGAGGACACCGCGGTCGCGACGTTCCGCACCGCCACGGGCCGCATCGGCAACGTCGTGATCTCGCAGGTCGCCTCCGGCCGCAAGAACCGCCTGTGGTTCGAGGTCGACGGCACGCGCGGCAGCGCGGCCTTCGACCAGGAGCAGCCCGAGTCCGCCTGGTTCGGCAACGAGCGCGGCGCACAGATCGTCGTCCGCGACCCGTCGCAGGGGTACCCCGACCAGCGCCGGTTGGCGGTCGTCCCGGCCGGGCACCCGCAGGGGTACCTCGACGCCTTCGCGGCCTTCGTCGCCGACACCTACACCGCGGTCCGCACCGGGGTGGCTCCCGACGGGCTGCCGACCTTCGCGGACGGCGCCCGCTCTGCCGACATCATCGAGGCCGTGATCGGCAGCGCGGCCGAGACGACGTGGCGGGAGATCCGGTGAAGCTCGGCATGCTGACCGCCTGCCTGCCCGGCTGGTCGCTCGACCGGATCGCCGGGTTCGCCCAGCAGCAGGGCTACGAGCGGCTCGAGGTCGCCGTCTGGCCGGGCACCGGCGGCCGGGACTTCGAGGCGGCGCACCTGCCGGTCGCCACGTTCACCGACGAGGACGCCCTGGCCACCCGCGACCTGCTCGACCGCACCGGCCTCGAGATCTCCGCGCTCGCGTACTACGAGAACAACCTGCACCAGGACCCGGAGCGCCGTGCCGCGGTGCGGACCCACCTCAAGCACGCGATCGACACCGCGCAGGCGCTCGGCATCCCCTACGTCGGCACGTTCATCGGCCGTGACACCACCAAGTCCGTCCGCGAGAACATGCGCGAGGGCGACCGGGTCCTGCCCGAGCTCGTCGACTACGCCGGCGAGCGCGGCGTGCGGCTGATCATCGAGAACTGCGTGATGGAGGGCTGGCACCCCGACGGGTACCCCGGCAACATCGCGTACTCCCCCGAGCTCTGGGGCTGGGTGACCGGTCTGGGCTTCGGCCTGAACTGGGACCCGTCGCACCTGACGTGGATCGGGATCGACCCGGTCGAGACGATCCTGCCGTTCGCCGAGCACATCGTGCACGCCCAGGCGAAGGACCTCGAGCTGTTCCCCGAGCGGCGCAACGCCTACGGGTTCTTCGGCAAGGTCGACAAGGGCGACGACCCGTGGGACATGGGGTGGTGGCGGTTCCGGGTGCCCGGCCGCGGTGTGGTGGACTGGCCGCACGTCGTCGACCGCCTCTACGAAGCGGGCTTCGACGGCACGCTGAGCGTCGAGCACGAGGACCCGCTCTGGGGCGGCACCGACGACAGGGTGCTCGAGGGACTGCGCATCGCGCACCGCACGCTCCGTCCGCTGATCGCGCAGGAGCCGTAGCGACCACGGGCACTGGCCTGGAGGCCCCGGATCACGTGACCGACGTCGGTCACGTGATCCGGGCCTCCCGACCAGAGCCTGTGAACGGACCCGTGCGCGCCCGCGCACGCTGGTGCCATGAGCACGACCGTGAGCGACTTCGTCATCGACCGCATCAAGGCGTGGGGGGTCTCCCGCGTGTTCGGCTACCCCGGCGACGGGATCGGCGCCTTCGACGGCGCGCTCGGCAAGGCGGCGTCGAAGGGTGACGGCCTGGAGTACGTCCGGCCCACGCACGAGGAGATCGCGGCGCTGATGGCGACCGCGCACGCGAAGTTCACCGGCGAGGTCGGGGTGTGCGTCGCGACGTCGAGTCCCGGCGCCTTCCACCTGCTGAACGGCCTGTACGACGCGCAGATGGACAACCAGCCGGTGGTGGCGATCGTCGGTCAGCAGGGGCTCGCCGCGATGGGCTCGTTCACGCAGCAGGAGTCGAACCTGGAGCGCGTCTTCGCCGACGTCGCCTGCTACGTGCAGACGGTGGCCACTCCCGAAGCCGTCGGCGTGGTGCTCGACACCGCGTTCCGCACGGCGTCGCTCCGCAAGCAGCCGGCCGTCGTCGTGCTGCCCCACGACGTGCAGGCGATGACGTACGACGCACCGCCGCTGGAGCACTGGGCCTCGCGGTCGAGCGACGTCCCCGCGTCCACCCGGATCACGCCGCCCGCCGACGAGGTGCGGAAGATGGCGGAGATCATCAACGCCGGGTCGAAGGTGACGTTCCTGGTCGGCGCCGGTGCGCGCGGTGCGACGGCCCAGGTGCTCGCCGCGGCCGAGAAGGCGGGCGCGGGGATCATCACGGCGCTCCGCGGCAAGGACGTGATCCCGTCCGACGTGCCGTACCACTCGCAGCAGCTCGGGTTGCTCGGGTCGCTGCCGTCGCTGCACCAGATCCGCGACTGCGACACCCTCGTGCTGCTCGGCACGAACTACCCGTACGGCGAGTACATGCCGAAGTCCGGGCAGGCCCGGGGCATCCAGGTCGACATCAAGCCGGAGCAGCTCGGACTGCGCTACCCGACCGAGCTCAACCTGTGGGGTGACGTCGGGTCCACGCTCGACGCTGTGCTCCCGCTGCTCGAGCAGAAGTCCGACAGGTCCTTCCAGCAGACGGTCACCCACGAGATGCGCGAGTGGGAGTCGGAGATGCGCGCGCAGTCCGAGGTCGAGTACTCCGACGGCGTCAACCCGCGCCGCGTGATCCAGGCGGTGAACGACCGGCTGCCCGACGGGGTCACGGTCACCGCGGACGCCGGCACCACCGCCGACTGGTACGGCCACCACATCCGGCTGCGCGAGGGCATGCGCGGCGACATGTCCGGCCGGCTCGCGACGATGCTCGCGGCCATGCCGTACGCGGTGACGGCGAAGTTCGCGTTCCCGGACCGTCCGGCGGTGTGCACGATCGGCGACGGTGCCTTCCAGATGCTCGGCATGAACGAGCTGATCACCGTGAAGAAGTACCTGGCGGCCTGGCCGAACCAGCAGCTCGTCATCGTGGTCATGCACAACGACGACCTCGGCCAGGTGTCGTGGGAGATGCGCACCGAGGACGGCAACCCGATGTGGCGCGGCTCGCAGGACGTCGAGTCGATCGACTACGCCGGGTACGCGACGCTGCTCGGGTTCCAGGGCATCGCGGTGCACGAGGACTCCGAGGTCGAGGCGGCGGTCGAGCGGGCGTTCGCCCACCAGGGGGTGACCCTCATCGACGCCTACGTCAGCCGGAGCGTCCCGCCGCTGCCCCCGCACATCACGAAGGAGTACGCGATCAACACGGCGAAGAGCCTCCTGAAGGGCGACCCGGTCGAGTTCGACGTCGTGAAGGACTCCGCCAAGGCGATGGCGACCGAGGTCACCGAGCGGGTGAAGGGCGCCCTCGGCCGCGACTGAACCGGGTCGGGCGGTGCGAGGGGGGACGGCCGTGTGAACGTCGTGTGACGACTTGCGATGGGGTCTGGCGAGTCGCCTGTGCGCCTTCGTAGGTTCGACGGCGATGAACACTTCCCACACCACCGGAACCGCCGGTGCGACGACCCGACGACGCCTCGGCGCCGGCGCGGCCCTCGCCACCGCCGGGGTCCTGGTCGCACTGTCCGTCCCGTCCGCAGCCGTCGCCGCCGAGGGTGACACGACGATCGACATCATCGACGTCAACGACTTCCACGGTCGCATCGAGTCCGAGGGCACCGCCGCCGACAAGGCCGCCGGCGCCGCGAAGCTCGCCGGCGTCGTGCAGTCGTACCGCGAGGCCAACCCCAACACGATCTTCGCCAGCGTCGGCGACAACGTGGGCGCCTCGACCTTCACCTCGCTCATCCAGCAGGACTCCCCCACGATCGACGCCCTGAACGCCATGGACCTCGACGTGAGCGCGATCGGCAACCACGAGCTCGACAAGGGTCAGAGCGACCTGACCGGCCGAATCGAGGACCGTGCCGACTGGCCGTACGTCTCGGCGAACATCGTCAAGGCCGGCACCACCGACCCCGCGTTCACGCCGTACTCCATCGTGGAGAAGGGCGGCGTCAAGGTCGGCTTCATCGGCGCGACCACCGAGGACCTCATCCCCGGACTCGTCAGCCCCGGCGGGGTCGAGGGCCTCGCGATGGCGCCGATCGTCAGCCAGGTCAACCGGTACGCCGAGCAGCTCACCGACGGCGAGGACGACAACGGCGAGGCCGACGTGCTCGTCCTGCTCGTGCACGAGGGCGCCACCACGAGCGCGCTCGCCGACGCCACCGGCACCGGTTCGTTCGGCAAGATCACCTCCGGCGTCTCGTCGAAGGTCTCGGCAATCGTCTCGGCGCACACCCACGCGACGTACGACCACTCCATCGCCGGCCCCGGCGGCACGAAGCGTCCGGTGATCCAGGCCGGCTCCTACGGCGTCGCCTTCGGGCACCTGCGGCTCACGGTGGACGCTGACAAGCAGCTCACCGGGATCACGTCCGAGGTCAAGTCGGTCAACGCCGAGACCCGGGTGCCCGTCGACGCCACCTCGGTCAACGCCGTGAGCGGTATCGTGACCGCCGCGAAGGCCGTCGCCGACGTCAAGGGCAGCGAGAAGCTCGGCGAGATCACGGGTGACCTGCGTCGCGCCGTGCAGTCCGACCGCAAGGCCGAGAACCGCGGTGGCGAGTCCGTGCTCGGCAACTACATCGCCGAGGTCCAGCGCAGCGCCACCGCCCGCAACGGCTCGAAGATCGCCTTCATGAACCCGGGCGGCCTCCGCACCGACATGGTCTACGCGTCCAGCGGCGCCGGCGACCCGGACGGCACCGTCACCTACAAGGAAGCCGCGCTCGTCCAGCCGTTCGCCAACACCCTGGTGACGAAGGACATGACCGGCCAGCAGATCAAGAACGCCCTCGAGCAGCAGTGGCAGCCGGACGGACTCGAGCGTCCGTTCCTGAAGCTCGGCGTCTCGGACGGCTTCGCGTACACCTACGACCCGTCGAAGGGCCGCGGCGAGCGCATCACCGGCATGACCCTCGACGGCGGGGCGATCGCGCTGACCGACACCCTCAAGGTGACCGTCAACTCGTTCCTGTCGACCGGTGGCGACAACTTCGCCGCCTTCGCGACCGGCACGAACGTCGCCGACTCCGGCCAGGTCGACCTGCAGGCCCAGGTGGACTACTTCCTCGCCCACCCGAAGGTCGAACCCCTGAAGGACCAGCGCGCCGTCGGCGTCACGGTCACGCCGACCCCGGCCGGTGGGTTCCAGCCCGGTGACGAGATCGAGCTCGACCTGTCGTCGCTCGTGTTCAGCAGCGAGGACCCCGCGAAGGCCGGCACCGTCTCGGTCAGCGCGGACGGCAAGGAGCTGGCATCGGCCGCGATCGACCCGACGATCACCGACAAGAACGACGAGCAGGGTCGCGCGACCCTGACCGTCACGGTCCCCGAGATCGAGGCCCCGGCTGCACGCGCCGCCGCCCGCACCACCGGCTCCGTCTCGCTCGCCGCGGTGGCCGAGCCCGTCGCCACGACGGACGCACCGCTCGTGGTCACCCTGCCGGGCCAGACCATCACCCTCGCCGTGACCATCCCGGTGGCCGCAGCGGTCGACCCGACGGACCCGACCGACCCCACGGACCCGACGGACCCGGTCGACCCGACCCCGGGCACGGGCGGCGGGGTCACCCCCGGCCCCGGCGCGGGTGACGGTGACGACGCCGGCATCGGTGGCGTCGGCGGGACCGTCGACGACCCGCGCGCCGGTGGCGACCTCGCTTACACGGGTGCGGACCTGACCGCTCCGGCGATCGCGGCGGGCCTGCTCCTGCTCGCCGGGATCACGGCACTCGTGGTCCTCCGCCGCAACCGCGCACGACGTGGCGCGACGGTCCTGACGGACTGACCGCGAGCCTGCGGGCACACGATGCGAACGGGCCGTCTCACCCTGGTGAGGCGGCCCGTTCGCGTCGGTCAGGAGGCCCGGGACACGCCCGGCGCGAACGTCGCGCACCCCGGCGGTCACGGTTGCTGTCCCATCCCGGTCGATCGCTGCGGATCCGCGGATCCGCGGGGTACTCTCGGGAGTGTCGCACCGCGACGCGTCGTGCCGGGTCGCTTTCAGCAAGTCGACGGTGGTTCCGTTCGGCGAGACTCCGCGACGCGGGCGTCCTCCGCCTCCAGGGAAACGGCGGAGGGCGCCCACTCCCCGTCTCAGTGGAACAGCTGCTCGCCGATGTACGAGCCCTTGCGGGGTGCCGGCGGGACGGCGAACACCGCGGACCCGATGTGCGAGACGTACTCGTTCAGCCGGTCCGAGGCGCCGAGCTTCCGCTGCAGCCGCGTGAAGTGGTCCGGGTCGTTCACGTAGGCGATGAAGAGCAGCCCGGCGTCGAGCTGGCCGTACTCGTTGAGCCCGTCGGTGTAGTTGTACGGCCGCCGCAGGATCTTCACGCCGCCGTTCGCCTCGTGGGCGGCGAGGGCGATGTGCGACGTCGCGTCGATCTTCGTCGCACCGTCGTCGTCCTTCGCGTGGAAGTCCGGGGTGGTGTGTTCCTGTCCGCCGGAGAGCGGTGCGCCCTGGATCTTCGTCCGCCCGAACACCCGCTGCTGGTCGCTGACGACGTCGGCGTCCCAGGTCTCGATGTTCATCCGGATCTTCCGCACCACCTGGTAGCTGCCCCCGGCCATCCACCCGGCGTCGCGGTCGAGCCAGACGAACCGGTCGTGGTCGGCGTCGGTCGTGATGTTCCGGGTGCCGTCCTTGAACCCCATCAGGTTGCGGGGCGTGCTCTGGTGCGGCCCCGCCGACGCGCGGCCGAAGCCGAGCACGGTCCAGCGGACGGTCGCGGTGCCGCGGGCCATCCGTGCCAGGTCGCGCACCGCGTGGTACGCCACCTGGGGGTCGTCGGCGCAGGCCTGCAGGGACAGGTCACCGCCGCTCAGCCCCTCCTGCAGGTTGTCGCTCGGCAGCGTCGGGATGTCGGCGAGCGACGCCGGGCGCCGGTCGGCCAGCCCGAAGCGCTCGTCGAAGACGCCGGGGCCGAGGCCCACCGTCACGGTCAGGGACGCCGGCCCGAGGTCGAGCGCCTCGCCCGTGTCGGCGCCGACCCCGTTGCCGTGCGCCGGTTCGACGCTGCCGACGGTCTTGCCGGCCTGCAGCTGGGCGATCGCGGCCGACCACCGGGCGAGGAGCACCTGCAACTCGGTCGTGACGGTCGTCGACAGGTCGAACGTCATGTAGACGCAGTAGCGCTGCGGGGTGGTGCGGATCCCGCCCTGTGGCTGCCGTGCCGCGGTGGCGTAGAACGGCTGGCTCTGCGACAGGTCGATCGACTCGTCGCCGTTCGTCGCCGCCGTGAACGGGTTCACGCCGGTCGCCGCGGTGGCGCCGCCGACGCCCGCTGCCGCGCCGACCCCGGCACCGGCCACCGCCAGGCCGGCGCCGAACAGTCCGCGGCGGGAGACGTTCGCCCGGGGTGCCTCGTCCGGCTCGGTCACGCGGTCGCGACCTTCTCGGCCAGGCGGGACAGCGGGTCCTGGAGCGCCTGGATCTGCTGCGAGATCGTGTTCGCGTCGGACTGCTTGGTGGCGGCGTCCCAGCTTGCGAAGCCGCCCAGGTCGTCGGCGTCGCGGTAGCCGTCCATCAGCGTGTTCGTGGCGTCGAACTGCTTCGCGATCTGCTTCGTCAGGGTCGGGTCGAGCTTGGTCAGCCCCGGCTTGAGGTACGCGAAGGCCTGACGGGCACCCTCGACGTTGGCGGCGAGGTCGACGAGGTCGATGTGGCTGTACGCCTCTTCCTCGCCGGTGATCTTGTTCGACTGCACCTCTTCGAGCAGGCCGGCGGCACCGTTCGCCAGGTCCTCCGGCTTGTAGTCCAGGGTCGGCACGAGCTTCGCGAGCAGCTGCACGTCCTCGGTCAGGTCCGCGGCGGTCTGCTTGGTCGAAGCGGTGATCTTCCCGGCCTGGAACAGGTCCTTCTCGACGGCGTGGAACCCGCTCCAGCCGACGGCCGGGTCGAGGTTCGAGGCGCGCATGTCGATCAGGTAGTCGAGGTTGCCGGCGTTGTCGGTGGCCTTGAACCCCTTCTTGACGAAGCCGTCGACGTCGCTCTCGACGTGCTCGTAGAACGGGCGGGCGTTCGCGTAGTCGGTCTTCGCCGCGTCGAGGTCGCCGGCGTCGATGTCCTTCTGCAGCTGCTGGACCGCGGCGACCATGTCGGTGACCTGGCCGTCGACGTAGGTCGCGTAGCCCTTCGCCCCGTCGCGGAGCAGGGTCGAGGCGCTGCTGTTCGCGGTCGACGCGGCCTTGCCGGTGACGGTGAAGTCCGTCAGCTCGGTCTCGGCTCCGGGGCAGTACACCTGGTACTCCCCGCCGGTCAGCGTCGCGGTGAAGCGGACGGCGTCGAGGCCGGGCGCCAGGTTCTCCTTCTCGCCGAGGATCCGCTGGTCCTGCAGCAGCTCGACCTCGGTGATCGCGGTCGACGACTCGTTCTTCACCGTGAAGGTGACGGGGCCCGCCGGGACCTTCGTCGAGGACACCGCACAGGCGTCCTCCCCGTCGTTGGTGAGCGTGATGGTGACGCGGGAGACCTTCGCGTCGTCGCCGGAGCCGGAGCCGCCTGCGTCGGCGGACCCACCGGCGCACCCGGTGAGTGCGAGGGCGGTGACGGCGCCGAGGGCGCCCAGGGTGATCAGGGGTCGGACGGGCTTACCGAAGGACATGGTCGGTGCTCCTTGCAGGGTCCGCGGCCGGAGGGCCACGAGCGGGGACGGGTTCGGGGGTGGGGATGGTGGGGAGGCGCCGGCGACGCCGGTCACGGAGGGCCAGCAGCGCCTGGACGGCGGCCGCGGTGCCGAGGGCGATCGGCAGCCAGGCCTTCCAGAGCAGCAGGTCGGCTGATCGCGAGTCCGCTGCGGCCACCGAGGCGGCCGACCGCTCGACGCGGGCGTCGGGGACGGACCAGACGGTGCGGTCCAGGGTCGTGGTGCGCGCGGACGGGAGGCCCCCACCGCTCAGCGTCAGCACCTCGCGTTGGTCGCGGGTCGCGTCCAGGACCCCACCGCGGACCGTCCACAGGGTCACCGTGTCGCGCACGGCCCAGCGGGCCGCGAACGGACCGGGGTTCGTCGACGGGGAGACCCCGACGGGCAGGCGGCCGAACAGGGTGACGAGGTCGTCCAGGGTCAGCGTCGACGGACGGTCGGCACCGCTCCCCTGATCGCCGGCCCCGTCCTGCACACCGGTGCCGGCCTGCACGACGCGCCACCGGTCGGCGGTCACGCCCGCGCGGGTGACGCGGCGGTGGGCCGATGTCGGCAGGGCGATCGGGGCCTCCTGGCCGGTTCCGGTGCCGGCCACCCGCAGGACGCCGGACGCACCGTCGACGTTGGCGGAGACGGAGCTGGCGTCGCCGCTGACCGCGGTCGTGCGGGGCAGGTCCACCCCGCCCGTCGGCACGGCGATCGCGAGCGCCGCTGCGGCCACGGCGAGTGCACCGGCGACGACGGCGCGTACCCGGGGCACGCGCTCCGGCGACGGACGCCAGGCGCGCGGCCAGAGGGTCAGGGCCAGCACCGGGACGACGTAGAGGAACCAGCCGAGCACCTCGATGACCCGCGGGTCCGGCGGGATGCCGAGCACGCCGGTGACCAGGGCGCCCTGCACCGAACCGTTCGGGGCGAGCCACGACAGGTCGACGGTGCGCTGCTGGCCGATGACGATCCAGCCGGCCTCGTGCGCGCGGCGGAGGACGGTCAGCACCAGGCCGCCGGCGACGAAGACCAGGAAGACCCCGGTGCCGGTGAAGAACCGCGACAGGTCGAGGCGGACGCCACCGGTGTAGATGCCGAAGCCGACGACGACCGCGGCCGCGATGCCGATCACGGCCCCGAGGGCGGCGAGGCCGGTGTCCGACGACGCCTGGAACGTGGCGAGGAGGAACACCGAGGTCTCGAAGCCCTCCTTCAGGACGGCGAGGAACGCCATGCCGGCGAGTGCCCAGGCGGTGCCCCGGCCGAGTGCCGCGGTCGCACTGGCCTCGAGGTCGGCAGTCAGGGTGCGTGCGTGCGTGCGCATCCAGACGATCATGCCCGTGACGAAGACGACGGCGACGATGCCGATGACCGCCTCCATGCCCTCCTGCTGGGCCTGCGGCAGCGCCTGCTCGACGGCCTGCAACCCGAAGCCGACGGCGATGCTGAGCAGCACCGCGAGCCCGACGCCCGACCACATCGGGGCGAGCGGGACGCGGTTGCGACGCAGGAACGCGGCGATGATGCCGACGGTGAGCGTGGCTTCGAGGCCTTCACGGAGACCGATGACGAGAGTGGCGAGCATGACGAAGGTGAGGCTAACCTAACCGCCGAACGGCCCGCCAGCCGTGCGACGTGATGTTTGATGGTTCTCATGAACCTGCTGTCCGTCGACGGCCTGGCGTCGGTCACGAACGTGCTCGACCTCGCCGGGGTGTTCGCGTCCGCCCTGCTCGGCGGCTCCATCGCCCGCGCGATGGACTTCGACCTGTTCGGGTTCCTGGTCGTCGGGTTCGTTTCCGGACTCGGCGGCGGGATCCTCCGCGACACCCTGCTGCAGAACGGACCACCCGTCGCGCTCGTCGACCCGCTGTACGTGCCGGTCGCCGTCGCCGGGGCGCTGATCGCGTTCCTCGTGTCGTTCTCCGAGGTGACGTGGGACCGGCTGTTCACCGTGCTCGACGCCGCCGTGATCGGGTTCTGGGCCGTGGTCGGCGTGCAGCGGACCTACGACGCCGGGCTCGACTGGCCCGCGGCGATCATCATGGGGACCATCACCGCGGTCGGCGGCGGGGCCATGCGCGACCTGTTGCTGCGGCGGGTGCCGGCGGTGTTCGGCGGGAACGCGCTGTACGCCACCGTGGCCGTCGCCGCGTCGGCCGTGATGGTGATCGCCTCGGCGCTCGGGTCGCCGTCGCTCGGCATCCTGCTCGCGATCACCCTGTCGCTCGGGCTCCGCTGGGGAGCGGTCCGCCGGGGCTGGGGCCTGCCCAACGGCCGTGACTGGCAGCCGAAGTCGACCCTCGGTTCGCTGCTCCGGCGGGGTCGGAGCCTGCGGCCGGACGCGCTCCGGTTGCTCCGCCGGCCGGGCCGTCGAACCGGTGCCGGCAGTGTCCGAGAAGAGCACGAGGACTGAGGGGCTGTCTTCCGCGCCTCCGCGACGGTACGATCAGTACCGCCGGGTATCGTCCTGGCAGTTCTGCCGGGGATGATCCCGGTGAACGCTGTCCGCACAGCACCGACGCGACCCGAACGCGCCGGTTCCGAGCAGACGTGGGGATGGGGGCTTCGCTGATGCCGCGCGGGATCAGACGCGCGGCGCGGCAGGTCTCCACCACGATGCTCCCCCCGACGACCACCACCACAGGTCGGAGCAGCAACCGATGAGCGACGACGCTTCCCCCACCCAGCGCATCCCGCGTGCCGAGGTCCGGGAACGCCTGCTCGCCGCCGGAGCCGCGGTCTTCGCCGAACAGGGTGTCTACGGCGCCCGGCTCGACGACGTCGCCGCGCGCGCGGGGTTCAGCAAGGGTGCGGTCTACTCGAACTTCTCGTCCAAGGAGGACCTGCTCGCGCAGGTCATGCAGCGGTCCACGAACCTGGTGCTCGGCTCACTGCAGCAGCTCGTGCACGCCGACATCGCCGCCGTCGACGTCGGCGACGTCCTACGCGCTGCGTTCGGACAGCACGACCAGAGCGAGCAGTTCGCGCTGCTCTCGGCGTTCCGCGGGTACGCCGTGCGCCACCCGGAGTTCCTGCCCGAGTTCATTCGGCAGCGCCGGGTCCTGCAGGACGGGGTGCTCGAGCTGGTGCGGCTGTGGCTCGGTGCACACCCCGAGGTCGACGTCGGCATGACCCCGGAGGAGTTCGCGACCGTGCTCATCGGGGCGAACGTCGGCCTGGTGTTCGACGCGCCGGCGCTGCCCGGCGTCGACCCGGGCGAGCTCATCGCCGCCCTGGTCGAAGCGGTCGTCCGCCGGCGCTGACGCGGGGTGCGGTGGGCGGACCCTCGCACGGTGCTGACGCACACGCGCCCGCGTCAGGCCGTGCGACGATCCCGACGGCGGGGCTTCGGCCCGTCGTGGGACCAGGCTGACGACGGCAGCAGGCTCGGCGGCAGCAGGCGCGACCGCACGACTCGCAGAGCGGGCACGGACGCGTCGAGAGCGCCACGAGCTTCGCGGACGTGACGCTCCAGCGCCGCGCTGTCGACCGACGCGATCCCGTCGGCGGCGAAGCGCTCGCGGTCGACCGCGTCGACCGTGGCCTCCAGGTGCGGCACGACCGACGCCGGCAGCCCGTGACGCAGGCGTCCGAGCACCGCTCGGGCGGTCCGGGCCACGGCGGCGGCATCACCCGGCGGCGCGATGCCCGGGGCGTACCCGTGGTCGGCGACGTCGTCGAGCAACTCCCGCCACGCCTGCACGGCGGGTGAGCGCCCGGCGGCGATCGCCGACAGCCTCGACCGGCGACGAACTGCCCGCACGAGGCCCGGAGCGACGAGGACCGCGAGCACGAGCAACAGGCCCACGAGCAGCCCGACCGGGCCGCCTGTGCCACCCGTTCCGGACGCACCCGCGGCACCCGGCGCCGGGGACGCCGACGGGGTCGGTGACGCTGAATCCTGCGCCGGGGTGGTCTGCTCGGGCGCCGGCAGCGGGGTCTCCGGCGTCACCGCGGTCGGCGAGGCCGAGGGCTCCTCGGACGGCGCGGCCTCGTCGGAGTCGGGCGTCGGCTCGAAGGCGACCCACCCGGCGCCCCGGATGTACAGCTCGGGCCAGGAGTGCAGCTGCCGGTTCGACACCGCGTACTCGCCGTCGGGCTGTGGCGAACCGGCCCGGTACCCGACCGCGATGCGCGAGGGGATGCCGAGCGTGCGGGCCATCACGGCCATCGCGGACGAGAAGTGCACGCAGTACCCGTCGCGGACCCGCAGGAACGTCGAGACGACGTCCATGCTGTCGCCGTCGTACCCCTGCTCCACCGGTGCCGTCTCGGAGTACGTGAACAGGTCGCTGCGGAACCACTGCTCGAGCGCCCGCGCCCGCCCGTAGTCGTCGGTCGCGGCGGCGGCGACGCGGGTGGCGGCGGCCGAGATGTTGGCGGGCAGGTCGTCGGGCAGGGCGAGGTCGGTGCGCAACTGCTGGCGGCTGGGTTCCCGGAAGCCACGGCCGTCAGAGCGGGCGAGCACCCCCGAGGCGGCGACCGCGTCGAGGTAGTCGTTCGCGAAGGTCGAGGCCCCGTAGACCTCGTACATCGCGCCCCGGGCGGTCGCGGCCCCCGTCGACCGGACGGTGCTCGAGTTCCCCATCCACCGCCACTGCGACAGGTCGAGGTTGGTGGACTGCGACTCGATCGACACCGCACCCGACGGCACCGGCAGGTAGGTGCTGGACAGCCCGGTGATCCGGACCGTCACGTCGCCACGGCTCGCCAGGCGCGGGTTGACGCCCTCGGCCCACTGCTGCTCGTCGGCGGTGTCGGCCTCGGCCGCGTTCGTCACGGTCGGCACCCAGTCCCCCGTGCCGAACTCGTCCAGGTCGGCGAGCTTGAGGTACTCGGGCTGCCCGTCCGACGAGCGGTAGCGGAACACCTCGAGCTCGCTCGGGCGGCGCAGGTCGTTGCCGAGTTCGAGCAGGGTGCCGGGCCGTCCGGGCTGGATCGGCGACTGGATCGCACCGGTCACGCCGGACAACCAGCTGGCGTTGAGCGGCACGATCGTCGGCAGCCCGATGGCCACGACGAGCCCGATCGCCCCGACGACGGCGGCCGGCAGTGCGCGCTGCACCGGGCGGACGGACAGCCAGAGCAGGGCGAGGAACGCCACCGCCGTGGTGATGACGAGCGGGGTGCCGGCGGGCTGCCCGGTGATGACACCGGGCACGATCAGGATGACGAGGGCCGGGGCCGCGGCGAGCGACGGGATCCGCGCGATGGCGGCGAGGAACAGCGAGACCGCCGCCACCCAGCCGATCGACGCGGTCACCACGAGCCGGATCGCGTCGGTCTGCGGCAGCGGTGCGGGGTTCAGGCGGATCGCGGCGAGCGTCTGTCCGAGGGCCCCGTCGGCGTCGAGCCACCCGAGCGGTTGGATGTCGTTGACCAGTGCGGCGGCGCACGAGCAGGCGATGACCGTGCCGACCAGGACGACGAAGCGGATCCCGGGTGTCTGGCGGCGCACCGCGAGCATCACGGCGACGAGCACGGCGACGACGACGACGCCCGATGCCCACCAGGCGATGCCCTGCACGAGCGGCCGGATGGCGAGTGCGGCGAGGAGCACCGGCACCGGCGCGAGGGCCACGACCCAGGCGCTCGGGAAGTCACGCAGGTCGTCGTCGCGCTCGAGGATCTCGCGCACGTCGGCACGGCCACGCGCCGGTGCGCTCACCCCGGTCACCGTGCGGCTCCGGACGGCGTCGCGCCGACGACCGGCACCACGAGGGTCCGCCAGCCGCCACGGTCGAGGATGCCCCGGACGGCCGGGTCCGGCGGCACGATCGTCGCCAGGATGCCGCGGCTCGACCCACTGGTCGCGCCGACGAACCCGGCGGCTTCCGCCGCGGTGCAGGTGCCGGTCACGACGGCGGTCATGCCGTGCACGTCGCGGCCACGGACCTCGGGCAGGACGTCGGTCACCTGTCGGGCATCGGTACGCAGCCGGACGTCGGCGAGCCCGACGAGCACGTCGGTGAGCCCGCCGACGTCGCCCGCGTGCCGGGTCGCGCCTTCGGGACCGTCGAACACGAGCACGACACGCGAGGTCCGGGCGGCGAGCGCGCGGGCGACACTGGCGGCCACCACGACGGCGTGCTCGAAGGCCTGGTCGCCGCCCAGGTCGGAGAGCTCGGCGAGGTCTTCCCGACCGAGCCGCTGGTAGGACTCGCGCCGCACGTCCAGTGCGATCACGGCCTCGGGCGGCTGGGCCTGGGTGGTCTGGCGGACGTGGAGTTCACCGCGCCGTGCGCTCTGGGCCCAGTGCACCCGGCGGATCGGGTCACCCGGGCGGTACGGGCGGAGTTCGCTGTCGTCGGCGGAACCACCCTGTCCGACCCGGCCCTCGTCGGCCGAGACCGCACCCGCGAGCGCCCCGGCGTCGATCGCCCCGAGGGGTGCCGAGGCCGGGACCACGACGACCTCTTCGGCCGGGACGACGGGACGGTCGATCCGGAGCAGGCCGAACGGGTCCTCCACCCGGATCGTCACGGGCCCGACCAGGGTGCGGCCGCGGTGCATCGCGAGCGCCTCGACGTCGAGCACCGCCGGCGGCAGGTTCAGCCCGACCTCGGCGTAGGTCTCCGCCTCGGCCAGGCTGGCGAAGGCGTCCTCGAGCTGTTCGCGTACGAGCAGCGTCGCCCGCGGGCCGATCCGCAGGCTGGTGCTGCCGAGGGTGATGCGTTCCCGGTAGACCTCGCCCACCTGGACGATCGCCCGAGCGGTGCTGCGGCTGCCGCGGAGCGGGGTGGCGACGACGAACGCCATCACGATGCCCAGCACGACCAGCACGAGCAGCAGCAGGCCGGCCGTGACGGCGACGCTCGTGGTGCCGACCAGGCCGCCGCCGACCAGGCCGATGCCGACGGCGATGACCGTCCAGCCCCGGATCGTCGGGCGCGGGAACGGGGTGCGGCGTGCGAGTGACAGCCCGCGGCGGCCGAACCGGGCCGCCGTGGACCGCGCGGCACCGACGCGTCGCAGCAGCGACGGCGGTGCCGATGGACTGGCCATCAGGAGCGGACGGGGGTGGCCGTGAACGGGATGGCGGTGTCGGAGACGATGCGGACGACGATCTCGCGCACGGTGTCCTCGCCGGTGCCGCCGAGCCCACGGGCGACCGGCACGAGCCGGTGCGCGAGCACGATCGGGGCGAGCGTCGCGACGTCGTCGGGGGTGACGAACGGGCGGCCGAGCAGGGCGGCGTGCGCACGGGCGGCCTGCGCCAGGTGCAGCGTCGCGCGGGGGCTCGCACCGAGCACGAGGTCGGGGTGGGTGCGCGTCGACCGGACGATCGCGATGATGTACGCCTCGACGTCGGGGGCGATGTGCACCCCGGCGACGGTCTCGATGATCGCCCGCAGTGTGCTGACGTCGACGATCGGCCGCAGGCGCGACAGCGGGTCGCTGCCGCCGCGGTTGGCGAGCATCTGCCGTTCGGCGTCGACGCTCGGGTAGCCCATCGCGATGCGCGCCATGAAGCGGTCCCGCTGCGCCTCGGGCAGCGGGTACGTGCCCTCCATGTCGATCGGGTTCTGCGTCGCGACGATCATGAAGGGACGGTCGAGCGGGCGCGTCACACCGTCGACGGTCACCTGCGACTCCGCCATCGCCTCGAGCAGGGCCGACTGGGTCTTCGGGCTGGTTCGGTTGATCTCGTCGCCGATGACCACGTTCGCGAACACCGGGCCGGGCGAGAACCGGAAGGTGCCGGACGACTGGTCGAAGATGTTCACGCCCGTGACGTCGGACGGCAGCATGTCCGAGGTGAACTGGATGCGGTTCACCGACCCGCCGACCGAGGCACCGAGCGCCTTGGCGAGCACGGTCTTGCCGACGCCGGGGACGTCCTCGACGAGCAGGTGCCCCTCGGCGAGCATCACCGTCAGGGCCGTGCGGATGGCTTCCGCCTTGCCGTCGATCACCGTGGCCACGGAGGCCACGATGTCGTCGCCCACCGCCCGCACGTGTTCGAGCGGGAAGGCGGGGTCGGTCGGGTCCGGCACGCAGGGCTCCATCGTCGGGGACAGGTGTCGTGCATGCTACATCGGGCCGGTGACAGCACCCGGTACGGGTGCACGGACTGGTCGTTCCGCGCACCGGCGGCCGATCCGCGGGTGGTGGGGCCGGGAGGCACGGCCCACCACACGCCGATCCGTCACCTCGTGCGCGGAACGACCCACGGGCCTCCAGGCAGTGTCCGGGTCAGCTGACGGACGGTCAGGACCGGGGCGCCAGCGCCGCGTCCGCGGCGCGGAGCACGCGCGCAGCGACCGCGACCCCTTCTTCGCGCCCGAGCTCGGTGTCCTCGTGCTCGATGTTCACCCACATGTCCGGGTCGATCGCACGCAGGGCCTCAAGGAACGTCGTCCAGTACGCCTCGTCGTGCCCCTTGCCGAGCGCGACGAAGTCCCACGCCGACGGCTTCGGCCACTCGTTCGCCCACTCGTCGCCGCCGAGGTTCGTGCGTGACTCGTCCGGCGACAACCGGCGGAACGAGTTGTCGAGCACCCCGTTGATCACAGCGTGCGGGTTGATCCGGACGTCCTTGGCGGCGGCGTGGAACACGAGCGGCCCGAGGTCGCGGGCGACCGCCACCGGGTCCATCTGCTGCCAGAACAGGTGCGAGGCGTCCAGCTCGACCCCCACGTTGGTCAGTCCGCCGCGCTCGACGAGCTCCCGGATCGACGCCGGGTTGAACACGAGGTTCTGCGGGTGCAGCTCGAGCGCGACCTTGACGCCGTGCTCCCGGGCCAGGGCGTCGATCTCCTGCCAGAAGGGCACCGCGACGCTCCACTGGTGCTCGAGGACGTCGAGCGCGGCCGAGTTCCAGGCGTTCACGATCCAGTTCGGTCGCGTCCCGCCCGGCTCCCCCGCCGGCAGTCCGGACATCGTGACCACGCGGTCCTGCCCGAGGCGGGCCGCGAGGCGGATGCTGCGCCGGACGTCCTCGGCGTGCGCGGGACCGATCGCCGGGTCGGGGTGCAGCGGGTTGCCGTTGCAGTTGAGCCCGGCGATCGAGACGCCGGTCCCCGCGAACTGCGCGAGGAACGCGTCACGCGCCCCGTCGTCCTGCAGGATCGCGTCGATGCCGGGCACGTGCACCGGGGGCAGGAACCCGCCGGTGTTCAGCTCGATGCCGGTGAGGCCGTTGGCCGCGATGACCCGGATCGCGTCGGCGAGGGGCCGGTCGTGCAGGATCGCGTCGTAGAGACCGAGTTTCATGCCGTCACTGCTTCCTTGATCGTCTCGGTGGTGCCCCCGGCCGCGGCGGACCGTGCCACCGCGTCGAGGACCTCCATGTTGTGCACGCCGTCGTCGAACGTGGCGTTCGCGGGCAGGGCGTCGGACACGGTGCCGGACAGCCCGGCGACCTCGTCGAGGAACGCCCGCGCCTGGTACTCGAACATCTGGTTCTGCCCCCAGCCGACGCCCGGGGCGTCCATCGCCATCCCGCCCGCGACGTAGGGGTGGTCCGGGCCGAGCACGACCTGGCGGTACCCGCCCAGGCGCGAGCCGTCGGACCGCAGGGCGAGGCCGATCTCGGAGGCGCGCTCCTGGTCCCATCGGGCGGCGCCGCGCTCGCAGAACACCTCGACGACGAGCCCGTTCGGGTGCCCGGCCGCGACGCGGGAGGCCTCGAGCGACCCGACGACCGTGCCGTCACCGAAGCGTGCACTGAACGTGGCGTAGTCGTCGTTGCCGACGGCCGCGGTCTCACCGGTGAGCGGGACGGCCTGCCCCCGCAGGGCGTGTCCGGCGGCGACGGGGCGCTCGGTGATCGACGTGGTGAACGTGCCACCGCTGACGCTCCGGACCGGGCCGGCCAGGAACTCCGCAACGTAGGTCAGGTGCGAGCCGACGTCGGCGAGCGCGCCCGACCCCGGCTCCCCCGCGAAGCGCCACGAGAACGGGACGTCGGGCGAGGCGCCGTAGTCGGTCCAGTACCGGCCGGAGACGTGCAGGACCCGGCCGAGCGTGCCGTCCTCGACGAGCTCCTTGATGGCAGCGAGGCCGGGAGCCCGGCGGTAGGTGAACCCGATGCGGCCGAGCACCCCGCGCTGTGCGGCCTCGGCAGCGGCGGTCGCCATCGCGCGTGCGTCGTCGAGCGAGTCGGACAGCGGCTTCTCGCACAGCACGTGCTTGCCGGCGGCGAGCAGCCCCTCGACGATCTCGCGGTGCAGCGTGTTCGCGACGACGACGCTCACCACGTCGATGTCGTCGGCCGCCGCGATGGCCCGCCAGTCGGTGTCGTGCCGCTCGAAGCCGAAGCGACGTGCGGCCTCGGCGGCCAGCGGTTCGTAGACGTCGCCGACCGAGACGAGCCGGACGGGCGGCAGCGTCGGGGCGAAGAGGGAGGGGGCGTTCCGCCACGCAGCCATGTGGGCCTTGCCCGCCATGCCCGCACCGATGACGGCGACGCCGATGCTGTCGCTCATGTTCTCTCCTTCGAGAAGGTCGCTGGATCCCGATTCTGGAACGTTCCAGAACGTGTCGGTAGACTGTAGCCGCACCAGCCCATGTCCTGTCAAGCACCGTGCCGGAAAGGCTCAGCGTGACCCCTCGCCCGCCGACGATCATCGACGTCGCCGCACGCGCGGGCGTCTCGAAGTCGCTGGTGTCGATGGTGCTGCGCGACGACCCCGGGGTCTCCCCCGCTCGCCGATCCGCGGTGCTCGCCGCCGTCGCGGAGCTCGGCTACCGCCCGAACCGCGCCGCCGCCATCCTCGCCGGCACCCGGACCCGCACCATCGGGGTCATCGTCGACGACTTCCGGAACCCCTGGTACGTCCCGATGCTCGACGGCATCCGTGAGGCCCTCGCCCCGCACGGACTCCGCCTCACCCTCGCCGACACCCGCGCCAACGCCCACCTCGACTCCTCGCCCTTCGACGACCTGGTCTCCCTGCGGGTCGACGGCGTGGTGCTCGCCGCCGAGGGCTTCCCCGACGTCGTCGTCCCCGCCGACACCCCGGTCGTGATCGCCGGCGCGCGCGAGGACGTACCGGGCGGACTCGACGTGGTCGCCTCCGACGAAGCCGCCGGCGGACGCCTGGCAGCGGATCACCTGATCGGCCTGGGTCACCGCCGCATCGCCCACGTCACCGGCTCGGGAGGCCCGGCTGCCGTCCGCCGTCAGGCCACCGTCGCGCAGCTGGTCGCCTCCGGCATCGAGCCGCTGGTCTACGGCTCCGGCCCGACCTCGGAGACCACCGGCTACGAGGGCGTGCGGCTCGCACTCCGGGAGCACCCCGACCTGACCGCGGTGTTCGCCGCGAACGACGTCATGGCGATGGGCGCGATCGCCGCCGTGCAGGAAGCCGGACTCCGCGTGCCGCAGGACATCTCGGTGATCGGCAACGACGAGACCCCGCTCGCCGCGTCACCCCTGTTGCGCCTGACGACGGTCGACCCGCACAACGACGAGGTCGGGCGCCTGGCGGCTGCGCAGTTGGTCGAGCGGATCGGCGCGGTCGCGGCGGCTCCCCCAGATCCCATCCGGACGCTCGTGCCGCCGACGCTCGTCGTGCGGTCGACGACGGGGCCGCTGCGCGCCTGAGTGGCGACCACGCCGGGGCCGACGCCGGCGGGGCGGAGGTGCGCCGAGCCTCCAGGCCGGGTGCGAGGTGACCCGAGGTCAGACGCGCGCGCCCTCGAGCCGCGGAACCTGGTTCCGGACACAGCACCGGGCGTTTCCGCGGTGTGGTGTCCGGAACCTGGTTCCAGCGGGCTCGGCCACTATGCGAGGCGCCCGGGAACGACGAAACCCCGGTCCGATCGGACCGGGGTTTCGTGCTGCAGTTCGTGCAGTGCGGAGACGGAGGGATTTGAACCCTCGGTCCCCTCAAAGGGGACTCCACCTTAGCAGGGTGGTGCACTCGGCCGGACTATGCGACGTCTCCAAGCACTCTCGCGAGCGCTGCGACCACCATACAGGAGGACCGCGCCACTCTCGACCCGACGCACGCCCGCGCGTGGCACGACCCGTCGCGCGCGGTCCCCCGAAGTGGGGACACGTGGGGGTTGTCGGGGCGTACCCCACTGCATAGCATCATCGGGACGCGGCAATCACGTTCCGGGGCTCGTCCCCGTCGTCGCGACACAGCACCCGACGTCGTTCCCCGTGCGGGCCCGGCGCGCCCGATCGCGTGGCGCCCGGCGGGGAGCGACTTCCCCTGGGGGCGCGGCCCACCACCGCGCCCCCGTTTCTGTGTTCGGGGCGGGGAGGCACCGAGCCGAGACTCGTCCCCGCGGACAGTGCACGGGCGCTGAAGGCCGCAAAGAGTCCGCGCAGCCGAGACTCGGGGACGGCAAGGACCGCCTGCGCCGTGCCTCAGTACCCGAACGCCTTCGAGCAGGTCTGCTGGTCGGCGGACTGCCCCTCGAGCCCATCGATGGTCTCGGGCGTCGCCGAGGGGGTGCGCGGCGCAGCGGACGACGGCGCTGCCGGGGTCGCCGGCTCCGGCGCAGCGGCCGGCGACGACGGTGCAGCGGCCGGCGACGACGCTGCAGCGGTCGGCTGCGTCGGACTCGTCTCCGACCCGATGCCCGTGCTGTCCGCCCCGAGGGAGAACGACTGGTCGGCCTTGATCTTCGCGAACAGCCGGTCGGCCAGGTACGTCGTCGGCTCGACCTTGCCCTCGTAGACACCGGTGCCGCCCGTGGTGCCCGGGTACTGCACGAAGTTCACCTGCGCCAGCGGCAGATCGCGCAGCGCCAGGCCCATCTGCACCATCGTCCCGATGTCGTTCAGGCTCTGGGACAGCTGCATGTTCGACGCCGCCGCCCGGGCCAGCTTGTACAGGCGGGCCGGCGAACCGAGGGTGTCGTTCGACTTCACGGTGCGGAGCAGCGACGACAGGAACACCTGCTGGCTCGAGATCCGGCCGAGGTCCGACCCGTCGCCGACCCCGTGCCGGGTGCGCAGGAACGCCAGGGCATCGTCACCCTGCAGGGTCGAGGTGCCGGCGGGCAGGTCCAGCCCTGTGTAGGAGTCGGTGATGGGCTGGGCGACACAGACGGGCACGCCACCGATCGCGTTCGACATCTCGATGACGCCCTTGAAGGACACCGCGGCCGAGTACTGGATGTCGAGTCCGGTCAGCCCGGCGACCGTCTGCGTGACGCAGTTCAGGCCGCCCTCGCCGAACGAGGTGTTGATCGGCTGCGCCGCCATCGCCGGCGCGGTGCCCGTGCCGTCGGTCTTCTTGCAGGCCGGGATCGGCGTGACGAGGTCGCGCGGGATGCTCACCGCGGTCGCGTTGGTGTGGTCGGCCGAGACGTGCAGCAGGATGTTGACGTCGTTGAGGGTCGCGTCGCGCTCTCCGAACGCCGGGCTCTGGTCAGGGTCGTTGTCGGTGCCGACGACGAGCATGTTGAACCCGCCCGTGAAGGCACTGAGCGGCTTCGCACCGCCCTGCGCCTGCGGTGCGGGCTGGCCCTGGATCTCGACGCCGTCACCGAGGTCGTCCGTGACCTGCTTCGCCGCGATCGCCGTCACCGAGACCGAGCTCACCAGGGCCACTGCGACGACGCCGGACACCGTCTTGGCAGCGGTCGCGAGGGGGCTCGAGCGCCGCAGACGTCCGTGCCGTGCGATCCCCGGTGCTCGGTTCAAGCGGTGGGATCGATCGCGGACGTCGTTCACGGGCACTCCTGTCGTCGGTGGACACGCCGGGGACGGCAACCGGTCAAGGCTGCCACGACGTTGCCTGACGATCCAGTGCGAGGGGCCCCGGCACCGCTCACTGCGCGGCGTCGGGACCCGTGGACCATGGCGGTGGGCGCGGAGCTGAGCGGATCCGCAGCCGCCGCCGGTTCAGGCCGACACGACCACCCGGAAGCGATCCGGCAGCGCGATCAGGGCGGACGACAGGTCGAGGAGCGCCGCGGCGCAGTCGTCGAGGGCGTCTCGCTCCGCCGCGTCCACGGCCCGCTCGACGATCGCGACCCGTCGTCGGCGGTCGACCACCGCATCGATGCCGTTCGCCAGGGCGACGTCGTCGGTGAAGAACATGTCGAGCACGATGCGCTGCGACAGCAACCAGTCGCCGCTGACCGACGACCCGCGGCGCCGCAGGTACCAGGCCCCGAGTTCGACGAAGGCACCTGCTTCGGTCCAGCAGTCGCGCAGCCACGCCTTGTCGAACCGGTCGTGGTACCCGACGGAGTTCGACGGCGGATCGACGAGCAGGGCCTGGGCGATCCGCAGTCGCTCGATCATCTGGTCGACCGACCACTGCGAGATCACGACACCGACGTACCGCTGCACGCTGGCCAGTTGCAGGGACTCGAGGGTCACGAGGGCTTCGCGCACGGGTGTGCGCGACACCCGCATGTCCGATGCCAGGGTGTCGAGCCGCAGCCGCTGCCCGCGGCGGTACTCCCCCCGCAGGACGTTGTCGAGCAGTCGCAGGAACACCGCGTCGCGCAGCAGGCTGCGGCGCAGGCCGTGGGGATCGAGTCCGTCGGCACCGGCTCGGGTGGGGGTGTGCTCCATCACCCCAGGCTCACGCACGGGCGGCACCCCCGAGGCGAGGGCGGTCGCTGCCGTGGATCGTGGTGGCCGGTGTCGTGCTGTGGAGGAGTGCCATGCACGCACAGTGACAGCGCGGCGACGGCGGCGCTAAACACTCTGAATACAGAATGTCAGACCGCCGCCGCCGGGCTCACCTCCGGTCGGACTTCGCGTCCCCGGTGAGCACCGAGAGCGGTTGGGTGACGTCCTCCAGCCCCTTTCGCGCGGCGTCGACCCCGAATATCAAGGCCACCACGCCGCCACCGATCATCACCGCGGATCCGAGCAGGTACCCCCAGAACAGCGGCTCCCGCGACGACCCGTCACCGATGAAGGCGCCGTAGATGGCCGGCGCGACCGCACCGAAGATCTGCGCCAGGGCGAAGAAGTACGAGATGGCCTGCGACCGCAGCTCGAGCGGGAAGATCTCGCTGACGGTCAGGTAGGCGCTCGACGCCCCGGCCGAGGCGAAGAAGAACGAGACGCACCAGAACGCGACCTGCACCGTCGCCGAGATCGCGTCGGCCCGGAACAGGAACGCCGACGTGGCGAGCACGAGGCCGGACACCAGGTACGTCAGGAAGATCATCTGGCGTCGACCCCAGGTGTCGAAGAAGCGCCCCAGGATGATCGGGCCGAGCAGGTTGCCGATCGCGAACGGGAAGAAGTAGACCGCCGTCTCCGCCGTCTTCAGGCCGAAGAAGTTCGTGAGGACCAGGGCGTAGGTGAAGAAGATCGCGTTGTACAGGAACGCCTGCGTGATCATCATCGTCGCGCCGACGAGCGTGCGGGTCGGGTACTGCTTCAGCAGCACGCGCGCGATGGCGAGGAACCCGACGCGGTCGGTCGGCGTGACCGTCATCGCCTTCGACTGGTCGACCTCCGGCAGGGGCTTGCCGGTCGCCTTCTCCACCGACTCCTCGATGCGCGAGACGGTGGCCTCGGCCTCTTCCTCGCGCCCGTGCGTCATCAGCCACCGCGGACTCTCCGGGATGTGCCGTCGCAGGAAGATGATCGCGATGCCGAGCACCGGGCCGAGGAAGAACCCGATGCGCCAGCCGATGTTCTCGGCGAAGTAGGACGTGTCGAGCAGGTAGATGTTCGCGAACGCGCCGAGTGCTGCACCGCCCCAGTACGTGCCGTTGATGGCGATGTCGACGTGCCCGCGGTACTTCGCCGGGATGAGCTCGTCGATCGCCGAGTTGATCGCCGCGTACTCGCCGCCGATGCCCAACCCCGCGACGAACCGGAAGGCCGCCAGGAACCAGAAGTCCTGCGCGAGGCCCGCGATGCCCGAACCGATCAGGTAGATCGCGAGCGTCAGGATGAACAGCTTGCGCCGCCCCAGTCGGTCGGACATGCGCCCGAACACCAGGGCACCGACGACCTGGCCGACCAGGTAGATCGTGCCGAGGGACGTCACCTGCTGCGTGGACAGGTTCAGGTCCGCCTGGAAGCCCGCGTTCGAGACGATCTGGATCTCGAGACCGTCGAGGATCCAGGACACGCCGAGTCCGACGACGACGCTCCAGTGGAACCGGGTCCACGGCAAGCGGTCCATCCTGGCGGGCACCAGGCTCTTGATGGTTGCGTTCGCGCTGCTCACGAAATGGGACCGTACGCCGAGATCGCCGATGTGGTTCAGATGCGGAACGAGGAACCGGGGACGGAGCCGGATCCCCCTACTTCGAATCCGGCTCCGTCGCCGGGATCCCAATGATCGCAAGTGCGATGGGAACCCACAAGCGGGCTGGAGGCGCGGTGCGGGCTGACACCGCGCCTCCGGTCCGCAACGGCGTAACGTCCAGAACGTGACCCGACCTGACATCCGCACGGTCGGCGAGCTCCGCACCTCTGGTCACGTCCAGAAGACGGTCCGCGCCGAGATCCGCGACAACCTGCTCACCGCCCTGCGCCAGGGCACCGATCCGTGGCCCGGGCTGCACGGCTTCGAGACCACCGTCATCCCCCAGCTCGAACGTGCCCTGATCGCCGGCCACGACGTCGTCCTGCTCGGCGAGCGCGGCCAGGGCAAGACCCGGCTGCTCCGCACCCTGCAGGGCCTGCTCGACGAGTGGACGCCGGTCATCACCGGCTCCGAGCTCGGCGAGCACCCGTACGAACCGATCACCACCGCGAGCATCCGGCGTGCCGACGACCTCGGCGACGCCCTGCCGATCAGCTGGCGGCACCGGGACGACCGCTACGTCGAGAAGCTCGCGACGCCGGACACGAGCGTCGCCGACCTGATCGGGGACGTCGACCCGATGAAGGTCGCCGAGGGCCGTAGCCTGGGCGACCCGGAGACCATCCACTTCGGGCTCGTCCCCCGTGGGCACCGTGGCATCGTCGCGATCAACGAGCTGCCCGACCTGGCCGAACGCATCCAGGTCGCGATGCTCAACGTGATGGAGGAGCGCGACGTCCAGATCCGCGGCTACGTGCTGCGGCTGCCGCTCGACGTGCTCGTCGTGGCGAGCGCGAACCCCGAGGACTACACGAACCGCGGCCGGATCATCACGCCGCTGAAGGACCGCTTCGGCGCCGAGATCCGCACGCACTACCCGATCGAGCTCGACGACGAGATCGCCGTCATCCGGCAGGAGGCGCAGCTGACGGCCGAGGTCCCGGACGCCCTGATCGAGATCCTCGCCCGGTTCACCCGGGCACTGCGTGGTTCGAGCGCCGTCGACCAGCGCAGCGGTGTGAGCGCCCGGTTCGCGATCGCCGGTGCCGAGACGGTGTCCGCCGCCGCGGTGCACCGCGCAGCTCGCCAGGGCGAGGACGAGGCGGTCGCGCGGCCGATCGACCTCGAGACCGCGGTGGACGTCCTCGGCGGCAAGATCGAGTTCGAGAACGGCGAAGAGGACCGGGCCGACGAGGTCCTCGAGCACCTGCTCCGCACCGCGACCGCCGAGACCGTGCGCTCCCGGTTCAAGGGCCTCGACTTCACGGTGCTCGTGGACGCGCTCGAGGGCGGCACGATGGTGACCACGGGCGAGCAGGTCAGCGCCCGGGCGTTCCTCGAAGGCCTGCCGTCGATCGGTGAGTCCGACCTGTACGACCAGGTGTGCGACCGGATGGGTGCGACGAACGACGGCGAACGCGCCGGCGCGATCGAGCTCGCCCTCGAGGGGTTGTTCCTGGCCCGGCGCATCAGCAAGGAGTCCGGCGGGGGCGAAGCCGTCTATGGCTAGGCAGAACCGGCGCCTGACGCGCGACACCCGGTACGGCCGCTACACCGACGGACCCGACCCGCTCGCCGCCCCGGTCGACCTGGCCGAGGCGCTCGACGCCATCGGGCAGGACGTGATGGGCGGCACGTCGCCCGAGCGGGCGATGCGGGAGTTCCTGCGGCGCGGCGGCCGGACGCAGCGCGGCCTCGACGACCTGGCCCGACGGGTGGCCGAGCGCCGCCGTGAGCTGACGAGCAGGAACAACCTCGACGGCACCCTGCAGCAGGTGCGCGAGCTCCTCGAGCAGGCGCTGCTCGCCGAGCGCGGGGAGCTCGCCCGCAACGTCGACCTCGACGACGGCGACCGGGCCCTGGCCGAACTGCAGCTCGACAGCCTGTCACCCTCCCCCGCCGCCGCGGTGCAGGAGCTCGGCGACTACGACTGGACGAGCCCGACCGCGCGCCGGAAGTACGACGAGATCAAGGACCTGCTCGGCCGCGAGGTGCTCGACCAGCGCTTCGCCGGCATGAAGCAGGCGCTCGAGGGCGCCACCGACCAGGACCGGGCCGCGGTCAGCGCGATGATGCAGGACCTCAACGCCCTGCTCGAGGCGCACGCCCGCGGCGAGGACACCCAGCAGCAGTTCGACGAGTTCATGGACGAGCACGGCGAGTACTTCCCGTCGGACCCCGCGAACGTCGACGAGCTGCTCGACGACCTGGCAGCCCGCGCGGCCGCGGCGCAGCGCATGCGGAACTCGATGACCCAGGAGCAGCGGGACGAACTCGACGCCCTCGCCCAGCAGGCCTTCGGCTCCCCCGACCTGATGGGGCAGCTGTCCCAGCTCGACGGCAACCTTCGCGCACTGCGTCCCGGCGAGGACTGGGGCGGATCGGAACGCATGGACGGCGAACAGGGCCTCGGGCTGGGCGACGGCACCGGGGTGTTCCAGGACATCGCGGACCTCGACGCCCTCGCCGACCAGCTCGCCCAGTCCGGGCCGGGCTCGGAGCTCGACGACCTGGACCTCGACGCGCTGTCCCGGCAGCTCGGCGACGAGGCGGCGGTCGACGCGAAGACCCTGCAGCGTCTCGAGCAGGCGCTCCGGAACTCCGGGGCGCTGCGGCGCGGTGCCGACGGGCAGCTCCGGCTGACCCCGAAGGCGATGCGGCAGCTCGGCAAGAGCCTGCTCAAGGACGTCGCCCAGCGGATGTCCGGTCGCCAGGGCGCGCGGGACCTCCGTCGCTCGGGCGCCGCGGGCGAACCCTCGGGGGCGTCGCGGCAGTGGGCGTTCGGCGACACCGAGCCGTGGGACATCCCCCGCACCGTCACGAACGCCGTGGTGCGGACGGCGGCCAGCGGTCGAGCGGGTGCGGGCGTGCGCCTGAGCATCGAGGACGTCGAGGTGCAGGAGACCGAGGCACGCACCCAGGCCTGCGTCGCGCTGCTCGTCGACACGTCGTTCTCGATGGCCATGGAGGACCGCTGGGTGCCGATGAAGCGCACCGCCCTGGCGCTGCACACCCTGGTGTCGACCAGGTTCCGCGGCGACGACCTGCAGCTCATCGCGTTCGGTCGCGAGGCCGAGGTGATGGACGTCGAACAGCTCGTCGGTCTCGACGCGATGTGGGACAAGGGCACCAACCTGCACCACGCCCTGCTGCTCGCCAACCGGCACTTCCGCAAGCACCCCACGGCCCAACCGGTGCTCCTCATCGTCACCGACGGCGAGCCGACGTCGCACCTCGAGCCGAACGGGCAGGTCTGGTTCGACTACCCGCCCGACCCGGTGACGATCGCGCTGACCGTGCGGGAGCTCGAGAACGCCGGACGCCTCGGCGCCCAGACGACGTTCTTCCGCCTCGGCGAGGACCCGGGGCTCGCCCGGTTCATCGACGCGATGGCGAAGCGGGTGGACGGCAGCGTCGTGGCACCGGAGAACGACGACCTCGGGGTCGCCGTGGTCGGCTCGTACCTCGGCTCGCGTCGCGGGGCCGACGGCGCGCTCTTCCGCGACGACCGGGGGCTCTGAAGCCCTCACGGGACGGACTGGAGGCCCGTGGCGAGACCGCCACGGGCCTCCAGTCCATCGTCGGGTGCGTCTAGAACAGTGGCCAGGGCACGGCGGGGCCGTGACCGGGCGGCGGCGGGAAGATCCCGACGGCACGCAGGGCCGCGCAGCGCGCTCGGAGCGTGTCGATCTCCTCGTCCGTCAGGTGCTCGGCGAGCTCGTCGCCGAGACCGCCGCGCAGGGCTTCGGACACCCGGTCGAGGCCCTCGAGCTCGTCCGGCCCGAGCGGCTCCCCGATCCAGCCCCACAGGACCGTCCGGAGCTTGTGCTCGACGTGGAAGGTGAGCCCGTGGTCGACGCCGAAGCGGTGGCCGTCGGGCATCGCGAGCACGTGCCCACCCTTGCGGTCGGCGTTGTTCACGACCACGTCGAAGACGGCCATCCGGCGCAGGGCCTCGGAGTCCTCGTGCACGAGCGTGACGGGCTGGTCCTGTTCGTCGATCGCCTCGAGCACGGGCAGCCAGGGCGAATCGTCCGCCTCGGCGAGCTCCGGCGCCACCAGGTCGACGGCGTCCTGCTCGGGGTCGACGTCCTGCCAGCGCTGCACCATGCCAGGGCCGAACGGACCGTCGCCCATCCACGTGGGCGGGACGACACCCCAGCCGAACGCCTCGGAGACCAGGTGCGCGGCGATCTCGCGGCCGGCGAGCGTGCCGTCCGGGAAGTCCCACAGCGGGCGCTCGCCCTCGATGGGCTTGTAGACGACGGTCGCGCCGTCGAGTTCGGCGAGGAAGGTGGCGTTGGACGCCTCGCGGATGCGCGCCCGGACGGACAGCGAGCCGTCGCTCATGCGTCGCCGGGCGGACGACCGGCGGCGACGACCTCGCGCGTGCGCTCGACGAAGGCCCGGGCGGTGCCGACCGGGATCTTCACCTGGAACAGCTCCGCGGGCTCGGGGATCTCGACGACGGCTTCGATCTCGATGCCGTCCTCGCTCTCCTCGGACACGATCTCGACCTCGTCGTCGATCGGGTACGCCTCGATGACGACCTGCGCGGTGGAGGGGTCGAAGCCCAGGCTCAGTGCTCCCGCGCGGAACTCGGGCTCGACGGGCTGGTCGAGCGGCTCCGGGTCGCGGAGTTCGACCGGCACCGACGGCGGCACGCTGAAGCGGTTGTCGTCGACGGTCGCGACCTCGTCGAGGAGCTCGTCGATCTTGTCGGCGAGCACGGCGGTCTGCTCCTTCTCGAGCGCGACGCTGGTGACGCGTCGACCGGAGCGGGCCTGGATGTAGAAGGCGCGCTCACCCGGACGGCCGATGGTGCCGACGACGAGGCGGTCCGGCCAGTCGAAGCCGTGGACGATGGTGGGCATACCCGCATTGTAGGAGCGCTCGGCTCCGCCCGTTCAGGGTCGGGCAGGACCCGCGGGCGCGTCGGGTGCCGGACGCCCGGTGCCGGTGTGCGCATCGGGTTCCGGATGGCCCGCGCCGCCGCCGACCGCGGCGTCCCCGCTGGGTGCCGGGGCGGTGCGCAGCCAGGACAGGTCGCCCGACTCGGTGTTCGTCGCGACGACCTCGGGGCGGTGCTCGCCGTAGCGCACGACGGACACCGAGGCCGGGCCGACGCCGATGCGCTGGAACAGGTCCAGGTGCATGCCGAACGCGTCGGCCAGGACGCTCTTGATGATGTCGCCGTGGCTCACCGCGACCCAGACCGCGCCGGGTCCGTGCTCCGCCTCGACCTCGGCGTCGATGCGCCGGACGGCCGCGACGGCCCGGGACTGCATCGTCTGCATGGACTCACCGCCGGGGAACACGACGGCGCTCGGGTTCGCCTGCACCGTGCGCCAGAGGGGCTCCTTCGCCAGGTCGGCGAGCTTCCGGCCCTGCCACTGCCCGTAGTCGGCCTCGGTGATGGCCCGCTCGATCAGCGAGGCGGGTGACCCGGTCTGCCGGTCGGTCTGCCGGTCGGTCTGCCGGTCGAGGATCGCACGGGCCGTCTGCCGGCAGCGCTCGAGCGGACTCGACACCACGGCGACGACGGGCACCGCGGCGATGCGCTCCGCGGTCCGCTCGGCCTGGGTGCGGCCGACGGCGTCGAGTCGCACGCCGGCGGTGCGTCCGGCGAGGACGCCGGTGGCGTTCGCGGTGGTGCGTCCGTGACGGACGAGGAGGACGGTCGCCATGCGCCCGATCCTAGGCGCGGGACGCGGTCGCCCTTGACGGGCCGCCCGGGGACCGATCAGATGGGGGCATGGCCGGGCGGCATCGACTCGCACTCTTCGCCACGTCGACGGTGACCGGGTTCGGGATCGCGACGTGGATCACCCGGACGCCCGCGATCCGCGACGAGCTCGGTGCCTCGATCGAGGCGATGGGCCTCGTCCTGCTCGGGCTGTCGATCGGGTCGATGATCGGGATCCTCGGTGCCGGGGCCCTGGTGCGGCGGCTCGGCAACCGCCCGCTCATCCTGCTCGGGGGCGCGCTGCCCGTCGTCGGCATGGTGCTCGTCGCGCTGCTCGCCCCGGCGCAGGTCGCCGCCGGGGTCTGGGCCGGGCTGTTCCTGATCGGCTTCGGGGCGGGGGTCGCCGAGATCGGGCTGAACGTCGAGGCCGCCGCGGTCGAACGGCAGATCGGACGACCGGTCGTGCCGGTGCTGCACGCCTGCTTCAGCCTCGGCAGCGTGGTCGGTGGGGTCGTCGGCATCGCCATGACGGCCGCGCGGACCCCGGTCGGGGTGCACCTGCTCGTCGGTGCCGCGGTGATGGCCGCGCTGGCGGTGTTCGCGGCCCTGAACCTGCGGCCGGTGCCCCGTGACACACCCACCGATGCGCCTGCCGATGCCCCGGGCACCCGTCGGGGCGCCCGCCGCTCCGTCCTCACCGTGCAGCTCGCCATGATCGCCGTGATCACCCTGGCGATGGCCTTCGCCGAGGGGGCCGCGAGCGACTGGCTCCCGCTGCTGATGACCACCGACCACGACGCTCCGGAGTCCGTCGGGTCCCTCGTGTTCACCGGGTTCGCCCTGGCCATGCTCATCGGTCGCGCGGCCGGCACCCCGCTCGTCGCCCGGTTCGGTCGCGCCCCGGTCGTCCGGGTCTGTGCAGCCGTCGGTGCGGTGGGGGTGCTGCTCGTCGTGCTGTCACCGAATCCGGTCGTCACCGCGGCGGCGGCCGGCGTCTGGGGGCTCGGCATCGCCCTCGGGTTCCCCCTGTCCATCTCCGCCGCGGGCGACCACCCCACGGACGGCGACCGCCGGGTGTCGGTGGTGGCCACCGCCGGGTACATCGCGTTCCTGGTGGGGCCGCCGCTGCTCGGGTTCGTCGGGGAGCACCTCGGCCTGCAGACGGCGATGCTCGTGCCCCTCGTCCTGCTGGTCGCGGCGTTCGTGGTCGCCCCGGCGACGCGGGGAGAGGACACCGGGCGGACGATCGAGCCGGCGGAACCGGCGCGTCGGCCGTCCGGTCGGTAGCGTCTCGGGCATGCCGTTCTTCCGCGACGCTCCACGCCCGACCGCTCCGCCCGTTCCGTCGAGGGTCCAGGCCGCGTGGTCCGACTCCGCCGGGCACCTCGCGACCCGCTGCCTCCAGCTCATCATCGTCGTGGTGGTCGTCGCCGGCATCGTCTGGGCGAGCAACATCCTGAGCGTCGTCACGATCCCCGTGCTCCTCGCGCTCATCATCGCGTCGGCCATGCACCCCGTGGTGTCGTGGCTCCGCAAGCACCGGGTGCCGTCGGTGCTGGCCACCCTCGCGGTGCTCATCGGCGTCCTCGCGGTCCTGGGCCTGATCGGCTGGCTCATCGTCGTCGCGGTCGAGAACCAGTGGGCACAGCTGCAGAAGTCCGCCGTCGACGGGTTCCAGCAGCTGCAGACGTTCGCGAAGAACCTGCCGTTCTCGATCTCCGACAAGCAGATCGACGACGCCGTCGCCGGCGCCTCCGACTTCGTCACGAGCGCGCAGTTCGGCTCCGGTGCCCTCGCCGGTGCCTCGGCCACCGCGAACTTCCTGACCGGGCTCGTCCTGATGATCGTCGTGCTGTTCTTCTTCCTGAAGGACGGCCCGAGCATCTGGGAGTTCCTGCTCCGCCCCTTCACCGGTGAGCGCTACGCCCGCGCACGCCGCGTCGGCGACCGGGTCGTCTCGACCCTGGGCGGGTACGTCCGCGGCACCGCCACCGTCGCTGCGGTCGACGCGATCGGCATCGGCGTCGGCATCGCGATCGTCGGCGTCCCCCTCGCCCTGCCGCTGGCCGTCATCGTGTTCATCACGGCGTTCATCCCGATCGTCGGTGCCACCGCGGCCGGCATCCTCGCCGCCCTCGTCGCGCTCGTGGCCCTCGGCCCGGTGCAGGCCCTCTTCGTGATCGGCATCGTGATCGTCGTCAACCAGCTCGAGGGCAACTTCCTGCAGCCGGTCCTGATGGGTCGCACGCTCAAGCTGCACGGCCTCGTCATCCTGATCGGGCTGACCGCGGGCACCGTCCTGGCCGGCATCACGGGCGCGATCATCTCGGTGCCGCTGCTCGCCGCCGCCTGGGGCGCGATCCTGGTCTGGGACGGTCCGAACACCCCGGCCCGCCCGTGGCGGAAGAAGCGCAACGAGGACGTCACCGCGCACGAGCTGCCGCAGGGCTGATCCGCAGCGCCGATCCGGAGGGCGCGTTGCGGACATCCACTTCGCGCAGCGGCCTTCCACCCAGCAGGATGGAGGAGTGCTCGTCTCCATCGTCTACATGAGCCGTGCCGTCGTCCCCTTCGACGACCAGGCCATGGCGGTGCTGCTCGCGGAGTCCCGGCTGCGCAACGAAGCGCTCGGGGTCTCCGGGCTCCTGCTCGCCAAGGGCGGCCGCTTCATGCAGCTGCTCGAGGGCCCGGCGTGGAGCGTGCAGGACCGGTACGACGTGATCGCGAAGGACCGACGTCACGGTGAGGTCAAGTCACTGGTGCGCGAGGACATCGAGCGCCGACGTTTCGACGGCTGGTCGATGGCCTACCGGGCGCTGGACGACGACGACGTCCGCTCGGAGGACGGCTTCAGCCCGTTCCTGTCCGGCACGATGGACTTCCCGCGATCGTTCGACCGGACCAGTGCGGCCTGGCTGCTGAAGTGGTTCCGCGACCGCGAGCTGCACGACCGCTGACCCGCCGGCAGCGCCGCACCCGTCCGCAGCGCCGTACCAGCGGTTCAGTCAGCGCCGAACGCGTCCTCGACGACCGCGAGCAGCCGGTCGCGGTGCTTCGGGTCCGCCGTCGCCGCGATCACCAGGCGCCACATCGTCGCCACCGCCGGCATCAGGTCGGTGCGCCGCGTCCGGACGTCGGACACGAGCTGCACGCCGGTGAAGTAGGGCACCACCGTTGATCCGAGCTGCTCCGCGGTCAGGTCCGTCCGGAGTTCCCCGCTCGCGATCGCCAACCGGAACACGTCGACGATCCCGCCGATCCACTGCTCGTAGAAGCTCAGCGTCGCGGTCTGAAACTCGCCGCGCTCCAGCGACAGCCGGATGCCCGCCCGCACGATCGGGTCGGTCCGGAGCAGGTCGGCGATGCCGTGCGACGCTCCGACCAGCGCGGCGACCGGTGAGCTGTCGGTGTGGCTGACGACGTCGAAGGTGCGGGCGTTCTGCTCGCCGATGACGCCGAGCGCCAGGGCGAGCTTCGTCGGGAAGTGGAAGTGCAGCGTGCCCTGCGAGACGCCCGCCGTGCGGGCGATGCCCGCGATCGTCGCGCCGGCGAAGCCGACGCGGTCGAACTCCTCCGCCGCGGCCACCAGGATCTGCTCACGTCGTTCCACGGGACCAGTCTCACAGTCTGGAGGGACGGTGCCAGCTGGCACCGCGCCACTCCCCACCGGCACGGCCGGTCCGCCGCTGGCGCGTCGGCCCGGAACCGGCGGCGTGGGCCCAGTCCGAGGGGTGGTGCGTCTCAGGCCGCGTGCCGGCCGAGCGTGACGCGCTCCTCGGGCAGGTCCTGCAGGTCGCGCCCACGGAACCAGCGGAGCAGCCAGTCGGCGGGCGTGCCCGCCACCCCGGTCGGAAGACCGGTGCGGTCGCTCAGGAAGGTGCTGAAGCCGGGCTCGTCACGGAGCTCGTCCCCGGTCGGGCTGCCGAACGCCATCGCCCAGCCGTCGAACCGACGCGTGCTGATGGACTCACGCGACAGCGACTTCACGCCGGTGTGCCGCGGGTCGCGCTCGATCGCGGCGAAGCGGTCCTCGACGCTCCAGACCGGGCCCTCGAGCACCTGCATGAAGCGGCCGCCCTTGGCGAGCAGGAGCCCGGAGACGCCGAGCGCGTGGTTGCGGAGGCGCGCTTCGCGCAGCATGGCGACCAGCTGGTCGTCGGTCAGGTCGTCGACGGCGACGGACATGTAGACGAGGGAGGTGAGGGAAGTCATCCCCTGCAGTCTGGATCGTGGTCGGCGGCACGGTCAACGCGTCGTCCGCACACCGCACCGGACGGCGCGGCATGCGGACGACGGGCGGACCAGCAGGGCGTCGATCAGGTGAGGGCGAGCAGGTTGTTGACCTGCTCGTTGACCCCGGTCAGCGTCGAGATCGGCTTGCCGTTCGCGTAGACGTCGTCGAAGGCGGGCTGCAGCAACGCCTGCACGTCGGCGGGGTTCTTCGTGACCGGGAACAGGAACGTGGTGTCCTCCTCGACCTGCCGGGTGAACGCCGAGACGTCGAGGCCGCGCTTCCGGAACGACGCCACGGCGGCCTCGGTGCCCGCGGGACGGGCCGGGAACACGATGCCGCTCTCGCCGACGATCCGCTGCGCCTCATCACTGCCCAGGAACGCCACCCACTTCGCCGCGGCCTCGGGGTCCTTCGCCTGCTTCGTGATCGAGTCGCCGAGCCCGTTGAACATCGAGGCACGGTGACCCGACGGGCCGATCGGCGTGGGCGCGACCGCGACGTCGAGGTCCTCCATGCCCAGGTACGAGCCGATCATCCACGAGCCGTTGAAGGACAGCGCGCACTTGCCGGCGCCGAGCTGGACCTCGGGCCCGGTCGTGGTGGAGAACACCCCGTACTTCGCCATGTAGCCCTTCTCGGCCAGCCGGTAGTACCAGGCGAGGGTGTCCTGCACGACCCGCTCGTCGTAGCGGAACCTGTCGCCCCACGGGTTCTCGTTCGTGTAGAACCAGTCGACCGATCCGGTGAACGGCGACCACTGGGTCTGTCCGAAGCCGTCACCGCCCGAGCCGTTCGACGAGATGCCGTAGACGGCGACGTCGTCCTTGTCGAAGCCGTCCTCGTCGCCGCGTCGGCCCTTCGAGTCCACCGTCAGCCGCGCGAGCATCCGCTCGAACGTGCCGCCGTCGTCCGGGTTCCACTCGAGCGACCCGAGCTCCTCGGCGGAGACCCCCGCCTTCGCCATCGCCTTCTCGTCGTAGAACATCGCGACGGTGTCCCAGTCCTTCGGGGAGCCGTAGCGGTGGCCGTCCTGGCCCTTCCACAGTTCGGCGAGCCCGGACTGGTAGTCGTCGTCGCGGATGCTCTTCGTGGCGTCGAGTTCGTCGAGCTTGTAGAGCACGTCGAGGTCGGCGTACTGCGGGAACTTCGTCAGGTGGTCGGTGAAGACGTCGGGCGCGGTGCCGGCGATGAAGCCCGCGGTGAGCTTGGTCCAGTAGTCGTTCCACCCGAGCTGGGTGATCTGCACGGTGATGTCCGGGTTCGCGCGGTGGAACGCGTCGGCGACGGCCTGGTACGCGGGCTGCTGGTTGGCGTCCCAGAGCCAGTAGCTCACGGTGCGCGCACCCGACCGGTTCGTCGTGCGGCGACCGGGCGACGAGCAGGCGGCGAGCGCGCCGAGGGCCAGGGCGGAGGCGCCGCCGGCGAAGAGCGTGCGGCGGGTCAGTTGGTTCGTCATGGTGTTCGTCCTGTCCGACAGCCGGGTCACTTGATCCCGGAGAAGCCGATGGAGTTGACGATCCGCTTGGCGAAGACGCCGAACAGCAGGATCATCGGGAGCGCCGCCACCAGGGTCGCGGCCATCAGCCCGGCCCAGTCGGTGCCGGACTGCGGGGTCTGCGACTTGAAGACGCCGAGCGCGACGGTCAGCACCCGAGAGTTGTCGGTGTACGACACCATGAGCGGCCAGAAGTAGTCGTTCCAGCTCGTGATGTACGTCAACACGGCGAGCGTGGCGATCGGGGCGGCCGCCATCGGGATGACGAGCCGGAAGAACACGCGCACCTTGCCGGCGCCGTCGATGAGCGCCGCCTCTTCGACCTCCTTCGAGATGCCGAGGAAGAACTGCCGCAGGAAGAACACCGCGAACGGGGTCATGAACATCGTCGGCAGGGCGATGCCGAGCAGGTTGTCGACGAGCCCGAGCTGCTTGATGAGCGTGAAGTTCGGCAGCAGTGTGAAGATCGCGGGGACCATCAGCCCCGCCAGGAACACCCCGAACACCTTGTCGCGACCGGGCCAGCGCAGCCGGGCGAAGGCGTAGGCGGCCGCCGCCGAGAAGAACACCTGGCCGACGGTGACGAGCGTCGACACCAGGATCGAGTTGAGCAGGTACCGCCAGAAGTTCAGCGCGGCGCCGGAGCCGCCCTGTGCCAACGCCTCTTCGGTGGACTGCAGGCCGAAGACCCGCTCGAACCCGCCCAGGCTGAACCCGACGGGCAGCAGCGAGGTGGGGTCGGAGTTGATCGCGGTGTTCGACGACAGCGCGGTGCGCAGGATCCAGTAGAACGGGAACAGGGTGACGACGATGACGAGGATCATCGCGACCCAGGCGAGCACGCGGCCGAGCGACGGGCGACGACGGTGGCCGGCGCCCATCCGCGGCGGGCGGGACGTGGTGACGGAACGGGTGAGTGTCGTGGTCATGGCGCTTCCGTTCAGTCCAGGTCGGACTCACCCGAGCGGGTGAGGCGGTACTGGATGATCGTGATGATGCTGAGGACGATGAGGAGCGCGACCGAGACCGCGGACGCGTAGCCGAACTGGAACCGGCCGAACGCCAGGTTGTAGATGTAGTTCTGCACGACGTTCGTGGCGTTCGCGGGGCCGCCCTGCGTGGTGACGGCGACGGTGTCGAACACCTGGAACGAACCGATCACGGTGATGATCAGCACCAGGGACAGGATGGGGCGGAGCAGCGGCACCGTGATGCGCCAGAACATCTTCCACTCGCTCGCTCCGTCGATGCGTCCGGCCTCGTACACGGTCTCGGGCAGCGACTGCAGGCCGGCGAAGATGAGCAGCGCCGTGTAGCCGACGTGCCGCCAGACGTTGATGAGCGCGATCGAGGGGATGCCCCAGACGTCGCTCTGCAGGAACGGGATGCGGTCGAGCCCGAGTGCGGCGAGCATCTCGTTGCCGATGCCGAGCTGGGTGTCGAGGATCCAGAGCCAGACGAGGGCGGCGACGACGTTCGACACCAGGTACGGCGCGAGCACGATGCCGCGCACGAAGGTCGACTTGGTCAGGCGGTGCATCATCACGGCGATGAACAGCGCGACGACGGTCTGGATGACGATGTTGATGAGCACGTACTCGACGGTCACCACCATCGAGTGCCAGAAGATCGAGTCCTGCACCAGGCGGGCGTAGTTCTGCAGGCCGGTGAACTCGGGCTCGGTGAGCAGGTTGTACGACGTGAAGCTCAGGTAGATGCCCCGCACGGTCGGCCAGGCCAGGAACACCGCGAAACCGACGGCTGCCGGGGCGATGAAGACGAGCGCGAGCCACAGGTCGTTCCTTGGGCGGCGGCTCGGTGCGGTGGTGCGGGCACGGGCGAGGTCGGCGGACCGACTCCTCCGTCTCGTGCTGGCGGTCGTCAAGGGTGACGACACAGGGCTCTCGGTTGCCATCGCGACTCCTTCGTCTGCGGTGGACTGACGTGCAGCAGTCCGTGAGCCGGGAATCTACACGTGGGGACCACCGCTCGCAAGACCCGGTTTCCGGGCTGTGGACCGGGGTTGTCACGTGTAGACCACGTGTGTCAGGATGGCGCTCGATCGCATCGGAGCGACCCGCTCGGCGACGCATCCCACACCCTGGAAAGGTCACTGATGATCTCTGTCGGAATGGTCGGCGCGGGCCAGTTCGCCCCTCAGTTCGCCAAGCTGTTCAAGCTCCACCCCGACGTCGACCGCGTCTACGTCACGGACCTCGTCGACGAGCGGGCGTCCGAACTCGTCGAGACGCAGCACCTCGACGGCACGTTCCCGGACTTCGACGCCGTCCTCGCCTCGGACGTCGACGCCGTCGCGATCTTCACGCAGCGCTGGACCCACGGTCCGCTCGTGGTCAAGGCCCTGCGCGCCGGCAAGCACGTGTACTCCGCCGTGCCGATGGCGATCTCCGTCGACGAGATCCGCGACATCATCCAGGCGGTCCGCGAGACCGGTCTGACCTACATGATGGGCGAAACGAGCTACTACAACCCCGCGACCGTGTTCGCCCGCGAGCAGGTCGCCGCCGGTGCCTTCGGCCGGGTGTTCTACGCCGAGGGCGACTACGTGCACGACATGGACCTCGGCTTCTACGCCGCGTACCAGTACAGCGGGGGCGACGAGTGGAAGCGCACCGCCAGCTACCCGCCCATGCTCTACCCGACGCACTCGGTCGGCGGGGTCCTCGGCGCGATCCCCGGGCACGCGGTCAGCGTCAGCTGCATCGGTGTCAAGGACGACCGCGGCGACGGCGTCTTCGACAAGGACGTCAGCCAGTTCGACAACGACTTCTCGAACGCCACCGCCCTGTTCGAGCTCGACAACGGCGGGGTCATGCGCATCAACGAGATGCGTCGCGTCGGCTACCCGTCGCACATCCGTGAGTCGCGCTTCCGCTACTTCGGCACCGAGGCCAGCTTCGAGCAGCTCGCGAAGACCAGCGTCTGGCAGGACAAGGAGGACTCGTACGACATCAGCGACAAGATCGACACCCAGGCGACGATGTCCCTCGACGACCCGCGCCTGGCCGACGTCGACCCGTCCCTGCGCGACGCGTTCGTCTCCGGCTACGCCGAGGTGCACGACACCGACCGCCTGCCCGCCGAGTACGACGGCGTGCCGACCGGACACGAGGGCAGCCACCAGTTCCTCGCCGACGACTTCGTCCGCGCCGTCGTCGACCGGACCCTGCCGCCGGTGAACGCCTGGACCGCCGCGCGCTTCACCCTGCCGGGCATCATCGCCCACCAGTCCGCGCTGCAGGGCGGCGCCCGACTCGAGGTGCCGGACTTCGGCGACGCCCCGGAGACGACGAGCGCTGCGACGGCAAGCGCACCGACGGCAGCAGGCAGCACGTCGTCGGCTACGATCGCGTCCGAGTAACATGTGTCGTTCGGGTGCCGGTCCGTCGTGGGCCGGCACCCGAACGACGCTCCCGGACCCGACGAAGGTGGCTGCCGTGACCGTCCCGACGAACCCGAGGGCGGTCACCCGTGCGGACGTCGCCCGCTACGCCGGGGTCAGCACCTCCGTCGTCAGCTACGTCGTGCACGACGGACCGCGCCCCGTCGCCGCCGCCACCGCCGCCCGGGTGCGCGAGGCCATCCGCGTCCTCGGCTACCGTCCGAACGCCAGCGCCCAGGCCCTGCGCACCGGCTCGTCGAAGATGCTCGGCCTGATCGTGCCCGAACTCGACAACCCGTTCTGGTCCGAGCTCGCCGTCGCCGTCACCCACGCCGCCGCTGCACGTGGCTACGACGTCCTGCTCGCCAACAGCGACGGCGACGCCGCCCAGGAACGCGAGCGGCTCCGCAGCCTCTCCGCCCGCCAGGTCGACGGCATCATCGTGACGAGCATCATGACCCACCCGGACCTGTCGACCGTCACCGACCCCGGCCTGCCGATGGTCCTGCTCAACACGTTCTTCGAGGTCCCCGAGTACGCGAGCATCGGCGTCGACGCCCTGCGCGGCGCCCTCGACGGCACTCAGCACCTGGTCGAGCACGGCTACCGCTCGATCGGCCTCGTGATGGGACACACCGGCTCGATGGAGCTCCGTGAGCAGGGCTGGATGCGTGCCCTGCGCCAGGCTGGCCTGCCCGACGGCCCCATCGTCCGCACCGACTTCACCCGGCGCGGAGGCTACGAAGCCGGCCTCCGCATGTTCGCCGACGAGACCGGACCCCGAGCCGTCTTCGTCAGCTCCGACATGCAGGCGATCGGCGTGATGCGCGCACTGTGGGAACTCGGTCTGCGCGTCCCCGAGGACGTCGCGATCGTGTCGTTCGACGGCGCGGCCGAGGCGGACTACACGAACCCGCAGCTCACCACGGTCCGGCAGCCGATCGAGACGATGGCGGTCGCCGCGGTCGACCGCGTACTCGGCCTCGACGCCGACAACCAGTGGCACCGCGACCTGGTCCCCGCCGAGTTGGTCCTCGGCGCGAGTTGCGGGTGCGACGTGCGTCGCTGACGCACCCAACAAGCGGACTGGAGGCGCGGGGCGGGGCCGCCACGGGCCTCCTGTCCGTCAGCTGGTCGCGTTCAGGACGCTGGCTCCAGGACGGCGCGGAGGCGCGTGGTCGAGATGCGCTGCTGCGCATCCACCGTCACGGCGGCGGCCTCGACCGCCTCGCCGGTCTCGGCGTCGACGAAGCGCAGGTCCGAGGCCCGCTCGGACGGGCGGTGCCGGTCGGCCCAGCCGCCGAGGGCGAGCAGCACGAGCGACAGGTCGCGGCCGGCGTCGGTCAGCACGTACTCCTCGCGGGCACGTGCCCCCTCGGGCTTGTAGGTCGTGCGCTCGAGCACTCCCCCGTCGACGAGTGAGGCCAGCCGTGCGGTCAGGACCTCGCGCGGGATGCCGAGGCTCTGCTGGAACTGGCTGAAGCGGGTCGAGCCGCCGATGGCGTCGCGGACGATCATGAGCGTCCACTTCTCGCCGAGGACGTCGAGGGAGCGTGCGATGGGGCAGCGCTCGTCGCCGCCGAGGATGCCGAGCATGGGTTCATCCTAGCTGGGTTCGATTTCCGGACACAACGTGCTAGGTTCGGTTTCCGTACTCAACTTCTCTTGTCTGGAGCACTCATGACCGACCTCACCAACGCCGTCGTCCTCGTCACCGGAGCGAACGGCGGCCTCGGCGCCGAGTTCGTCCGCCAGGCCTTGGAGCGTGGCGCCACCAAGGTCTACGCGACCGCCCGGAACCCGCGCACCTGGGACGACGAGCGCATCGTCCCCCTCGCCCTCGACGTCACGAGCCAGGAGAGCGTCGACGCCGCAGCCCGTGCCGCCGCCGACACGACGATCGTCGTGAACAACGCCGGCATCGGCGGCATGGAACCACTGCTCGACACCTCGGTCGCCGAGGTCGAGCGCCTCTTCGCGACGAACGTCTTCGGTGCGCTCCGCGTCGCCAAGGCCTTCGCCCCGACCATCGCCGGCGGCACACTGGTGGACGTCCACTCGGTGCTCAGCTGGATCGCACTCGGCGGTGCCTACTCGGCCTCGAAGGCCGCCTTCTGGTCGCTCACGAACTCCCTGCGACTCGAGCTCGCTCCGCAGGGAACGCAGGTCGTCGGCGCCCACCTCGGCTACACCGACACCGGCATGACCGAGGGGCTCGACGTCGAGAAGTCCGATCCCGCCGACATCGTCCGGTCGATCTGGGACGCCGTCGAGGCCGGGGAGCACGAGGTCCTCGCCGACCAGGTCAGCCGCGACGTCCGTGCCGGCCTGAGCGCCCCGCTCACCGCGCTCTACCCGATGCTCGCCAGCGCCTGAGGCTCGTTCCCGTCGGGTCAGCCGCCCGCGCCGCGGTCGGTGATCCGACGGTTCGTGGCGGTGATGGCGGCGCGCTCGTCGTCAGCCAGGCCACCGGCGTGGAGGATCCGGCTCAGCACGTCGCTCTTGCGCTCGATGTAGTCGTCGATGTCCTCGGCCTCGGTGGCCGCCCGGCGTTTCACGGCGGCGTACTCGTCGCGGAGCGCCGGGTCGGCACGCAGGACGTCGCGAACGGCCAGGTGGTTCCGCAGCGCGAGCGACCCGGCCGCCACGACGTAGGTGTTCGTCGGGGTGAAGCGCTCCGGAGCCCGGAACGCCTGCCGACCCGGAACCCCCAGTTCACCGCGCGGCTCGAAGCCGATCATCGCCATCGCCGCCACCGCAGCCGGGACGTCGGCAGCGTCCACCACGACGTCGACGTCGAGCACGGGCTTCGCCGCCAGGCCCGGCACGGACGTGCTGCCCACGTGCTCGATGCTCCGGAACGGCACGTCGGCGTCGTCGAGCGCGGCGGCGTACGCATCGGACAGCTGCCGGAACCGCTCGGGCCAGGCCGTGCGGTACTCGACGACCTCGATCACGGGGCCGGCGTCGGCGCGAGGAGCTGGAACATGACGTGGTCGCGCCAGACCCCGTCGATCTTGATGTACTCCGGCGCGAAGCCGTAGCGGGTGAAGCCCGCCGACTCGAGGGCGCGCTGCGAGCCGACGTTCTCGGGCAGGGTCTCGGCCTGCACGCGGTGCAGACGGAGCACGTCGAACGCGTGGGCCGCAGCGGCGCGGACGGCACGGGACGCGTGACCTTGGCGGGTACGGTCGGCGCGGATCCAGTAGCCCATCGCGCAGGACTGCAGGGCACCGCGGACGACGCCGCTCAGCGTGATGCGGCCGAGGAGTTCCCCGTCGGTCGACTCGATGACGAACGGCACCGCGTTGCCGGCCCGCTGCGCTGCGAGGGTCTGCGTGATGACGTCCCGCTGCCCGGACTCCGTGTAGTACGACGGCGCTCGCGCCGGTTCCCACGGTCGCAGGTGGTCGGCGTTCTCGGTGATGACCGCAGCCAGGACAGCCGCGTCGTCGAGGCGGAGTGGGCGCAACCGTGTGTCCATCGCGGGGGTTTGCGGTTTCTGATCCTGCCGCCCAGGTGCTGGCCTCTGCTCGAGCGCGGCGGCGGCTTTGCATACCGCGATTGGGTGCTCCTGCATATGGCCAGGCTAGTGAGGGGCCATTCCGCGGCGACGGCGCCACTCGCGAGCGCACTCTCTGACCTCGCCGAAGCACTGGTGCAGGCAAGGGCGTTGGCGTCGGCGTCGGCGTCGGCGTCGGCGTCGCAGTTTGGGCTCCCGTGCGACGAGGGCGTCTGCGATCCTTCGACGATGGGAACACACGCGTGGATCAACTGGAACGCCCATGCCGCGGGCGACGTGGAGCTGGAGCGGATGGAGGACGACCTGTACTCGGACCGCTACTTCGTCGGCGTCCCGACGCAGCACGGCCCCTACTCTCTTTCAACTGTCGTGGGTTTCGAGCAGGAGAGCGCGGCAAGCGTCCGCCTCGCGCTGAAGCTCATGTCGGGTGCACACGCTGACCTCGCACCGCGACTCGTCGTGGACGGCGAGCTGGCCCCTTCCGACTCGAAGTCCTACCACGGCGGGACTCCCAGCGACGAGATAGCGGCACTCGCTGCGCTGACGTTGGGAGTCCGGCTGAGGGCAGCCGGGACGAGTCGGCTCTCCGGCTTCCACGAGCCTGGCACTGTGCGCCCGCCGATCCTGCTGGAGGTTCCCGCGCTAGCTACCCCGGGACGTCCCGGGAAGGAGTTCATTCCAGCCACGATGTCGAGGGCGGCCGATCTCAGCCTGCTGGAGCGTCTGTTGAGCTTCCCGCGCATCGGCGAAGAGGATCAGGTAGAGCTTGTTCGCGCGGCGCGCGCGTACGCGAGCGGCCTGTGGTGGTCGAACGAGGATCCAAACCAGTCCTGGCTGTACCTTGTGACGGCCGTAGAGATCGCAGCGAACCATCGACAGAAAATCTCGGCGTCTCCAGAGGAACTCATCGAGTCCCTGTGGCCGGAGCTTTGGACGGTGTTGGCTCCAGTTGAACCGGCCCGGAGGGCGAAGGTCGCAAAACTGATGGCGTCGCAGGTACGGGCGACGAAAAAGTTTGTCGACTTCCTCGCGGAATGTGCTCCGTTGCCACCGTCAGTGCGTCCAGTTCACGGAAGTCTGGAGTGGGGAGAGATGCGCCAACATGCCCGACGTGTCTACGCGTACCGCTCAGACGCTCTCCATGGAGGCAAGCCGTTCCCGTTGCCGATGCTCGATGAGCCGCGGATCGAGCTGAACGATGCCGTCCAAGAGGTGCCCTACGGGCTCAGCACCAGCGGTCTCGGCGGTAGCTGGATGGCGGACGAGGCACCGATGCTCCTGGCGACATTCGAACACATCGCCCGTGGCGCGCTCTTCCGCTGGTGGGACGAGCTGAAACTGCAGCATTAGTCGCGACCCCAAGACGCCGGACGGGGCCTGGATCGGCGCGACTACGGCCGAGGCTTCGCACCCTTGGCTGCCCGCTCGACGGCAGAGGACATGTATCCCCCTCCGCCCACCAGACCCGGGCGCCTCGGGGGTCACTGTCGGCTAATTCTCGACAGTTCGGGCGACCTTCGACAGCTGGCGAGAACGCGATACTCGCGGCATCACGAGTACGTCGTCGGGTCGGTAACCGTCGCCGCACCTTTGACTTTTCGCGACCGGCCTTTGCTCGGCGGGTACTCCCGCCAAGAAACGACGTACTTGTACGGCGCATCCCCCGGGAAGCTCCGTGAGTTGAACGAGGCGGTCCGTGTCATGTCAGTGCCGATCGTGCCTAACGGTTGACTTTGCTCAGCATCGGGGAACGAAACAACGACGTCGAACGCGCTTCCGGCACCGCGGTTGAGCACCATCACGTCGATCGGCTCCACTTCGTCGAACGCGTCTGTAGGGTCCGGATTGGTGAACGGAAGTTCCCATTGCGTCCTCGACGAAATAGACGGACGTGGCTGCTTCGTGTGACGAAGCGCGACGATGGACACGACGATTGCAGCCAACGCGAGGCCGGACGAGACCCACTCCCCCGCTGACAACGTCGAAAAAAAGCACCGCACATGCTCAAGCCAGCCCACGGCGACAGCCTAATACGCGCTTCTCCACAGCGATCCGCCGGCACATTGCCTGACGCAACCGTTGCGGTATCGGGACCGACGTTGCGGGGCGAATCTGATCGGCGAGGCCCCCTGCAGACATTTCTGCTGAGGGGCTTTGGTGTCCGTGGCTCGTTCCGAACTTGTCGCCAACTCGCCACGCAGGAGGCCGTCACCCTACACAGCCTGTGTGCGACGGCGGGATGACGATCGGTCTAGCGCCCGTCGGAGGTTCGCTGATCTTCCGGTGGGGAATCACCAAGTTCGAGCCGCGGCGTGGCCGTCGCGCCCCGGTCGACGCGCGTGAAAGGCCAGGACTGGACGCGGTGTCCAGGCGATCGGCGCCTGTCGAGACGGTCACCAGCGACCGCACTATGTCGGCTTGACTTGATTCTAGATTCGAGAATCCGACTTCGGTACGATCGGAGCATGGAGTCGTTGTCTGTGCTGTCGAAGACGCTGTTCGGCAACGACCATCTGCTCGAGATCGCGTGGGCGGTTGTGTCTGGTGCCCGCGAGTTCGACAGCCCTCGCGTTCAGCAGGCGACAGGCCTGGCTCCGTCCACCGTGCATCGGACGTTGCGGAAGCTAGAAGCGGTTGACCTGGTTCGGCGGATTCGCTCCAGCGCAGTCGAGCGGGTACAACGGTACGAACGCCTCCCGCACCCAATGTGGGACGCGGTGCGAGTCTTTGTCACAGCAGCGGAAGGGAAGGTCGACGATGCAGATCGACGCGGCGCCGCTGCACGGAGTTCCGATGGATGACGCACAGCCGAGGTGGATGAAGTCCTCGTGGCGGCGAGTGCCGTTCGCACTGCGGTACGCGATCGACGTCGAGGAGGACCATCGTCGCGGCAGCCTCGGGATCGGTGCCGTCACCGAGGTCGCTACCCTCGCGGCTGCATTGTCTCTGCCGACGACGACGATCGGACCCGTGAATCTTGGCGGTTCGGCGGGGATCGAAGCGTTACTCGGCACGGGTCTCGTCAACGCGGTATACGACGTCGACGGGTCTCCGTGGGGTAATCGCGTCGGAGCAATACCCCTTGCACCGCTCGAGGCGGTCGTCCCCGCACGTTCGTTTGGTACAGGAATTGCCCGCTCGGACCGGCTGGCCGGGTACGCGTCCAGGTCGGTGTTGCTGCCTGGTGGTGCCGCGGTGTCCGATCAGGACCTTGCGATGGCCGATCTCTATGGGATCGGTGTGCGGCAAGGATCGTCGGCGGCGGAGAGCGTTCTCCTGTGCCCACCTGACGAGCTCCAGGTCGAGCGGGTCACCGCAGAGTGGTGGGCGTTCTGCGAAGGGCTCTACGCCGAGCATTTGTCCGCGGCGGGCTTTGTGCGGGCTCAGTGGAGTTCGTTGAACCAGTTGTGGACGTCGGCAGGTGGCTTGAGTCCCGGGCGCTGAGCCCGCATGCCGAACGCGGCGGTCGCGTCGACGGCACTACGGATGCGGGTGCGCCACCAATCGCGGGCGAGGTCCGGGTCGGTCGGCATCGAGCGATGTTCGTCGAGGAACGCGAGGACGTTGTGCATGTTGCCTGCGGCGATGTCGGCCGCGCTGTCGGTGAAGCGGACGGGGCTGTCGCCGGAGCACGGTGCGGAGGCGCAGCCCGGTGCATCCGTGGTCGCGAAGTAGTTGCGGCGCAACTCGCTGGCCTTGCCCCACATCATCAGGGTCGCGACCCAGACGTTCGGGTGCTTGTCGTGCGGTGTCCGGGAGAATTCGCCCTGCACGGAAACGTGTCGGTGGGAGGCGAGGACGCCGATGACCGCGGCCGGAGCGCCGAGGGCCATGGCACCGAGTCCGTTGTGGTCGATCCGCCAGGGCATGGCGTCAGGGACCTGCTCGAACAGCTCGCGGAAGCCGGCGAGGCAATCGGGGTCGCGGAGCGCGTTGCCGCGGTGATTCAATCCGATTGCGACGGGGATGGGCGACGTCTTCAGGATTGCGATGAACTGCTTGCGGTTGGCGCGCTTCAGCCAGCTGAAGTCCGCCGGCACCATGAGGATCGCGTTGGAGATGTCCTCCGCCTTGATCTGCGCGATGGCCGCGCGTAGCGGCTCCGGGTCCTCAGCCGCGAGATAAGCCATGGCGAGGACGGCGAGGGTCGCACCCTCGGCAAGTTGCCCGTCGACGATGTCGCGGAGCGTCGGTGTGGGCAGCAGCTGGTCGGTGCGCTCCGGGAGCGGGAAGGGCGCGTCAGCGGTGGCGGTCGCGGAGTCGTAGGGGGCGCGGTCGACCAGGATCGGGAGGTCCGGATACGTCTCGCGGAGCTTCCGGAGCATCTTGCTCTCGCTCTTGCCCAGCAGGACGATTCCGTTCCTGGTCGCATCGAGGTGCGATGCGACGGCGAAGCTGTCGCTCGCGGCACCGATAAGGAGTCGGTGACGGATCCCGGCGAGACTGTCGCTGGACGTGCGGCGCTGCGGTTCAGGGCCGCGCGCGAATGCGCTGGGGGCGGTGGCGATGATCGGGTTGCTCATGGTGCCTCCACGTAGGAGCGGATGAAGGAGTCAACGCTCATCCCGGCGCGCGCCGCGATGTCGTCGAGGGTGGTGCCAGTTCGGGTGATGCGTTCGAGGGTGTCGCGGATCAGAGTCGGGTGTTCCGTGGGGATCTCGACCGGTTCCTTCCGGTGCATCCCGGTCGTGCTGAGCTGGATGTTGAAGTCGCGGTACTCGCGGTCGGTCATGAGCCCGAGGTCGCGGGCGCGCCGCCCGAGCGCGGCGATTGACATCCCCCACCGTGCCTTCAGCGCCACCAACGTGCTGAGCGTCGGGTTCTGCAGCTCGGTGCGAGCCATCGCGGACGGCAGCAGGAATGCGGACGCGAATTGGTCCGCCTCGGCCTCCTGGTTGTCGCCGGCCCCATCGTGCAGGACCGCGTGGCCGAGTTCGTGTGCGAGAGTGAATCGTTGCCGGTCACCGGGTGCATGCGTTGACACCAGGATGATGGGCGCCCCCTGCTCCGGCCAGCCCCCGATCGCGTCCAACTTCACGGAGTCGAGGTTCACCGGGAGCACGATCACACCCGCTGATTCCAGGACCGCGGTCATCGACGGGATCGGCTCGACACCAAGCCCAAGGCGCCGTCGCAGCTCAGTGGCCCGATCCACGGGCGAGTAGGTGCCGTCATCGGGAAGCGGATCGTGCGCGATCCGCACGGCGGGAAGCGCCTCACCGAGGGCTCGGCGAACCTGGAAACGGCGGACGGCAGCGTCGGCGCGAACCTGGCGGTCCACCTTCACCGGCAGACTTGCGCGCTTCCGGTGGAACACTCTGGCAGAGGTGAACTCCTCCGCCCGCACTCCAAGCGTCTCAGGCCGTACATCGAGGGCGACTGCAAGCCCCGAGACAGCGGACGCCGGAACCACCTCCAGGCCCTGCTCTATTCGGGACAGGCGGCTCTGCGGGATGCCGGCCGCAGCAGCCAGCGCCGCCTGCGAGAGCCCACGGGCAGCACGAAGCATCGAGACCGTGTCTCCCTGCACTTCCGCGTTATCCACAGGTTCGACTGTAGCAGCAAAAATCATTCAGCGTTCGATTTGAGGTTTCAGTTCGGCGACGCCTCGAGTCATGCCCGCTCCGCGGCGGGGGGCATGCCTGGCCTCGCCAGCCATCCACCCCGCGCACCGCCGCGGGAAGCCTCTGCGCCAGTCCGGAGCCGATACGCCAGGGCACCATCCGAGGCCAGCGGCCATAAGGTGCGGCCGTCGTGGCGAGCGACTCGTGTGGCGATCAGAACCGTTCGCGAAGCGGAAGACGAAGCCGCGACATGACCGCCGACTCCAACGTTCTGTCGCCGAGGGGATTCCGAGCAGATAGGTCGGCGGTTCATGCGCTTCTCAATCTCAGCAGTCCAGGCCACACTGTGCGCATGATGTTCGAGCCTGACCGCAGCGGTACTCCTCGCGCATATGTTGCCGCCGACGTCTCACCTGCCGAAGCCACCAGGCTCGCTGTGGAGTGGGCGAATGGCCTCGACACATCTCAGCGGCTCGGAATCCAAATTCCTCACCGCAACGTTCTGGATGAGAACGTTGTGCTCGCGGAACTACATCGCTCCGGCGAGGGCGCCTTCGCAGCGTGGCGACACTCGCCGGCCAATTCGACGTCGAAAGGTCCCCAGCTCTCGTACTACCCAGACCTGGAGCACCTCCTCAGACTCGAAAGAGACTCGCCGGCCGGAATTGCGCTCGTCGGCGCCGATGAGACCCATGTCCCCTGGATCGACGCTTACAGGCCGCTCCTGCTCGCCGGCGCGGCACCAGCAAACCTCCTACCTGTGATCGACCCGGTCGTCGAAGCGGCAGTCGCCACGTTCACCAACTCTGTCAACTCCAGCACGGCCCTTATCGACCGCCGCGATCGCTCCAAGGTGATCGATGGCTTGCAGCGGCTCCGCGACCGTGGATACACGTTCACCGCGGCGCAGCTCGTCGCGGCCGCGCTTCGACACAACTGGCAGGGTCGCGCTGCTTTCGAGTTGGGGGGCATCTCAAGTGAGGTGCTGCGCGGAGCACGGAAGGCAACACGAGAGCGTTACGCCGAGGGGATCGTCGACCAGTGGGAAGCGGCAGCATCCAATGGTGGACCGCGGGACGCGCAATGAGCAGCACCTCGTACTTCTCCGACGACCCCATCAGCTCGGACGACGCCGACCGCCTCACCCGCGGCCCGTTCGTTCAACAGGTCATTGGCGCTCTGAACGCCGCCGCGTCCGCGGGATCGTCAAGTGTCTTCGGGCTCATCGGACCGTGGGGTAGCGGAAAGACCAGCATCCTGCACCTCGTGGAGACAGAGCTTCATGCCCAACCGAGGGCATGGCAGGTCGCCCGTTTCAACCCATGGGCGTACCCGGACGAAGCCGCAATCCAATTGGGCTTTTTCGAGGAGCTTCACGCGGCGCTGCCAGACTCTGAAAAGACGCGATCAGCTCGGAAGGCGATCGCGCGGTTGAGTCGTTCCATCGCTCCGGTCGCCGGGATCATGGGCGCCTTCACCGGCGTCGACGGTGCTGCGGCCATGCACGGCATCGCGGACCTCGTCGATGTGAACCACTCCGCAACGCGCGCGTATAAGGAAGCGGCCGCGGCGCTGCGCGAAGCGCCGGCGCCGGTCCTGGTCGTCATGGACGACCTTGATCGGCTGGACCCGCAGGAGCTGGTGCTCGTCGCCAAGCTCGTGCGCCTGGTCGGCCGACTCCCGAACGTGTTCTACCTCCTCAGCTACGACGAAACGACACTGCTCGACGTGCTCACTCGTACTCCGCTGGTGGGCGCCCGTCAGCACCGAGCGAAGGACTACCTCGAGAAGATCGTGCAGGTGCGGCTGGACCTGCCTCCCCTCCGACCCGACCAAGCCGCGCAGCTGGTCTCCAAGCATCTCGAAGCACTCGAGGAACGTCTGGGGTTGGCTTTGACCGCGCTGGATCGGGACCGGTTTGACCGTGTGTACAACGAAGCCATCGCGCGACGACTTCGAACGGTCCGCTCGATCAGTCGCTTCTTCGCGCAGCTCGGCGTCCTCACCCCAGACGTTGCACGGGACGTCGACGTCATCGACTTCCTGCTACTCACGTGGATACGCGTTGCCGAACCACGCGTATACGCGATGGTCTACGACCACCGCGAGTGGACGCTCGGTACGCAGCCGAAGGACCCATGGGCAACCGCCGCGAACGAGTCGGACGGAAAGACGCGCCATGACGATCTCATCGCTCGTCTCGAGCGAACCGGGGTCGCAGCGTCTGACGCGAGCGACGTCGCATTCGTCCTCGGCGCGCTGTTCCCCGCCGTGCGAAGTGACCTCGTTGAGCAGCAGGCCCGATACGCGTCCGGGAGCGCCGATCTCGAGCCTCGGAGAGTGTCTAATCCGGACTACTTCCACCGGTACTTCGCCTACCTCGTGCCCGAAAACGATGTCTCAGATCAGCTGATCGACCGCGCAGTAGAGGTCCTCAACGACGGCGGGTTCCACCCAGCCGCCTTAGACGATCTCGCGCGCATTTTACGCTCACATAGCGCGCTTGTAAGCCGAAAGCTTCAGGAACGCCAACCCAACGCCACCGCATTCACGTCATGGCTCATCGACCACTTCATTCCTTCAGACGTCGACGACGAATTCAGACGGTGGACCCTCTTCCCGCTGATTCGATGGGCGATGCTTCGGTTGCCCACATCCACCTTCCCTCTCATACTCACTCAGCTGCAGGCGAGTGACGGCGGAAGACGAGTCGCCATAGAATTCGGCAGCAGCCTTGAGTCCGGGCGCGACTTCACCGCAATGTACGGTCGGGTTCCAATTGCAATGGTCGAGCAGCGCTGGCTCGAAATGCAGGCTGCCCTTCCCGGCATGCTCGTTGCGGAACTTCGCGACCAACGACCGGCGGGCGCCCTCGAAGCGGACGTGGAATACATGCAGATGCTGTTCCTGTGGGACGCTATCGAACCGGGAGCAGCCAAGCGCTGGCTGCGCACACAATGGGTCGACGGCGACTGGCGACTCCTCGACATTCTCGCTCGTTTCGTCCCCACTATGCAGTCGAGCGCCAATCCGGGCATATCTCTGCTGCGGCGCACCGATCAGGGCTTGCTCACTCAGCTGTTTGACCCAGAAGACATCGCCGCCGCATTAGGCGCGGACATCGACAACGTCCCGGCCCTGTCGCCGTCGACATCAGCCTGGCCCGCAACGAACGAGCACCTGTTTCAGATTGCATTGAACGATGCGCGCGACTTCGTCGCAACGCACCGCAAACACGCAGATGGAGATTCCACGGATAGTCCCCGGTAGGTCGCGTCGCTCGCCCATGTATCGCGGAGCCGTTGCTGACTGCTCGATCCCACCTGCGGCTCGAAAGAGTCGGGCGCTGATCAGGATTTTGCAGCGCGATGCGGGACAGCCGAGTTACCCAATGTCATGATTCATGTCGATCGCGTTTGCATTCGCGTTCCGCATTCGACACTCGACGTATGGTTAGCGCCGGGGCAGACCCACCGGCGCGCCGCTCGTTGAGATCGCCTTGGGGGCGAAGACGGCGCGATGCCGATCAATTGTCTCTTGAGTTGAGGGTTCGTCCCCCTCCGTACCGTTGGCCTTCTAGACGGTGGCAGAGACGCCACGTTGCGTGCGCGTCATTCTGACGCGTTGGTGGACTCGACGGTGGTGCTCACGGATGAGGGCGCGCGAGTGGGGGGTATCGGTCTCGAGGACGGCCATTCCCTGCGGGTCGCACGACCCTCGGATCTCGCAGATGGTCCGTTTTGGATGACGGACGCCCATCAGGAGCCGGTGATCGACACGATCCGCCCGTCGGCGCCGAGGCGCACGGCGACATCAAAACTCACCGCAGCTTCGTGATCGACGGTGGTCCAGGCAAGCACCCCGTCGCGATCCATCGTGGGCTCCTGCGCCCAAACTTCGGCAACACCGTCGATATGCGCTGTGAGGAGGTGACCATCGGTGGAGATTTGGGGCTCGCTCACCGTGAGGATTTCGTACACCTGACTGAGTGTCACCTCCGTCCGGATGTCTCTGTAGAGGAAGAAATCGTCCTCATCGGTGATCTCGATGGGAACGGTCGAGACATCGACTGCAGTGAGGTCGACCTCGACGGCTGCTCTGTCGTCGAAGGCGGCTGGCCAGGGCAGAGAAGCAGTGAGGTTCGCGTTGAGGGTCGCCAGCTCGGATGCCGATGGAACTTTGACCCACGCGAAGTCGGGCGCCACTACCCGCAACGACGGCGCGATCTGAGGAGTCGACCACGCCTCCCTCGCACACACTCCCTCGACGGCAGAGCGGTCTCCTGTAAGGATGAGGAGGCCGTCGAGGTCGCCCCCGTTCTGCGATGCCACGTCCCGCAACCACGCAGAGTCAGCCGCCCCGGTTTTAATCCCCTCCTTCTTGGAACCTGCGCCCTGCTGCAGGACCTGATCCCGCAATGCGAGCAACGCGTTGTCGGGCTCGCAATCGACGATGTGGGCGTTAGGGTGCGCTTCGATGGCGGAGCGAATCCCGTCTACGAGCCGGTCGACATCGGGTACCACCCATTCGAGACCGCGGACGTTCGCATCCTTCAAGACCGACCAGGCGCGCGTCGAAGCCGTGTGAGCAGTGACTGCTCGCGTGTGCGCGTGCTCTGCCCATTCCCACACGACCACTTCGGGAACCCAGACGTCGACCTCGTTCGCTTCGCAGAGGCGGGCGTCGGCGGCGAACGAACCCGCCCGGAACTCGCCGTTCGAGCCGTAGACGTTCGTGTCGACAACCACAGCTGAAGGATCCACAGGACTATTCTGCTGCGCGTCCTCCCCCGAACGTGTCGACACGCGGCGCTGTGTTCGTGCGACAGGTCGAGTCAGCCGGGCCCGGTGTGGCCTGTTCCTGCCAGCTCCGTGCCGTCGCTGCTGGACGTCGCGGCCAGCGGGTTGAATTCGATCTCGTTGCTGGTGAGAACTGGGGAGCCGCGAGGCAACTCGGTGGCGAAGGACGTCGTCGACGTGCCAACAGGATCGACCGCGCAGATGTCCGTCGCCCAAACTCGGGATGCAGCCGCACCCAGTGCTTCCGCCTGAACGCGGCACCTTATCTATGGGCGCGGGATCCGACCCTCAACTCCCCAGAAGATCGGCCAGGAGCATCGTCGGACGCTTCCGGAGCTGAGGGTTCAGGATGACGCTGCGTCTTTCGAGCCCTGATGTTGGTGTTGCGTCGTCGCGTACTTCTCGAACATGCGCACAGCGGTGCTGAAGTCGTCCACGACCACCGACCAGACCGAGGCGAACACCGGCAGGTTGATCAGGTGCTGGGAGGGATCTTGTATGAGCGCTGGCGCCATCCCGACGCCGGCCGACACCGGTACGTTGCCGTGCGAGAGGGCGGCGCACAGCATCCACGCCGACTGCAGGACAGTCGGATTCTCCTCGCGCAGCGACCGGCTTGCCTCGCGCACTATTCCGGAGAGCTGCGGACGCTGACTTCCGGTGACGGAATCGAGGTCGACACGCTTCATCGGTCCGACAATCGCTGCGAGTTTTTCTCTGAGCGCCTGCACCTCGGACGGATCCGAACGTCCGTCGGCAACGGCTGCCATCTCGGCCGCACTCTGCGTGTCCCACCACATGCGCTTCAGAGCGCGAAGGATTGCTTCCCGGCGATTTGACGGCATAAGCCAATGGCCGGTCGCAATACATTCGATTGCCACGCGGAGCACAACAAACGACGACAGGCTGGGAGCGGGATCGGTGTCCGCGGTCTGGAGATAGTGCAGCGCGAGGCGCAGTTGCGTTCGGATCAAACTGGATGGCGGGAGTGTCTCAGAAGGGGTGAAGGCGTCATCGATCGAAGCGGCCACGCCTCCTCGGGCGACAACGATGGCATCCAGTGCTCCGGCCGCCTCGATGAGTACGGCACGACCCCGACGCAGCTCCTCTCGGCCCTGGATTTGCAGGAGCTTGTCGCGCTCCTTCTCCATAAAGGCAGCGAACCAGGCAGCGTCGACGTCCTCAGAATCCATCGCATCAGCCTAAACAGATTCTCGGTGGGTACAGCACCGCGGGGCAGGGGCGGCTTCGGATGGGGGCCAGGAGAAGGCAGTGCCCGGAACTGGTGATGAGTGCGGACAAAGGCCGCCACCGTCCTGTCGGAGCACCTCCGACTGCCGTCAGGCGGCAGCGGGCCCGAGCACCGCAGACGTGGCCCTCGCGATGCTGAATGGGCGCACGATCGAGCCTCTCCGTTCGCATCTTGGGGCAGGATGCCGCGCCCGTCAGGAAAGCGGATCGCCGGTGGGTGGCTCTTCACTTCGGACACGGGCTCCGAGCATCGCGCGTTCCGGCAGCCACAACGTGAACGTTGATCCCGCCGCGCCTCGGCTCGTCAATCGCAATCTGCCTTCGTGGCTTTCGACGATCTGCCGCGCGATCGACAGACCGAGACCGGTACCCGGGAAGCGTTGCTGCTCCTCGCGGCTTCGGAAGAACCGGTCGAACACGCGAACGCGATCGTCGGCTGCGATCCCGGGCCCCTCATCGCGCACAGCGACCCATGCCCACCCGAGCCGGACTGCTCGCGGATCAGCTCGTGGAACTCCGCACTCGTGGCGAGGGCAGCCAGGAGCTTCCGACCGAACATGCCGGCGTAGGGTCCTACCGCTTCGAATGAGTGCAACAGCCACGCGCGGTCCGGTCCGGTGGCACCACCATCGATGCCGCACCAAGCGTGCAGCAACGGCTGACGCTCGAACGCTTCGCCGACGCCCAGCACGCCGATCAGACGGCCGTCGTGGCCGTCGTCCACCACGAGCACGCGCAGTCGACGCCTCGTCCCCCTGCGCACCGGAACACCCGCTCCGAGAACTACCCACCGCCAGAGAGCGGCGTCCGCTGATTCCACCTCGGATACGAGCACGAACCTCGGCCGCACCTTCGCTGGGTCGATCGAATCCCCGTGACCCCACACCCGGAGATCAAGACCCGCATCCAACACTTCGAGAGCGGCCCGCTCGCGACTGCGCCACTGCGCGTGCTGCGTCGCCCACTGCCGTCGAAGCGCGGCCCGCACATCACCATCGACCGGCACCACACGGTCTCCGAACAGACGAACGCCGTCCGCACGCAACGCTCGAACGAAAGCGCGTCGGCGACCGCCAGACCCGGAATCACAAGGGGCCGCGGAGCGGGCGTCCGGGGACCACACGCGCCCTCGCTTCGGCAACACACCAGCCAACCGAGCAGCAGACGTATCGAGCACCTCCACGCCGCATCGCTGCTCGAACGGCGCCATGCGGAGGACAACGCCGACGACGTCCTCGGCCCGGCCCGACACGCTCCCGGTCGTGGATTCCGTCTCGCCTCGTCGACGAACGAGCCCCTGTGACACCGACCAGAAGACTCCGTCGAGTCCAGCCCGCACCGCAAACTTGCATACGGCTGACACCCACATCCGGTGGGCAAGAAAACCCCAGGTCAGCCCGGCCGATGCCTGTCCTACAAGAGCACGGGCAAGCTTGGCGCGCACGGAAAAGCTCCGTGGGAACTCACCCGTCTGCGCGGGAAAGCCCGCCGCAGAACCGCGCAAGCACGCGGATCGGCAGGAAAAATCGTAAAAAGACACCTTCGTGATTCCGAAAGGTGCCATCGCGGAGGGTGTGGGATTCGAACCCACGAGACATCTCTGCCCACCTGTTTTCAAGACAGGCTCCATCGGCCGCTCGGACAACCCTCCAGTGACGCGACCACGTGGCGAGACGTGATCGCGTCCCGGGAAGTCTACCCGGGCCTCCAGGCAGGGGTGCGCGCGAGCGCGGACTAGCGGGGCAGGGAGTCGAGCGCCGCTGCCAGGCCGTCGTCGGTGATGCCACCGGTGAGCTCGTTGCCGGCGTCGACGACGTCGTCGGGGGCCTGGCCCATGACGACCCCGCGGCCGGAGGTCGAGGCCCAGCGGAGCATGTCGATGTCGTTGCGGCCGTCGCCCGCGGCGAAGACGCGGGAACGCGGGATGTCGAGCCACTCGCGCACGCGCTCCATCGCGGTGGCCTTCGTCACGCCCTCGGGAGCGATGTCGAGCCACGACGTCCAGCCGACGGAGTACGAGACCTTGTGCAGGCCCATCTGCTCGACGATCTGCAGGAAGTCCTCGGTGTCATGGCCGGGCGAGATGACGACGACGCGGGTGGCCTCGACGCCGAGCAGCTGCTCGAACGGCACGTGCTCGCCCTCCACCGTCATCGTGTCGTCGGGGAAGTTGCCGGACAACAGGAAGTGCCCGGTCTCGTCCTCGACGCCGAACGCCGCGTTCTCGAGCGCTCCGTGGATGGTCTGCAGCACCTCGGACGGGTCGAACCGCTCGACGTGTTCGCGCACGTAGGAGCCGTCGGCGCGGCGGGCCAGGATGAGCGCACCGTTCGCGCACACCAGGTACTTCGGCCGGATGCCGAGGGTCTCGAGCAGGGGCACGGTCATGCCCTCGCTGCGGCCGGTAGAGAGCATGACCTCGTGGCCGGCGGCCTCGGCGTCACGGACGGCGGCGACGACTGCCTCGGTGATGACACCGTCCTCACGCATGGTGGTGCCGTCGATGTCGAGCGCGACCAGCCAGCGCTTGGTGCGGGCGGGCGCGTCGCTGCCCGCGCCCTGCGAGGTGCCGTCCACGAACCGTCCCTGGGTGCTCATCGGGGCTCGATCACCTCGACGCCACCGAGGTAGGGGCGCAGGACCTCGGGCACGACCACGGAACCGTCCGCCTGCTGGTGGGTCTCGAGGATCGCGACGATCCAGCGGGTGGTGGCGAGGGTGCCGTTCAGGGTGGCGACCGGAGCGGTCTTGCCGCTCTCGGTGCGGTACCGGATGTCGAGGCGGCGGGCCTGGAACGTCGTGCAGTTCGATGTCGAGGTGAGCTCGCGGAACGTGCCCTGCGTCGGGACCCACGCCTCGATGTCGTACTTCTTCGCCGCGCTCGTGCCGAGGTCACCGGCGGCGACGTCGATCACGCGGTAGTGGAGCCCGAGGTCCTGGAGCATCTGCTCCTGGTGGGCGACGAGGCGCTCGTGCTCGGCCTCGGCCTGGTCCGGGTGCACGTAGGCGAACATCTCGAGCTTGTTGAACTGGTGCACCCGGAGGATGCCGCGGTTGTCCTTGCCCGCCGACCCGGCTTCGCGCCGGTAGCAGGTCGACCAGCCGGCGTAGCGGAGGGCCGGGTCGTCCTCGGACGGGAACTGCAGGATCTCGTCCGCGTGGTACCCGGCGAGGGCGACCTCGCTCGTGCCGGTCAGGTACAGGTCGTCGGCCTCGAGCCGGTAGACCTCGGCAGCGTGCTCACCGAGGAAGCCGGTGCCGGCCATCGTCTCGGGGCGGACGAGCGTCGGGGTGATGAGCGGCTCGAAGCCGGCGGCGATGGCACGATCGAGGCCGAGCGACATCAGCGCGATCTCGAGCCGGGCGCCCATGCCGCGCAGGAAGTAGAAGCGCGACCCGGAGACCTTCACACCACGCGGGATGTCGATGATGCCGAGGTGCTCGCCGAGGTCGGCGTGGTCCTTCGGCTCGAAGTCGAACTCGGGCTTGGTGCCGACGGTGCGGAGCGTGACGAAGTCGTCCTCGCCGCCCTCGGGCACCCCGGGGAGCACGACGTTCGGGATGCCGCGGACGACGGTGTTGAAGGTGTCCTCGGCCGCGGTGACGGTGGCCTGCGCCTCCTTGACCTTCGCGGCGAGCGCCTGCGCCTGCTGCACGAGCGCGGCCTTCTCGTCCTTCGGGGCCTTGGCGACGGTCTTGCCGAAGGCGTTCTGCTCGGCGCGGAGCGACTCGAACGAGGTGATCGCACTGCGGCGGGCGGAATCAGCGGCGACGGCTTCGTCGACGACGGCCACGGAGGCACCGCGCGCCTGCTGTGAAGCCTTGATGACGTCCGGGTTGTCGCGAAGCAGCTGTGGATCGATCACCGCCCCATCCTAGACGGGGGCAACCGCACGCAGCCTCGATCGGTAGCGTGGAGGCATGTCGACCCCTTCGGAGACCGCGCCCGCGGATCAGGACGCCCTCCCCACCGAGCAGCGGACGGCCGCGGTGGTCTACAACCCGGTCAAGGTCCACCTGCCGACCCTCAAGCGCACCGTCGAAGAACAGCAGCAGGAAGCCGGCTGGGCCGACACCCTGTGGTTCGAGACGTCGGAACAGGACCCGGGCGGCGGCATGGCCCGCGCCGCGATCGAGGCCGGTGCCGACGTCGTCGCCGCGGCCGGTGGTGACGGCACGGTCCGCGCGGTCGCCGAGGTCGTGCACGAGGCCGGCTCGACCCTCGCACTGCTGCCGAGCGGCACCGGAAACCTGCTCGCCCGCAACATGAAGCTGCCCCTCGACGACCTCGGCGCGAGCGTCCGAACGATCTTCCACGGCGACGACCGCAAGATCGACTTCGGCATGCTCAAGGTCGAGCGCCCCGGCGGTGAGCGCGAACGCTTCGGCTTCCTGGTGATGGCGGGCCTCGGGCTCGACGCCCGGATGCTCGTGAACACCCGTCCCGAGCTGAAGAAGAAGGTGGGCTGGCTGGCGTACGTCGACTCCCTGTTCCGGTCGGTCCGCGACGCGAACGCGTTCGAGTTCCGGTACCAGCTCGACGACGACGGCAACCGCTCGCTCCGGGCGCACTCCCTGATCGTCGGCAACTGCGGCATGCTGCAGGCCGGCGCGATCCTGCTACCGGACGCCGAGATCGACGACGGCGTGTTCGACATCGCCGTCATGCGTCCGCGCGGGTTCTTCGGCTGGGTTCGGATCGGCGCCCGGGTGTTCTGGGAGAACGGGATCCTGCGGGCCTTCCGTCGTTCGACCCTCGGCAAGACCGCCGTCGGCCAGAAGATCGTCTCGAAGTCCCGCGAGGAACGCCCCTTGCGCTACCTGCGCGGGCAGGAGTTCACGGCACGGCTCGAGCGACCCGACGAGTTCGAGATCGACGGCGACCCGGTGGGCGAGGTCATCGCCTTCCGCTCGCGGATCGACCCGATGGGACTCTCCGTGCGCGTGCCGGACCCGGCGGACGACCGCCACGGCTCGCGCCAGGTGCCCTGACCCTGTCGCTCGGGCTCCGGACGCCCCGTGCGAGGTTCCGTAGTCCGTGCGATGGCCGCGGGCTCCCACGGACTACGGAACCTCGCATCACACGGCTTCACCGCGCCGCGCCGCACCGCGCCGCGCCGCGCCCCACCGCGCCGCGCTACCGCGCCCCGGGCTCGCCCGACACGATGGCCCGCAGCCAGTCGCGCGCCTCGACGAACGCGGCGTCCGAGTAGCGCGCGGGCACCTCGGGGCGGGCACCGTCGGCACGCGGGTACGACCCGAGGAACGTCACGCGCGGGCTGAACCGACGCAGGCCGAGCAGCGCGTCCGCCACCCGCTCGTCGCGCACGTGCCCGTCGAGGTCGATGACGAACCGGTAGCGGCCGAGCTCGTCCCCGATCGGGCGCGACGACAGCAGCCCCATGTTGATGCCCCGCGTCGCGAACTGCTCGAGCATGTCGACCAGGGCGCCGGGGTGGTCGGCGGGCAGCTCGACGATGACACTGGTCTTGTCGGCGCCGGTCGGCTCGGGCAGGGCGAGGGTCTTGGACACCAGGACGAACCGGGTGACCGCCGAGGCGTTGTCACCGATCGACGATGCGAGCACGACGACGTCGTGGTGGTCGGTGATGCCGGGCGGCGCGACGGCGGCGTCGGCGGTCGGGTTCGCTTCGAGCAGGGCGAGCGCCGCGGCGACGTTCGACGACGCCGGGATGTGGCCGTGGCCGGGCAGGTTGGTCTCGAGCCAGTTGTGGGTCTGCGCGTAGGCGACGGGGTGTGCGTTCACCGTGCGGACGTCGGCCAGGGTCGTGCCGGGTCGGGCGACGAGCACGAAGTCGACGGGGACCAGGTACTCCCCCACGATCCGCACGCCGGGGATCCTGGCCAGGGCGTCCTGCGTGGCGCTGACCCCGCCGTCGACGCTGTTCTCGATCGCGATGACGGCCCCGATCGACCGGCCGGACATGACGTCGTCCAGGGCCTCACCGACGTTGTTGACGCTCCGCCAGGGCTTGCCGGCGGCGGCCTCGACGAGCTTCAGGGCCGCCTCGGTGAAGGTGCCGGCGGGTCCGAGGTAGGAGTACGTGTCGGACGGCGCGGCGGGGTCGGTCATGCGGCGAGCCTATTGCAGTGACGGGCACAGCCGAGCGAGCGTGACGAGGGCCACGACCGGCGTCAGTCGGACGCCGTTCCCGTCAACCGAGCCTCGCAGATCGCGGTGTCGTCGTCCTCGCGCGGGTAGGTGAGCGCCGCGAAGCGCCCCTCGGGGTCGAGCCGTGTCAGGAGCGAGGCCGCGATGCCGTCGAGCTGCGCGACCTGCTCGTCGGAGAGCGCGTCGATGACCACCCGGCGGGCGGTGCGGACGTGGTCCGGAGCAGCCTCGACGATGGTGGCGTAGCCGGCGTCGGTCAGGCGGACGTCGGTGGCCCGGCGGTCGGAGGTCGACGGGCACCGGGTCACGAGCCCCCGCTTCTCGAGGCGGGACACCACGTGCGACAGCCGCGGCAACGAGGCGTTCGTGGCCGAGGCGAGCGCCGACATCCGCAGGGTCCGGGTGTCGGTCTCGGAGAGCATCGCGATGACCATGTAGTCGAAGTGCGTCAGGTCGGCGTCGCGCTGCAGCTGCTGGTCGAGCGCCGCCGGCAGGAGTTCCATGACGGCGACGAGCTTCATCCACGCGCGCAGTTGCTCGCGGGTGAGCCACGGGGTCTCGTCGGTCATGACCTGATCATACCGAAAGGTTGTCCCGTCAACCAGTGGTGCGCACGGCGGACGAACCAGACGGACCGGACGGACCAGACGGACGGGACGGACCGGACGGACCGGACGAACCAGACGGACCGGACGAACCAGACGGACCGGACGGACGCCGACGGGCCAGCACCACCCCGACCACGAGCACCACCACCACGACGACGAGCAACGCCCCCTCGACGAGCAGCAGCCGCGTACCGTAGTCGAACGGCAGCACGGTGGGGTTCTTCTGCCCGTGGTCCTTGGCCGCGATCTCCGGCAGGACCACCAGGGCGAGCACGCTGCCGAGCACGATCGCCGCCTGCACGACGACGAGCACCCAGGCCCGCAGCGAGCGTCCGGCCCGACGCAGCAGCAGCCCGGCACCGACCACGAACGGCGACAGGACCGCGTCGTGCAGCACCACCGCCGCCAGCAGCCACACCCCGAGCCCGCCGATGCGGTTCGGCTTGACGGACGTCACGAGCACGGACGCCCCGAACGCGATGACCAGCACGCCGATCACCACGAGCACGATCCGCGCGGCCTTCACCGGAGCACCTCGATCTTCTCGATCCACTTGGTCTGCAGCACACCGGGCCGCCCCGGAGCGATGATCCGCGCCGGGAACCCGTGGTCCAGGTCGAGCGTCGCACCGTTCAGCTCGAGGGCGATGAGCGTCGTCGGGTCCTCGGCGTACTCCGGACCCATGTCCATGATCCGGTAGCCGCCGTGCCGCTCCAGGCTCGTCACCCGCACGTGCGACCCCTGTGGCGCCTGCACGGCGTCGAGCAGGTCGCGCATCCGCACGCCCTTCCAGGTGGCCATCTGGCTCCACCCCTCGACGCACGAGATCGGCAGGTCGACCTGCGCGGTGCCGAGCGCGACGAGTTCGGCTCGCACGAAGGTGCGGCTCACGTCGTGGCCGACGACGGTGAGCGTCCAGTCGGCGGCGGTCGCGCTGGCGAGCACGCCGGCGGCACGCGCGGTGCGGTTGACCGGCAGACCGTGCGAACCGATGCCGCGGCCGCGGGCGCCGAAGACGTTCAACGGTTCGGCGAGTTTCGAGGACTGTCCCGCCGTGAGCGCGACGACACCCACGGTCGCCGCCGTCACGCCGGCGAAGAACCCGCGTCGGGCGATCCGCTCACGTCGTCCGACAGCTGCGTCCGGCGTCCGCCTGGAGGCCCCGCTCGGCTCCGCCGCATCGGCCTCCGGCTGGCCGAGACTCGGCTCCTCGGCCACCTCGCGGGTTTCCGGGGCCGATTCCGGTCCGGTGGGCCGAGACTCGGCGCCGCCGCTCGGGGCGGCGTCGACGCCGTCGATCCAGCGGAACACGCGGCCCAGCAGGCCGGGGGCGGTGGACCCGGCGGTCTCGGAGACCGCAGCGCTCGGGGCAGCCCCATGTCGGGCCTCCCGGCCTGGTGGGAGCAGTTCACTGCCGGAAGCGGGATCCGCGACGAACCGGCCGTGCGCGTCGTAGGAGTCGCGCTTCCGCCAGTAGCGGGCGATCACCGGCAGCTTCGCGGCGATGTGGATGACCAGCGACCCGATGATCACGTAGGCCATCGCGTTGTGCACCTGCCGGAACGGGAACGGCCACGGGTACCACTGGTAGGTGTTGAGCAGTCCGGTGACGACCTGGATGATCGACGCGGACACGAGCACCGCGATCGACAGCCGCTCGAGCAGGTGCAGCACACCGCGCACCGGCGGCACCTGCACCAGGGCGGGCATGACGGTGTTGAGCTTGGCGAGCAGCAGCGGGATGATCGCGATGCCGGTCGTGATGTGCAGGCCCTGCGTGAACTGGTACAGCTGCGTCGGACGGGTCGGGAACCGCATCCAGCCGAGCGGTTCCTGCAGCAGGTGGCTGTAGATCCCGGTGCCGAAGCAGATCAGGAACGCGATGCCGAGCAGGCGCCCGAGCACCACCGCCGAGCGGGCGTTGCGGTTGGGGGACGCCAGAGCTGCTCGTCCGTCGTGCAGCAGGCGCTGGACGCCGGATAGCCTCGACGGACCATGAGCGACCGACTGCGTGCCTTCCGACCGTCCTTGGCCGACGGCACCGCCGCCCGCATCGGCACGGTGCTGGCCGTCGTGGGGGTACTCGCCCTGTCGGGCGTCATCGCCGTCGGCGTCACGCATCTGGGGTTCCTCCGATCGGGCCATCGTTCTGCATTCGTTGCGTGGACGCTGATCGCTTGGACCGTCTTCGTCATCGCCGTGCTCGCGGTGCGTTTCGTGCCCGTCCGGTGGATGACCACCATGGTCATCGGCGGAGCGGTGGTGATCGGCATCGCCGCGCTGGTCGGCCCGCCGAACACGAGCACCGACTCCGCTCGGTACGCGTGGGACGGCATCGTCCAGCATGCCGGTGTCTCCCCCTACGCGCACACCCCCCAGTCCACGGCACTGTCCGGTCTCCGACCCGACTGGTTGTTCCCCGAGAAGGTCAACGGCACGTGCGACGACATCAAGCCCCGGTTCCGCGGGCTCGGCGACGGTGCGGACGGACACTGCACCGCGATCAACCGGCCCGACGTGACGACGATCTACCCGCCGATGGCCCAGCTCTGGTTCGCCGCCGTGCGGTTCTTCGTGCCGGCGAGCGCGCAGTACCTGCCGTTCCAGGTCGCCGGGCTGCTCGTGTCGCTCGGTGTGACCGTCGGGCTCGTCCTGGTGCTCCGCCGGATCGGCCGGCCGACCTGGTGGGCGACGCTCTGGGCCTGGTCGCCGCTCGTCGCGTCCGAGGCGGTCACCAACTCGCACGTCGACGTCGTCGGAGCCGCACTCGCCACGGCCGGTGTCGTGCTCGTCGCGTTCGGGCGACCGATCTGGGGCGGCATCGCGCTCGGGGCCGCGACCGCGACGAAGCTCATCCCGGCGATCGTGTACCCGCCGTTGCTCGGCCGCGGTCGGGCGTGGTGGGCGATCCCGATCGGCATCGCGGTGTTCGGGTTGCTCTACGTGCCCTACGTGCTGACGACCGGGCTCGACGTGCTCGGGTACCTGCCCGGCTACCTGAGCGAAGAGGGCTACGAGGACGGCTCCCGGTTCGCGCTGGTGTCGCTCGTGGTCAAGGGCGACGCGGGGACGGTGGTGGTCGGGCTCCTGGTGCTGGCCGCCGCGTTCGTGGCGTGGCGGCTGTCCGACCCGTCACGGCCGTGGTCCGGCGAGGTCCTGATGATCGGCGTGACCTTCCTCGCAGTGACCCCGCGCTACCCCTGGTACGCGCTGCTGCTCATCCCGTTCGTGGTGTTGTCCGGCCGGTGGGAGTGGCTCTCGATCGGGCTCGCCATCGCGCTGCGCGGAGTGTGGCCGTCAGCGGATGCCTACCGGTGGTGGTTGCTCGCGGCCGTGGCCGTCATCGTGGTCGTCACGCTGCTGCGCACGGAGCGGTCGGAGTGGCGGCGGTGGTGGGAGCGGCTGTCGTTCCGGCGTGTGGAACACGTACGCTGACGACCATGGCACCCGCGATCCTGCTCGGCACGACCGGCTCCGTGGACCCGGCTCCCGCTGGGCTCGTCGACCGCTTCGGGCGTCGCGCCGTCGACCTGCGGGTCTCGCTGACCGAGCGCTGCAACCTGCGCTGCACCTACTGCATGCCCGCGGCCGGACTGCCGTTCGCGCCCGACGAGGCCCTGATGACGGCGACCGAGATCGAGCGCCTGGTCCGGATCGGCTCATCGCGGTTCGGCGTCCGCAAGGTCCGGTTCACCGGCGGCGAGCCGATGCTCCGGCACGACCTGGTCGACGTGATCGCCCGGTGCGCCGCGCTGCCCGACGCCCCGGAGCTCTCGCTCACCACGAACGCGATCGGTCTCGCCCACCGCGCCCAGGGGCTGTACGACGCCGGACTGCGGCGCGTGAACGTGTCGCTCGACACCGTCGACCCCGACGTCTTCACCACCGTGACCCGACGCCCGTTCCTCGACAAGGTGATCGCCGGGCTGTCGGCCGCACACGACGCCGGCCTCGACATCAAGGTGAACGCGGTGCTGCTGCGCGGCATCAACGACGAGGCCGCCCCGGAGCTCCTCCGCTGGTGTCTGGAGCGCGGCTACGAGCTGCGGTTCATCGAGCAGATGCCCCTGGACCCCGACCACGCCTGGGACCGCACCTCGATGATCACCGCCGCTGAGACCCGCGCGCTGCTGGCGACGTCGTTCGCGCTCACGCCGGACGACGCGCCGCGCGACGGTGCCCCCGCCGAGCGGTACCGCGTGCACGACGCCGTCACCGGTGAGCCGCTCGGCACCGTCGGGATCATCGCGAGCATCACCGAGTCGTTCTGCGCCGACTGCACCCGCACCCGGCTGACCGCCGACGGCCACGTGCGCAGCTGCCTGTTCTCCGACGAGGAGACCGACGTGCTCGGACCGATGCGCTCCGGGGCGGACGACGACCAGGTCGCCGAGCTCTGGCGGCTCGCGATGTGGGCGAAGCCGCGCGACCACGGTGACGACAGCGACGAGCTCGTGCACCCGACGCGTGGCATGAGTGCGATCGGCGGCTGAGGCATGACCACGATCCGGTTCTTCGCCGCTGCCCGCGCCGCCGTGGGCGCCGACTCGCTGACCACGACAGGCCCCACCATCGAGGCCGCCCTCGGCGCGATCGACGCGGCCGACCCGGCACGCTGGAGTGCGTTGCAGGAGCGCTGCTCGTACCTGGTCGACGGCGTGACCACGCGCGAGCGGGCGACCTCGCTCGACGGGGTCGAGATCGTCGACGTCATGCCGCCCTTCGCCGGCGGCTGAGCGGCGCACGTTCCTTCCCAGGACGCCCGCGATGCCTGGTGCTTTCGGGCATACCTGATGCGAACTTCCGACCAGGTACGCCCGATCCGACCAGGTACGCCCGATCCGACCAGGTACGCCCGATTCGGCGCCCGTTCCTCAACCGCGGGGAGCGTAGACCGCCACCTCGGCTGCGGGGACGTCGATGCGCACCGCGTCGCCGGGGGCGATCCCGAGCGCGGTCAGCCGCGCGAGCGTCAGGTCCGCCACCAGGTCACCGGCCCGCACCCGCACCAGTCCGTCGCGCGGCTCGAGCGAAGACACGGTGCGCGCAGCTCCCGCACCGTCCCGCGTCAGCACGGCGGCCGACGGGTGGAAGGCGGCCAGGGCGGGCCGGCCGGGAGGCACGGCGTGCGCCCCCGACGCCAGCTCGCCAACGCCGTCGATCGCGATCCCACCCCCGGTGGCGGTCCCGTGTACCAGCGCGAGTCCGGAGAACGTCGCGGCGAACGCACTCGTCGGACGACCGAGCACGGAGGCGGGGGTGCCCTGCTCGACCACCCGTCCACCCTCGAGCACGACGACGCGGTCGGCCAGGGCGACGACCTCGACCGGGTCGTGGGTGACGAGCACCGCGGGCCGGCCGGCGACCGCGGTCCGGAGTGCCGCGCGGACCTCGTCCTGCGCGCCGACGTCGAGCGCCGAGGTCGGTTCGTCGAGCAGCAGGACCGCCGGGTCGGTGGCGAGCGCGCGGGCGATCGCGACGCGCTGCGCCTGACCGCCCGAGAGTGTTCCGGGGTCGCGGGTGGCCAGTTCGGCGGCCCCGACGGCGTCGAGCGCGTGGCGGGCGAGCTGCCGGGCCGCGGCGCGACCGGCTCCGGCGGCTCGGGGTCCGAAGGCGACGTTCCCGACGACGTCGAGGAACGGGAACAGGTCGGACCGCTGCGCGACGAGTCCGATCCGACGACGGTGCGCGGGCACGGTGTGCCGTGGGCTCGAGACCTGGACCCCGTCGAGTTCGATCCGCCCGGACTCGATCGGCAGCAGTCCGGCCAGGGCCTCGAGCACCGTCGACTTGCCCGCACCGTTCGGCCCGATGACCGCCAGGCACTCCCCCGCGCGGACCTCGATCGCGACGTCGACGTCCCGCGACCCGACGACGACGCGCGCCCGGACACCCGCCGCGCCCTCGGCCGTCATGTCAGGGCTCCGCGGGTCCGGAACGACGAGGCCCCGATGACGACGACGGCCACCACGACGAGCACGACCGCCAGGGCCACCGCGGTGTCCGGGTCGACCTCGCGCTGCAGGTAGACCTCGAGCGGCAAGGTCCGCGTGACCCCCTGCAGACTGCCGGCGAAGGTCAGGGTGGCTCCGAACTCGCCGAGCGCCCGGGCGAAGCAGAGCACGAGCCCCGACACGATCCCCGGCAGCACCCGCGGCGTCGTGACGGTCAGGAACGTCCGGGTCGGCCCGGCCCCCAGGGTCGCGGCGACCCGCTCGTAGCGGTCGCCCTCGACGCGGAGCGCCCCCTCGACCGAGGACACCAGGAACGGCATCGCGACGAAGGTCTGCGCGATGACCACCGCTGTCGTGGTGAACGCGATGCGCAGCCCGTGGTCGTCGAGGAAGGCCCCGACGACGCCGAGCCGACCGAAGGCCGCGAGCAGCGCGAGGCCGCCGACCACCGGCGGCAGCACGAGCGGCAGGAGCACGACGGCTCGTGCGACGCCGACCCAGCGCGACGCCGACCGCGCGAACAGCACGGCGAGCGGGTACCCGAGGACGAACGCGACGCCGGTGGCCGCGAGCGCCGTGCCGAGGCTGAGCCCGAGCGCGGTCAGTGACGCGGCCGAGGTCACGAGCCCGACGAACGACGACCAGTCCACCCGGCCGAGCATCGCGAGCACCGGCACGACGACGAACAGCCCGCCGAGCACCGCGGGCAGCGGGAGCCACCACGCGACCGGTGGGCGTCCGTCAGCGCGCGGAGCCACGGGTCAGGGCTTCCCGAAGCCCGCGTCGGAGAGCACGCGCTGCCCGGCGGCGGAGCGGACGTACTCCGAGAACGCCTGCGCGAGCTCCGGGTCCCCGGATTCCCGGAGCACGCCGATCGGGTACGTGTTGACGGCCTTGCTCGACTCGTCGAACGGGACGCCGTCGACCTTGCCGCCGGCCCCTCGGACGTCCGTCACGTAGACGAGTCCGGCATCGGCCTGACCGGACTCGACCTTGCCGAGCACGTCGGTGACGGACTGCTCCTCGCTGACCGGCTCGAGATCGATGCCCGATGCGGACTCGACCTTCGCCGTCGCGGCACCGCACGGCACCGGGGCGGCGCACGTGACGAGCTGGATGCCCGGAGCCGTCAGGTCGTCGAGGCCACCGATGCCCCGCGGGTTGCCCGGGGCGACCGCGATCTCGAGCGTGTTCGTGGCGAAGGCCCGCGGCGACCCGGTCACCAGGTCATCGGAGGTCAGCTTCGCCATGTTGGCCTGGTCCGCCGCGGCGAACACGTCGGCGGGAGCGCCGTTCTGGATCTGGGTGACGAGGTCGCTGGAGCCGGCGAACGAGAACTCGACGGAGGCGCCGGGGTGCGCGGTCTCGTACTGCTTGCCCAGGGTCGTGAAGGTCTGCTGCAGGGACGCGGCGGCGAAGACGGTGATCGAACCGGTCGGCCCCTCGGTGTCGGAGCCCGCCGGGGTCGACGCCCCCGAGCCCGTGTCCGGAGCCGTGCACGCAGCGAGCCCGAGGGCGACGGTGGCGGCGAGGGCCAGCGCCGCGAACGGCCGGAGACGGATCACCGGGGGTCCTCCTGATGGGCGGCGGCCTCGACGGCGACCATCGTGGCCTTGACGGACGCCACCGCGACGGACCCGACCTCGAGCCCCAGGTCGCGGACGGCCTCGGCGCTCATCAGGGACACCACGCGGTGCGGGCCGCACTGCAGCTCGACCTGCGCCATCACGGTGTCGACGACCAGGGCGGTGACGATCCCGACGAAGCGGTTGCGCGCCGAGCTCTTCACCGCGGACGCAGGGTCGGTCAGCTCGGAGCTGCGATCCCGTGCGTACGCGGCGACCTCGCGACCGTCGACCACGGCTCGCCCCGCGTCGTCCGTGGCCCGGGTGAAGGTGCCCCCGTCGACGAGCCGTCGAACGGTGTCGTCACTGATCCCGAGGAAGGCCGCAGCGTCCCGTACCCGCAGTTGCGTCATGATCCCCCGATCCTATCCGCGGATGCGGTGCCAGACCCGGTGAGGGTGAGTGGGCTGGGTCAGGACCGGTGCTCGATCGCCACGGGCAGCCCCTCGCGACGCCAGGCCTCGAAGCCGCCGTCGAGGACCGCCACGCGCCTCCCGGCCGGCTGCCGCGCCGCCCACGCGTCCGCACGGGGCCCGCGTGCGCAGTAGACGACGACCTCGTCCGCACCGGTGTCGTCGGTGACGGCACCGGCGACCAAGCCGGCTGCGCGTTCCTCGTCGGTCCGGACGTCGACGACGACCAGCGGGTCCGACGGGTCCGCCACCCTGGCGGCCAGGGCGGACGGCGCGATGCGCCGCGTCGTGACGGCGGATGCGGGTGCCGGTCGACGCGAGGCGGGCCCGCGACGGACGGGGCTCTCGGTCCAGCGCCACCGGCGGGCGTCGACGGTCAGGACGCGTCCGAGCAGCGGGTCGCCCGTGCCGGTGACCAACGCGAAGACCTGTCCCGCCATGACCGCACCGACCGCGCCGCACAGTGCGGGGACGACGCCGTCGAGGGCGCACGAGCCCTCGTCGGGCAGGGCGTCGGGGTGCAGGTCGTGGAAGTCGACGCCGTCCGGCCCGGCGTCGCGGAAGACGCTGACCTGCCCGTCGTGGCCGAGCACGGTGCCCCACACGAACGGCACGCCGGCCGCGGCACAGGCGTCCGAGACGGCCCGGGTGACCACGACCGAGTCGGCGGCGTCGACCACGACGTCGTGTCCGGCGACCAGGTCCGGCGTGAACGACGCGACCACGGCGACCGCGTCGAGTTCGGGGTCGACCGCGACGGCTCGGGCGACCGCGACCTGCGCCTTCGGCGAGCCGACGTCCGCGGCCGTGAAGAGCGTCTGCCTGGCCAGGTTCGAGGCGTCGACCACGTCGGGGTCGACCACCGTGAGCCGACCGATCCCGGCGAGGTACGCGACCACCGGGGCCCCGAGCCCGCCGGCCCCGACGACGAGGACGCGCGAAGTGGCCAGGCGTCGCAGCCCGGTGACCCCGACGTCGGCGAGCGCGGCGGTCCGCGAACCGAGCTGCGTCCGGCCCGGGGAGAGCGCGGCGGCGGGGGCGACGAGGGGTTCCATCCCGTCATTCTGGCCCGTCGCACCGAACTCCTGCATGTGAGAGTTCAGCGCCCGGACGCGGCGGATCCCCAGAGCCGATCGGTACGGTCGCGGGCGTGAGTTCCCCGCGTACCGGTACCGTCCCGGTCCGACGCACGACGTCGGACGCGTCGGCGCGCGCGCGCTCGCTGGGGCTCGTCGCGGCCGCCGTCCGGGCCCTCGCACGGACCCCCGAGATCACCGTCGGTGCGCTCGGCGTCGTCGTCGCAGCGGCCTTCAACTGGGTGCCGTCGGTCTGGTACGACGAGGCCGCGACCATCGCGAGCGCACAGCGGAGCTGGCCGGCGCTCTGGGCCGAACTGCAGAACGTCGACGCCGTCCACGGCCTGTACTACGCCGTGATGCACGTCTGGTTCACGCTCGTCGGGTACTCGCCGTTCACGCTGCGGTTCCCGAGTGCGCTGGCCATCGGGGTCTCCGCCGGGCTCGTCGTCGCCCTCGGCCGTCGTCTCGGCGGCGTGCGGCTCGGCGTCGTCTCCGGGATCGTGTTCCTGGTCCTGCCGCGCGTCGCGTGGGCCGGCACCGAGGGGCGACCGTACGCCACCGTCACGACCTTCGCCGTCGCGCTGACCCTCGTGGGGATCACCGCGGTCCGGCGCACCCGGATCCGGCACCACGCGACCCGGTGGTGGGTCGTCTACGGCCTGCTCGCCGTGGTCGCCGTGCTGTTCAACGTCTACCTGGCCCTGGCCGTCGTCGCGCACGGGGTCGTGCTCCTCTGGACCGCCGTCGCCGACCGTGCCGCACGGCGCGACGCCGTGCTCTCGCAGCGCAGCGGTCCGGTGGCTGCGCCGATGGTCGACCGCGCCGCGTTCGTGCGCTGGGGCGTCGCCGCCGTCGGGGCCGCGCTCGTGGTGTCGCCGTTCATCGTCCTCGCCGCCGGGCAGGCCAAGCAGGTCGGCTGGATCACCGGAGTCGGGTGGGCCACCCTGCGCCAGGTCGTCGCGACCGCCTGGTTCGGTGCCGTCTGGCCGTACGCGGTGCTCGGGTGGGTGCTGATGATCATCGGCGTCGTGCTCGCCGTGCGTGCCGCCCGACGTCCTGCCCCGGCCGCCCGCGACCTGCTGCGGCTGCAGGCCGTGCGCGTCGCCGTCCCCCTGACGATCCTGCCCACCGCACTGCTCGTCGGTGCGACCGCGGCCGGGGAGCACCTGTACTCCCCGAAGTACGCCAGCCTGAGCCTGCCGTTCGTCGCGCTGCTCATCGGCTTGGCGATCACGGCGATCCGACCCCGGCGGTGGCTGGCGCTCGCGGTCGTCGGGATGCTGCTCGTGTCGGCACCGACGAGCACGATCGTCCGGCTGCCCCACGCCAAGCAGGACTCGCACTGGGCGAACGCGGCGGCCATCATCGAGCGCGAGCGGGACCGGCGCACCGACCGGAACGAGGGCGTCGTCTTCGGCAGCGTCTGGGAGCACCCGGGCACCACCGCGCAGGTCATCGCCGACTCCTACCCCGAAGCCTTCACCGGGATGCGCGACCTCGCCGTCGCCGAGACCGGTGCCGAACGCGGACAGCTCTGGAACGTCAACGGCGACGTGGCCACGACCGTGCCCGAGCGGATCTCCGGCATCGACACCGTGTGGTTCGTCGGCGGCAAGTCGCGGAACATCCGCCCGCAGGTCACCGAGACCCTCGTGGCCGAGGGCTTCCACGTCGTGCGCTACTGGCACACCGGGACGGTCATCCTCTGGAAGTACAGCCGCTGACGGTGGCGGTCCAACCGCTGACGGTGGCGGTCCAGCCGCCGACGGCTGCGCCGGGGCGTCGGGTCAGTGCACCAGGCGTGCGCCGTGCACCGGGCCGGTGGCACGGAGTGCGACGAGCCCGGCGGCGCTGAGCTCGACCTGCAGTTCGAGCGCGGCGTCGCGGTCACCCACCAGGAACGCCACCGTCGGTCCGCTTCCGGACACCAGGCCGGCCAGGGCACCGGACTTCTCACCGAGTTCCAGGGTCGCCGCGAGCCGGGGCTGCAGCCGCATGGCCGGTGCCTGCAGGTCGTTGTGGACGCAGTCGGCGAGCAGGTCGGGGTCGCCCGCGCGCAGGGCCTGCAGCACGTTGGCCTCGACCACGGGGTGCGACGGCGCCGGGGAGATGTCGGCTCGGTACCGCTCCCGGTGCTCGTCGAGCGCACGGTAGACGGCGGGGGTGCTCAGCCCGTCGTCGCTCAGGGCGAGGACCCAGTGGAACTCACCCTTGGCCAGCGCGGGGCTCAGCTCGTCACCGCGGCCGGTGCCCACGGCGGTGCCGCCGGCGAAGGCGAACGGCACGTCGGCGCCGAGCTGCGCGGCGAGCCGGAGCAGCTCTTCGCGACCGAGCGCGGTGCCCCAGAGCGTGTCGACGGCGAGCAGGGTCGCCGCGGCGTCCGCGGACCCACCGCCCATGCCGCCGGCGACGGGCACCTGCTTGTCGATGGTCAGCCGCACCCCACCGCGGTGTCCGGCCGCGTCGGCCACGAGCCGGGCCGCACGGATGGCCAGGTTCGACTCGTCGACCGGCACGGTGCTCGTGTCGATCGGCCCCGTGAAGGTGACCGAGAAGTCGTCGGCGGCCTCGGCGGTGACGTCCTCGTACAGGGACACCGCCTGGTACGCCGTGGCGACGTCGTGGTAGCCGTCGTCCTGCAACGCCCCGACGGACAGGAACACGTTGATCTTGCCGGGGGCGCGCGTCCGCACGCGGGTCGGTGCGGCCAACGTGGTCATGCGCCCAACCTATCCCGCTGCGGCTGCCGTGAACCCCCGCGCCAGGTCCGCGGTGATGTCGTCGATGTGCTCGAGGCCGATCGACAGGCGGATGAGACCGTCCCCCACCCCGGCGGCCGCCCGCTCGGCAGCGGTCATCTGCACGTGGGTGGTCGATGCCGGGTGCACGACGAGCGAGCGGACGTCACCGAGGTTCGAGACGTGGTCGAACAGCTCGAGCGCCGCCACGAACCGTCGACCCGCGGCGACCCCGCCGGCGAGGTCGAACGACAGCACCGCCGACGGCCCCTTCGGCACGTAGCGCTGCTGCAGGTGGTGCCACGGCGAGTCCGGCAGGCCGGCGTAGTGCACGTGCTCGACCTGGTCGTGTGCGTCGAGCCAGGTCGCCACGGTGGCGGCGTTCGACACGTGCCGGTCCATCCGGAGCGACAGCGTCTGGATGCCCTGCAGCACCAGGAACGCGTTGAACGGTGCGATCGCGGGCCCGAGGTCGGCGGACAGCTTCGAGCGGGTGCGCTGGATGAACGCCCGTCGCCCGAACTTCTCGGCGAAGTTCGTGTTCGCGAAGCCGGACTGCTCGGTCGTGGCCAGCTGCGGGTAGGCGTCGGCGTGGGCCGCCCAGTCGAAGTTCCCGCTGTCGACGATGAGCCCGGCGATGGCGCTGCCGTGTCCGGCCAGGTACTTCGTCGCGGAGTGCACGACGATGTCGGCGCCGTGCTCGATCGGGCGCACCAGGTACGGCGTCGCGATGGTGTTGTCGACGATGAGCGGCACACCGGCCCCGTGCGCGACCCCGGCCACTCCGGCGAAGTCCAGGACGTCCCCGCGGGGGTTCGGGATGGACTCGCCGAAGAACGCCTTCGTCTCCGGACGCACCGCCGCCGCCCACTCGGACAGGTCGGTCGGGTCCTGCACGAACGTGAAGGTGATGCCGAGGTCCCGCAGGGTCGACGCGAACAACGTGTAGGTCGCGCCGTAGAGCGAGGCGCTCGACACCACGTGGTCACCGGCGCGTGCGACACCGAGCACGGCCAGCGACGTCGCCGCCTGCCCGGAGGCCAACGCCAGCGCACCGATCCCGCCCTCGAGGTCGGCGATCCGGCGTTCGAGGGCTGCCGCCGACGGGTTGTTCACCCGCGTGTAGGTGTGGCCGGGGGCGTCGAGCATGAAGCGCGCGGCGGCGTCCTCGCCCGACGGGTAGACGTACGCGGCGCTCTGTGCGATCGGCGGCACGTTCGCGCCCCAGCCCGGGTCGGCCTTGAAGCCGGCGCGGATCTGGCGGGTCTCGAACGCCCAGCCGTCCTCCGCGTCGGTCGGCGTGGCACCCATCAGGACTGCGCCCCGACCGACTGCCGGACGAGCGGGATGACCTGCTCGCCGAACCGGTCCATCTCCTCGAGCTGCGGCGAGAACTGCAGCAGGAGCGTGTCGACGCCGGCGTCCTCGAACTCCCGGATGCGGTCCGCCACCTGCGACGGCGTCCCCACGAAACCGGGGCGCAGGCCGCGGTTCGACACCGAGTAGTCCTCGAGCGAGGGCACGTGCTCGAGCTGCGACTTCGAGATGAAGTCCTGGTAGGACTCGTACGCCTTGCCGTGCTGCACGTCGGTGATCCGTGCGAGTTCGGCCTGCGCCTCTTCCTCGGTCTCGCGCACGATGACGTACGCGGCCATGCCGAACGCCTCGAACGGCGGCAGGCCGGCGTCGACGCGGCGCTGCTTCATCTCGTCGATCTTCGCGCGGAGCTCCTCGACCGTGCCGCCGTGCGTGACGTAGGCGTCGGCGTACCCGGTGATCGCGGCCTTGCCGGCCTCGCTCTCACCACCGGCGTAGATGCGCGGCGTCACGCGGGGCTTCGGCTCGAGGTGTGCGTTCTCGATGTCGTAGTACTCGCCCGAGAACGAGTACGGGGTCTCGCGCCACAGGCCCTTCATGACCTCGACGAACTCCGCGGTGCGCTTGTACCGGTCGTCGTGCTCCGAGAAGATCCCGCCGTACTGCTTCGCCTCTTCCGCCCACCAGGCGCTCACGACGTTGAAGGTGAACCGGCCGCACGAGATGTCATCGATCGTCGCTGCCTGCTTCGCCGTCACCGCGGGCAGGTGGTACCCGGGACGCATCGCCGCCATGATCTCCAGGCGCTCGGTCGTCGCCGCGATGGCCGCCGCGAGCGACCACGCCTCGAGCGAGGGCGCCGCCGTGCCCTTGATGTCGTTGAGGTTGAGCTCCGGCACGAGCGTCAGGTCGAAGCCGATCCGCTCGGCGCGCTGCGCCAGGCGCTTCACGTAGTCGAAGGTGACCGGCATGTTCTCGTTGTCGACGTTGCGCAGCCAGCCGCCGAAGAGCGGGGTCCAGTATCCGAATCGCACGTTGGTTCCTTGGGGGTGTGGGAAAGGCGGACGGGAGGCCCGTGGCGGGCCCGCCACGGGCCTCCTGTCCGGTGGTTCTTGCGTTCTCAGGCCGTGAGCTGCGCCGCGTACTGCGTCTCCAGCAGCCCACCGAGGTACTTCGCGATGGAGCGCGGGCCGGAGGCCGGCGCGGACTCCTCGACCGCGGGGTTGTAGTTCGTGTTCGTGTTGATGTCGTAGACGACGGTGCGGCCGTCCGTCGTCTCCATGAACTCGACGCCCGCGATGGTGATGCGCTGGTCGGCGAGGAACGTGCGGAGCTGCTGGACCAGCGGGTGCTCGGCGGTGATCTCGGTCCGGACGGCGAACGCCGGGGGCGCGCCGACGGTCTCGGTGCCGGGGACGTCGCAGACGGCACCCGCGATGACCTGGGGCACCTCGCACGCGTCGGCGGGGCAGAGCTCGAAGCTGCCGGCGCTGGTGTCGACGCGGACGGCGTACACGAACTCGCCACCGACGAACTCGACGCGGGTGATGAAGGGCTCGCGGGCCGTCAGGTACTCCTGCAGCAGGGTGATGCCGTCGACCGGAGCCTCGAACTCGGGGCTGTCGACGTAGGCGTCGAACTCGGCGAGCGAGTCGAACCGCCGGACGCCCAGGCCCTTGCCGCCCTGGTTGTGCTTCGTGATGAAGGGGACGTCCTGCCCGTCGGTGAAGGTGCGGGCGGCGTCCTTGAGTGTCGTCGTGCCGAACACGGCGGTCGTCCGCGGCACGTCGAACCCGGCCTGCTGCAGGAGACCGTGCTGGGCGACCTTCGACACCTCGAGCTCGAGCACGTGGCTGCCGCCGACCACCTGGCGGCCGGCACGCTCGAGCCAGCCGAGGACCGCGCGGGTGTACTCCTTGCTGTGCTCGTGGCCACGGGTGTGGGAGCTCGCGGACATGCGGCTCCAGTAGACGCCGGGTGCCGGCTCGGTCGCGAGGTCGATCTGCCCCTCGGTCAGCAGGATCTCCTCGACCGGGACGCCCTCGGCCTCGAAGGCGGCGGCGAGCGGGGGGAACCACTCGGGGTTCTCGTGGATGACGTACACGCGCGGAGTGCTCACGCCCCCACCCTAGGCACGGTATACCGCACGCGGCGAAGTGTGTGACGTGGCGTTGCTTCTCGGGGCGCTGTTCGCACGGTGCGAGGTCGTCAGCCGGCGAAGGTCTGCTGTCCGACGACGCCGAGGAGCTCGAGCTTCTGCGCGTCCTCCGATCCTGGAGGCGCGGTGAACAGCAGCAGTGCCTGCGCCTGGTCGTCGGTGTGCAAGACCTGGCAGTCGACGGTGATGCGCCCGAGTTCCGGCTGCACGATCGTCTTGTTGTCCGACCAGCGTGTGGCCACCTCGTGCTTGGCCCAGAGGTCGCGGAACTCGGGGCTGCGCGCCTGCAACTCGGCGATGAGTTCGGTCGCCCGGCGGTCTCCCGGGCCCGCGAGCCCGACGGTCGCCCGGAGCGACGCGACCACCACCCGCCCCAGCCGCTCGTGCTGCTCGGGTGCGTACTTCGCGAGCTCCTCACCCGTCACGAACCACCGCCACGCCTGGTACCGCCGGTTGCCCGGCAGGTCGACCGAGCTGCTGAGGAGCGCCGCCGCGAGCCGGTTCTCGACCAGGGTCTCGCCCAGGTGGCTGACGACGATCGCCGGGGTGTCCTCGAGCCGGTCGAGCACCCGCAGGATCGCCGGGTCGACGTGGTCGGCGCGGTGCATGCGCGTCGGGGCGTTCTGCCCGGCCAGGTGGAACAGGTGGTCGCGCTCGTCGAGGCTGCAGCGCAGAGCCCGGGCGATCGCGGCGATCATCTGCTCGGACGGCTGCGGTCCGCGCTGCTGCTCGAGTCGCGTGTAGTAGTCGACGGACATGCCGGCGAGGGCAGCGACCTCTTCACGGCGGAGCCCCGGGGTCCGGCGTCGTGGCCCCTGCCCGAGGCCGACGTCCTCGGGGCGCAGCAGCTCACGGCGACGGCGGAGGAAGTCGGCGAGCGCGGCACGGTCCATGGGTCGATCATCGTCCGCTTCCTGCCCGGGTGCCAGGGATCGCCGATCCCCCGATGACCGCGCTCTGGTTGCGACCCTGTCCACGGAGCATCGTGGTGGTCATGGACATCACGAACTCCACCGTCTTCATCCCCGGCGCGACCTCGGGCATCGGTCTCGCCCTCGCCCAGCGTCTGCAGGCCGCCGGCAGCACCGTCGTCATCGGCGGGCGCCGCCAGGCGCTCCTCGACTCCCTCGCCGCCGCGCACGGCTTCGGCACCGTGCAGATCGACGTCAGCGATGCTGACTCGATCGCGTCGGCCGCTTCCACCGTGCTCGAGGCGTACCCCTCGCTGAACACCCTGATCACCATGTCCGGGATCATGCGGAACGAGGACCTGCGCTCCTCCGACCACATGGACGACGCGATCGAGACCATCCAGACGAACCTGGTCGGCACGATCCGGCTCATCGACGCGTTCCTGCCGCACCTGCTCGAGCAGCCCGCCGCGACGCTGATGACCGTCACCTCCGGCCTCGCGTTCGTCCCACTGACCGCGACGCCGACCTACAACGCCACGAAGGCCGGGGTGCACTCGTACACCCAGGCCCTCCGTCAGCAGCTCGTCGGTTCGTCCGTCGAGGTGCTCGAGCTCGCTCCCCCGGCGGTGTCGACCGACCTGATGGGCGGTGCCGACTTCGGCGGGATGCCGCTCGACGCCTTCGCCGACGAGGTCATGGCGCTCATCGAGTCCGGCGCTGCCCCGGAGATCCTGGTGCAGAACGTGCACCCGCTGCGCTTCGCCGAGCGGAACGGCAACCACCAGCAGATCCTCGAGATGATGGCCGGCGCGGGACACTGAGCCCGGCGAGCAGGTTCAGCCGGCGGCGTTCTCCGGATCGGAGGCGTCGCCGGCCTCGCGTCCGGCGATGACCCGATCGAGGAACTGGTTGAGCACGGGGAGGCCGCACACCACGACGAGGCCGAGCGCCGATTCCCACACGGTCCATCCGAACCACGACCGGAGAACCTCGTAGGCCCACGCCCCGAGTGCGGTCCACATGAACACCGTGGTCGCTCGCTGGACCGGAGAGACGGACGTGGAGGCGAGCACGGCGTCGGTGCGGTCTGCGTCGACGTCGGCGGCATCGGCGGCGGCGGCGCCGTCGGCGTCCGCGTCATCTCGGCCGAGCATGCCGAAGGCGACGCCCCAGCCGATGATCGCTGCACCTGCCAGCAGCCGCACCCAGACCACGTCGTCGGTCGGACGCTGCCCGAGGTCACGCACCGAGAGCACGATGATCGCGATGCCACCGAGGACGGCGATCAGGGTGATGGCAAGGGCGAGGCGGCTGACGGGTCGACGGGGCACGGAGTCGATCGTAGGGGCGTGCGCGCGCGGCTCGCGCTCTCCCGTTCGCGGTGTCAGAGGGCGGCGAGGAGCCGCTGCAGTTCGGCCTTCGCGTCGGGCATCCGCTCGGGGCCGGTGAGCCGTTCCCGCTGCACCGAGATGCGGACGGTGTCCGGCTTCGGACCGTCCTCGGTGTTGAGCAGCACGGATTCGCGGTCGGCGAAGGTCCAGCGGGCCGAGGGGCGCTTGCCGCCGCGGCGCTCGGACGTCGGCGTGGATCCGAGTGCCGCCGTGAACACCGGCACGATCCAGTCGAGCACGGCCTCTCGTCCACCCGGGACCTGCCGTGAGGCCGACACCGCGAAGGTGCCGTCCGTGCGCTGACCGGGGATGCGGAGCCCGCGGGCCTGTTCGTACCCGATGGTGATGCCCTGCGCCCACCACGGCTCGACGCCCTGACCGATCAACCAGGACGCGATCGCCGCGTGCCCGATGGTGGTTCCGTCTGCGCCGTCGATCAGGGCGTGCCACTCGTCCGGTGACCTGCCCGTCGCGGCGAGGACACGGTCGGGCGCCATCCCCTGTGCGTGCGAGCGAACCGTTCCGTCGGTCATGCCGTCATCGTAGAGCGCATGGCGTGCGGAGCACCGCCAAGTCAGGTCAGGTCAGGACCGGATCGCGCCCGCAAGCGACGGGCCTGCCTCGCGCCCCCGGCGTCGATGAGCAGCGGCAGGCGCTCCTTGTCGACCGCCCCGAATGCCGGATCGACCGTCACGAAGCCGTCGACCTCCCAGTTCGCCGCTGTTGCGACGTGCACGGCACCCGAGACGGTCAGTCCGAACTGCTCCATGAGGTGCGGGACCTCGTCGCTGACAGCATCGATCCCGACCCAGTGCATTTGAGTCGACCGCAGCAATTCCCTCCACGCAGCGACGTGGCGACCAGCGGCTTCCGCACCCATCCCGTGAGCAGCCTGCAGCACCTCGAACTCCGTGTAGGCGCTGTACAGGATCTCCGTGCCGACCAGGTCGAGGTGATCGAGGAACGTGACCACCTCGGCATCCTGACGCTCGCATCGGCGCAGGGCGCTCCGGACGAAACTGGAGTCGACGAGGACGACGTCCGGCCGGGCGGCGCAGTCGTTGAACTCGAGGACCCGGTGCTCGTCGAACTGATGCGGCTCGAGTCGATCGAACACGGTCAGAGTCGACTGTGGAACGCCGCGGTCGGCTCGACCCAGAAGTCCGGATCGATCAACTCGGACGCTCGCCGCCGGCGCTCGCGACGTTCTTCGAACGTGCCCTCCGGTCGCGGGGTGCCGGCGAAGAGGGCTCGACGTTCCGCCGCAGTGGAGATGCTCGTTGCTCGCTGATGGTCGAGGTCAGCTCGCCGAAGCGCTCGAGGACGTCCCTCTGCGGCCTGCGCCTCGGTCGGGACACGGTGGAGCGGGCGGGGTGATTCGGCTGGTCGCACGGTGCCTCCTTGGTCGATGGAGTCAACCGTAGGAGCGCCGAGCGGACGCAACCGAACATTCCGTATTTCGCTGCCTGTCCGTTGGCCAGATGTCACTCGGCAGCAGCGAGGACCGTCCGCCCGAGCCGCACGAAGTCGTCGACACCGATCGCCTCGCCCCGAGCGGTCGGGTCGATGCCCGCCGCTGCCAGGACCTCGGACGCGTGCGCGCTGCCGCCGAGCACGCCGGACAGGCTCTGCCGCAGCATCTTGCGTCGCTGCTGGAACGCCGCGTCCACCAGCGTGAACACCCGCGACCGCAGGAGCTCGTCACCCGGTGGCTCGTGCCGGTCGAACGCCACCAGGACACTGTCGACGTTCGGCACCGGCCAGAAGACCTGACGGCTGACCAACCCGGCGGTGCTCCACGACCCGTACCAGGCGGCCTTGACGCTCGGCGACCCGTAGACCTTGCTGCCGGGGCCGGCGGCGAGCCGGTACCCGACCTCGGCCTGCACCATCACGAGCGACCGCTCGATCGACGGGAAGGTCGCGAGCAGGTGCAGCAGCACGGGCACGGAGATGTTGTAGGGCAGGTTCGCGACGAGGTGCGTCGGCTCGATGTCGAGGTCCGTGGCGGCGACGGTCATGGCGTCCTGCTGCACGACCGTCAGCGACGCTTCCGGCTGCATCGACGACACCGTCGACGGCAGCTTGGCAGCCAGGCGCTTGTCGATCTCGACGGCCGTGACGGGGGCGCCGGTCTCGGTGAGCCCGAGCGTCAACGACCCGAGCCCCGGACCGATCTCGAGCACCTGAGCCGACGGGGTCACACCGGCGACCGACACGATCCGCCGCACGGTGTTGGCGTCGTGCACGAAGTTCTGGCCGAGCTTCTTCGTCGGGGTGACGTCGAGTTCGGCCGCGAGCTCCCGGATCTCCGCCGGGCCGAGCAGTGCGCCCACGACTACTCGTCCACCGTCACGGGCTCGGCGTCCCACGCGCCGTAGACGAGCTCGGTGTTCGAGGCGATCTGGGCCGCGAGCATCGAGGCGTCCGTGCCGAGCGTCTCCGCCATCGACCGCAGGGTGAGCGGGATGAGGTACGGCGCGTTCGGGCGACCGCGGAACGGGGTGGGCGTCAGGAACGGCGCGTCCGTCTCGATCATGATCAGGTGCCGCGGGGCGACGACCAGGGCTTCACGCAGCAGTGCGGCGTTCTTGAACGTCACGGTGCCGGCGAAGGACATGTACCAGCCGCGCTCGGCGCAGAGCCGGGCGAGGTCCGGGCCGCCGGAGAAGCAGTGGAAGACGGTCCGCTCCGGGGCACCCACGCGGTCGAGGACCTCGACCACGGCGTCGTGTGCGTCGCGGTCGTGGATCGTCAGCGCGAGGTCGTGCTCCTTCGCGATGCGGATGTGCTCCTCGAACGAACGGACCTGGGCGTCGCGGCCGTCCTCGCCGGTGCGGAAGAAGTCGAGGCCGGTCTCACCGATCGCCCGGACCCGCGGCAGCGCGGCGAGCCGTTCGATGCCGGCGAGGTGCTCGTCGAGCAGCCCCTGTTCCTGCAGCACGGGCGCTTCGTTCGGGTGCAACGCGACGGCTGCCAGGACCCGGGGCTCCCGAGCGGCGATCGACGCGGACCACTCCGAGGTGGCGAGGTCCGTGCCGACCTGCACGACTCCACGCACGCCGACGCTCGAGGCACGGTCCAGGTGCTCGCGGTACTCGAGCGGACCGTCACCCCCGTCGCCGACACCGTCGGCGATCTCCATGTGGGTGTGGTTGTCGTACACCGGCACGACGAGCGCCTGCGGCAGCGGCGGGTACGTCAGGTCGCGCTTCGACCCACCGGACGCCCCGTCACCGCGGGACCGGACGTGCGACTCGGCGTCGGTCACGCGGAGACCTGCTCGATCCGCGGGAAGAGCCCGCTCTCGAGCGGCACCACGTGCGACGCACCCTGCCACTCGAACGCACGGTCGACCCGCTGCTCGGCGACGGACCCGCCGGCGCCGATCGAGGCCCAGAGCTTCTCGGTCGCCTTCGGCATGACCGGGGACAGCAGGACGGTGACGATGCCGAGGCCGCGGAGCGCGGTGGTCAGGACGGTCCCGAGGCGCTCGCGGTTGGCATCGTCCTTCGCCAGGGCCCACGGCGCCTGCTCGGTGATGTACCCGTTCAGGGCGTCTACGAGCTCCCACACGCTCGCGATGGCCTCGTGCGGGGCGAAGGCGGCGATGGCGGCGTCGGCACGCTCGGTGACCGAGACGGCCAGGGCATCGATCGCCTGGTCGGACTCGGTCAGCGCACCGCGCGCGGGGACCTCGCCGTCGCAGTACTTCTGCAGCATGGCGACCAGGCGTGACGCCAGGTTGCCGTAGCCGTTCGCGAGCTCGGCCTGGTAGCGCGCCGAGATGTCTTCCCAGCTGAAGTTGCCGTCCTGCCCGAAGGTGATGGCGCGCAGGAAGTAGTAGCGGAAGGCGTCGGACCCGAACGTGTCGGTGATCTCCGACGGCGCGATGCCGGTCAGCTTCGACTTGGACATCTTCTCGCCGCCGACGAGCAGCCAGCCGTGGCCGAAGACGCGCTCCGGCACGGGCAGCCCGGCGGCCATGAGCATCGCCGGCCAGATGACGGCGTGGAAGCGGGCGATGTCCTTGCCGACGATGTGCACGCTCGGCCAGAGGCGCCGGAAGGCCTCGTCGTCGTCGGTGCCGTAGCCGAGCGCCGTGACGTAGTTGAGCAGGGCGTCGAACCACACGTACAGCACGTGGTCGCTGTCCCACGGGATCTTGATGCCCCAGTCGAAGCTGGAGCGCGAGATCGACAGGTCGCGGAGCCCCTGCTTGACGAACGAGATGATCTCGTTGCGGACGCTCTCGGGCTGGATGAACAGCGGGTTCGACTCGTACAGGTCGAGCAGGCGCTGCTCGAAGTCGGACATCCGGAAGAAGTAGTTGCGCTCGGCCAGTACCTCGACCGGGATCGAGTGGATCGCGCAGACCTGCTGGCCCTCGTAGGCACCGGTCCCGGCGACCAGGTCGCTCGGCTGCTTGTACTCCTCGCAGCCCACGCAGTAGAAGCCCTCGAACTCGCCGGCGTAGATGAAGCCGTCGTCGTAGAGCTTCTGCAGGAACGCCGTCACGCCACGCTCGTGCCGTTCGTCGGTGGTGCGGATGAAGTCGTCGTTCGCGACGTCGACCGTGTCGAGCAGTGGCTTCCAGGCGTCGTTGACCAGGCGGTCGGCCCATTCCTTGGGTGAGACGTCGTTCGCCGAGGCGGTGCGCAGGATCTTCTGCCCGTGCTCGTCGGTGCCGGTGAGCAGCCAGGTGTCGTCACCGCGCTGCCGGTGCCAGCGCGCGAGGAAGTCCGCGGCGACCTCGGTGTAGGCGTGCCCGATGTGGGGCACGTCGTTCACGTAGAAGATCGGCGTGGTGATGCTGAACGAGGACCCGGCGGACATGCGGACCATCCTACGGGCGCACGGAACCCCGATGACGCGTGCGGCGGTGGACTGTGGAGAACCGGGTCGTGGAGGCCCGTGACGGGCCCGCCCCGCGCCTCCAGACCGGCGGACGCGAACGTGACGTGCCCGCTCAGCGCGCCGCGAGCGCCCCTTCGTAGAGGTCCCGCTTCGACAGCCCGGTCGCGTCCGCGACCGCCGCGGCGGCCTCCTTCATGCGCATGCCGGCGGCCACCCGCTCGAGCACCAAGCGCACCCCGTCGTCGAGCGTGGCTTCTTCGGTGGCCTCCGCGGCGCCGGCGACGACGATGCAGATCTCGCCACGCACACCCTCGGACGCCCACGCGACGAGTTCGTCCAGCGGCCCGCGACGGACCTCTTCGTACAGCTTCGTGAGCTCGCGGCAGACCGCGGCGCGGCGGTCACCCCCGAACCCGGAGGCCATGTCCGCCAGGGTCTCGGCCAGCCGGTGCGGCGACTCGAAGAACACCATCGTCCGCTGCTCCCCCGCCAGCGCCTGGAACGCCCGGCGGCGCTCCCCGGCCTTGCGGGTCGGGAACCCCTCGAACGTGAAGCGGTCGGTGGGCAGCCCGGACACGGCGAGCGCCATGAGCACGGCCGACGGCCCGGGCAGGGCTGTGACGGTGACCCCGGCGGCCGCGGCGGCCTCGACGAGCGGGAAACCGGGGTCGCTGATCGCGGGCATGCCGGCGTCGGTGAGGACGACGACGTCCTCGTCGCGGGCGAGTTCGACGACCTCGGACGCCTTCGCCCGCTCGTTGTGCTCGTGCAGGGCGATGAGCCGCGGACGGTTCTCGATGCCCAGGGCGCGCATCAGGTGGATGGCGGTCCTGGTGTCCTCCGCCGCGACGACCGTGGCGTTGGAGAGGGTCTCGACGAGACGGCGCGAGGCGTCCCCGAGGTTGCCGATGGGCGTTGCTGCGAGGACGATCACGCACCCATTGTCCCCGCACGGCGACTCCGGCGCGGCCGCGCGGCGCGAGCACCGCCGTCGCAGCGGGGACGTGCGGTCGATCCGTAGGATGCTCAGCGATGACCAGCGAGCTGACCGACGACCGCACGGCCGTGCCCGACCGGCCGGTCGGCTCGCGCCTGGACGACTGGTGGGGGCGGGTGCTCTCCACGTCGCAGCGGGTCGCCGTGTGGCGGTGGACGGGTCCGCTCGCGGTGACGCTGCTCGCCGCCGTGCTGCGGCTGGTGAACCTCGGCACCCCCCACTCGCTCGTGTTCGACGAGACCTACTACGTCAAGGACGGCTGGTCGATCGTGCACCTCGGGTACGAGGGCACCTGGCCCGCGAACCCGAGCGGTGACACCGCCCCGACGACCGACGACCGGTTCGTTCGCGGCGAGACGGACATCTTCACGAGCGCCGCGGAGTTCATCGCGCACCCGCCGCTCGGCAAGTACCTCATCGGCCTCGGGATGCTGCTGTTCGGGGCCGACAACTCGTTCGGCTGGCGCTTCACGGTGGCCGTGCTCGGCATCGCGACGGTGTTCCTCACCGCGGTGATCGCCCGGTCGCTGTTCCGTTCGACGATGATCGGCACGCTCGCCGGCTTCCTGCTCGCGATCGACGGGCAGGCGATCGTGATGTCGCGGGTGACGCTCCTCGACGGCATCCTGACCTTCTTCGTCATCCTCGGGTTCGGGGCGCTGCTGCTCGACCGTCGGCAGGGTCAACGGCGACTCGACGAGTGGGTCGCCGCCCGCGCCGCCGCCGGCCGGACCACCCTGTGGGGTCCGGTGCTCTGGTGGCGGCCGTGGTTGTTCGCGATGGGCCTGGCCCTGGGGCTGGCAGCGGCGACGAAGTGGTCGGGGGTGTACTTCCTGGCGTTCTTCGCCGTGTACTCCGTGCTGAGCGAGATGATGATGCGCCGCCGCGCCGGGGTCGAGTTCTGGTCGTCGAGCGCGCTGCTGCAGCAGGCACCGGTGTCGTTCCTGCTGACCGTGCCGATCGCCGCGGTGACCTACGTGGCGTCGTGGACGGGCTGGTTCGTGTCGAAGGACGGCTGGGACCGCAACTGGCTGTCCTCGGGCGGCGAACGCTGGACCGGGATGCTCGCCTGGGTGCCGGACAGCCTGCAGAACTGGTGGCACTACCAGTCGGAGATCTACGCCTTCAACATCGGACTGCACACCCCGCACTCGTACCAGGCGAACCCGCTGCTCTGGCTCGTGATGCAGCGCCCGACGTCGATGTTCTACGTCGGCACGGACGCCGGGCAGGACGGCTGCTGGGCGAACCGCTGCGGCGAGGCGATCACCGGCATCGCGAACCCGTTCATCTGGTACGCCTCGGTCATCGCCACGGTGGCGCTGCTCGTGCTCTGGGTCCTGCGCCGGAAGTGGGAGTACGGCTTCGTCCTGCTCGGCGTCGCGGCGGGGTACCTGCCCTGGCTGATGTACGTCGACCGGACGGTGTTCCAGTTCTACACGATCGCCTTCGAGCCCTACATGGTGATGGCGCTGGCCGCCGCGATCGGGTTGGTGCTCGGCAGGCGGAGCGACGAACGGTCACGCCGGTCACGGGCGATCCTGTGGGTCGGCGTGTACCTGGGCGTCGTCGTGCTGGCCTCGGTCTACTGGTACCCGATGTGGACGGCGATGCAGGTGCCGTGGGACTTCGTCCGGTCGCACTACTGGATCCCCAGCTGGCTGTAGCCGGTCCCGCGGGTCCGGCCGGTCCGGCCGCGCCCGTCGCGCTGGCCGCTCTGGTGGCGACCGCCGCCGGACTGGAGGCCCGTGGCGGCGCCGCCACGGGCCTCCGGTGGGTCCCTGGTCAGGACTGCGCGTGCAGCGCGCGCTCGATCGACTCGCGGTCCAGCGGGTCGCCGAGCATCGGCGCGGTGTCGCCCGTGCCCGGCAGGACGCCCTGGATCAGGAGTTCCGCGTAGCGGCGCCAGGCGTCCGGGTCGTGCTCGCGGGTGGCGTCGGCGACCGCACCGACCATCGCGGTGAGCATCGGCAGGTCCCGGGAGTCGAAGCCGGGGCGGACGACGCCGGCGGTCTCGGCACGGCCGATGATCGCGGCGACCTGACGTTCGAGCCGGTCGCGCTCCTGCACGATGGACGGACGGGCCTTGCCGGCACGGACGATGGCGTCGGCGAGGGCACGGTCGCGTGCACGGAACGCGAAGACGCCCATCAGGTACACCCGGAGCGCCTCACGCGGGTCGGACACGTCCGCGGCACGCGCTGCGGCGTCGTTCATGGCCTCGAACTTGGTGGCGAGCAGCGCCTCGATCAGGGAGTCCTTGTCGGCGAAGCGTCGGTAGACGGTGCCGACCCCGACGCCGGCCTCGTGCGCGATGTCGTTCAACGTGACGGAGAGCCCGCGCTCCGCGAAGCACTTGCGCGCCGTCTGCAGGATCAGCTCGCGGTTGCGCGCTGCGTCGGCGCGCAGCGGTCGCTCGAGGTCGGACGCAGAGTCGGTGGTGCTCACGATCCGACCGTAGTTGCACTTTCTGGGAACAAGTGGATGCACTCCTTCCGTTTCGGTCTACACTGACCACAAACGGATGCCCCGCATCCGGTTTCGTCACCACCACATCTCCGGAGTGCCCGACGGCGCGCACCTCCACCCCACCCTCCAACCTTCTCGAAGGAGGCTGCCGTGACGGCAGAACACACCGTGCCGACCCCCACCGGGACAGCACCCACGACTCCGGGCACCACCCCCGCCAAGAGCAACCACCGCTGGATCGCCCTGGCGGTCATCGCCCTCGCACAGCTGATGGTCGTGCTCGACGCGACCATCGTGAACATCGCCCTGCCCTCCGCCCAGGCCGACCTGGACTTCGGCACCGACCAGCGACAGTGGATCGTCACCGCGTACTCGCTGGCGTTCGGCTCGCTGCTGCTGCTCGGTGGTCGTCTCGGCGACCTGTTCGGCCGCAAGAACACCTTCATCATCGGGCTCGTCGGCTTCGCCGTCGCCTCGGTGCTCGGTGGCCTGGCCGACTCGTTCGGCCTGCTCGTCGCGGCCCGCGCGCTGCAGGGTGTCTTCGGCGCACTGCTCGCCCCGTCCGCACTCGGCATGCTGACCACCACGTTCCGCGACCCCAAGGAGCGCGGTCGCGCGTTCGGCATCTTCGGGTCCATCGCCGGCTCGGGTGCGGCCATCGGCCTGCTGCTCGGCGGCGTGCTGACCGAGTACGCCTCGTGGCGCTGGTGCCTCTACGTCAACGTCGTCTTCGCCGTGCTCGGTGTGATCGGCGCCCTGGTCTTCATGGAGCGCCCGCCGAAGGTCGAGCGTCCGCGCATCGACGTCCTCGGGGTCATCACCATCACGCTCGGGCTGGTCGGCGTCGTCTACGGCTTCTCGAACGCCGAGACGAACGGCTGGGACTCCCCCGTCACGATCGCCATGCTCGCTGGCGGCGTCGTGCTGATCGCCGCGTTCGTGTTCATCGAGACCCGCGTCGCCCACCCGCTGCTGCCCCTGCGCGTCGTGCTCGACCGTGACCGCGGCGGCTCGTTCATCGCGATCGGCCTGGTCGCGATCGGCATGTTCGGCATCTTCCTGTTCCTGACCTACTACCTGGAGCAGACCCTCGGGTTCAGCTCGCTGCAGACCGGTCTCGCGTTCCTGCCGATGCCGCTGTCGATCATGATCTCGGCGACGCAGATCGGTGGCCGCCTGCTGCCGCGCGTCGGGCCGAAGGTGCTCATCTTCGCCGGTGGCCTGGTCGCCGCGACCGGGCTCCTCCTGCTGCTCCGCACCGACCTGGACAGCTCCTACGCGGGCACCGTCCTGCCGGCGCTGATCGTGATCGGCCTCGGCATGGGCACGATCTTCTCGTCCGCGATGAACACCGCGACGACCGGGGTCGCACGGGCCGACGCCGGTGTGGCCTCGGCGACGGTCAACACCATGCAGCAGATCGGTGGCTCGATCGGCACGGCACTGCTGTCGACGATCTTCGCCGACGTGGTGTCGAACAGCCTGTCCGGGCTGTCCGCCGCCCCGACCAAGCTGCAGCAGGCCCAGGCGACGCTCGACGGCTACCACGCGGCGTTCGGCATCTCGGCGGGGGTGCTCGTGCTCGTCGCCCTCGCCGGCGGCCTGCTCATCAACCGGCAGTCGGTGCGGGTCGAGCGGCTCGCACGTGCCGGATCCGCCACGACCGGGAGCATCCCCGCCGCGGCGCACTGACGCCGGCGGTTCGCTCCGCTCCTTCGGCCCGTTCCGGTTCTGCCGGGGCGGGCCGTCGTGCGTGCGGGGCGGCTGGCGGTGGCCGGGCTGGCGGTGGGGCGGCTGGCGGT
>NZ_QKSE01000014.1:0-117027 GCF_003234595.1 Curtobacterium sp. MCPF17_051 | reverse complement strand
GACCCGACCCCCGCCGGAGCCGACGCCTGATGCCGAAGCCCCGCAAGCCCACCGAACCCTCGCAGGTGTACCGCCACCTGCGCGCGGTGTTCGGCGACCCGTCCAAGCGCGGCACCGATGCCCGCCGACGACGTGCCCGCGAGTTCGACGCCGACACCGTGCCGTACGGACGTGGCCGCGAGCCGAAGGGCCTCGCCGACATCGTCGGTTCGCTCGCCCAGGAGCTCGGCTGGACGGAACCCCTCGCCCGCTCCGAGCTGTTCGTGGACTGGCCGAGCGTCGTCGGCGAGGAGCTGGCGAAGCACTCCCGGCCGGTCACCATCGAGGACGGCGCACTGGTCATCCGGTGCGACTCGACGGCCTGGGCGACCCAGCTCAGACTGATGCGTGCGACGGTCACGACGACCATCGCGGAACGGCACCCCGAAGCCGGGGTCGAGTCGATCAGGGTTTCCGGCCCGGACGCCCCCACGTGGAAACGCGGCCCCAGGACGGTCCAGGGGCGCGGTCCTCGCGACACCTACGGTTGAGGCGACGAAATCATCCTGGAGTGCCAGAAAAGCCCGTCTGAGGGGCAGATGAGCCCTCGAAAGAGGGGGCTCTGCGGTAGACTGGGGGGTGCAGTGCGCGGGCGTTCCGCGCGCAGGCAGGAGCACGCTCGACATGGCAGCAGAATCTGAAGACGACCGGCAGAACCCGCTCGGCGCGGAGACCCCGCAGAGCGAACCGTCCTACGGCGCAGACCAGATTCAGGTGCTCGAGGGGCTCGAGGCCGTCCGCAAGCGCCCCGGTATGTACATCGGTTCGACGGGCCCGCGCGGTCTGCACCACCTGGTCCAGGAGATCGTCGACAACTCCGTCGACGAAGCCCTCGCCGGGTACTGCGACACCATCGACGTGAGCATCCGTGAAGACGGTGGCGTCCGCGTCGTCGACAACGGCCGTGGCATCCCGGTCGACGTCCACGCGGCCGAAGGGGTCTCGACCCTGCAGGTGGTCCTCACCGTCCTGCACGCCGGTGGCAAGTTCGGCGGTGGCGGCTACGCCGTCTCCGGTGGTCTGCACGGCGTCGGTTCGTCCGTGGTGAACGCGCTGAGCTCCGAGCTCGACGTCGAGGTCCGTCGGCAGGGCCACGTCTGGCGTCAGAGCTACACCGACGGTGTCCCCGTCGCGCCCGTCTCCAAGGACGAAGAGACGGACGAGACCGGCACGACGATCACGTTCTGGCCGAACGCCGAGATCTTCGAGTCCGTCGTCTTCGACTACGAGACCCTGCGGACGCGGTTCCAGCAGATGGCCTTCCTGAACAAGGGCCTGCGGATCAACCTGCGCGACGAGCGCACCCCGGAAGAAGGGGAAGAGGCGCGCAACGACACGTTCATGTACGAGCGAGGTCTCGCCGACTACGTCGAGTACATCAACGCGCAGAAGAAGGCCGACCTGGTCCACCCCGACGTCATCGGCTTCGAGGCCGAGGACCCGGAGCGCAAGATCGCGCTCGAGGTCGCGATGCAGTGGAACACCTCCTACCAGGAGAGCGTCCACACCTTCGCGAACACGATCAACACGCACGAGGGCGGAACCCACGAAGAGGGCTTCCGCGCCGCGCTCACGACCCTCGTCAACCGCTACGCGCGCGAGGCGAAGATCATCAAGGAGAAGGACGACAACCTCACGGGTGACGACATCCGCGAAGGGCTGACCGCCGTCATCTCCGTCAAGCTCGGCGAGCCGCAGTTCGAGGGGCAGACGAAGACCAAGCTCGGCAACACCGAGGCGAAGTCGTTCGTGCAGCGCGTCGTCGGCACCGAGCTGACCCACTGGTTCGAGAGCAACCCGACGCAGGCGCGCGACGTCGTCCGCAAGGCGATCCAGGCGTCGCAGGCACGTCTGGCCGCCCGCAAGGCGCGCGAGACCACTCGCCGCAAGGGGCTGCTCGAGTCGGGCGGCATGCCCGGCAAGCTCAAGGACTGCCAGTCGAAGGACCCGACGGTGTCGGAGATCTTCATGGTCGAGGGTGACTCCGCCGGCGGTTCCGCCGTGCAGGGCCGCAACCCGATGACCCAGGCGATCCTGCCCCTGCGCGGCAAGATCCTGAACGTCGAGAAGGCCCGTCTCGACCGCGCCCTCGCCAACCAGGAGATCCAGTCGATGATCACGGCGTTCGGTGCCGGCATCGGTGAGGACTTCGACCCGGACAAGGCCCGGTACCACAAGATCGTGCTGATGGCCGATGCCGACGTCGACGGTCAGCACATCACCACGCTGCTGCTCACGCTGCTGTTCCGCTACATGCGTCCGCTCATCGAGCACGGCTACGTGTACCTCGCGCAGCCGCCGCTCTACCGCCTGAAGTGGTCGAACTCGGCGCACGAGTACGTCTTCAGCGACCGGGAGCGCGACGCACTGATGCAGGCCGGCCTCGCAGCCGGCAAGCGCATCCCGAAGGACAACGGGATCCAGCGCTACAAGGGCCTCGGCGAGATGGACTACAAGGAGCTCTGGGACACCACGATGAACCCGGACACCCGCACGCTCCTGCAGGTCACGCTGGAGGACGCGGCTGCTGTGGACAGCGTCTTCTCGACGCTGATGGGTGAAGACGTCGACGCACGTCGCCAGTTCATCCAGCAGAACGCCAAGGACGTCCGCTTCCTCGACATCTAACGGCCAGGAGGCGCGGCGTGAGCCGCGTCGACCAGTCCTGACCACCTGTGGTCGCGCCCGGCGCGACCAACGGAACCACAGCCTCCAGGCTGTCCAGAAAGGGAACGAAGCCACATGGCTGACGACAACGAGAACGGCGCCGACGAGCAGCCCGAGATCGTCCACGGCGACAGCGGGGACATCGTCGTCTCCGGTGACCGCATCTCGCAGGTCGACCTGCAGCTCGAGATGCAGCGCTCGTACCTCGACTACGCGATGTCGGTCATCGTCGGTCGTGCCCTGCCGGAGGTTCGCGACGGCCTCAAGCCGGTGCACCGCCGTGTGATCTACGCGATGTTCGACGGCGGCTACCGCCCGGACCGTGCGTTCTCGAAGTGCTCCCGCGTCGTCGGTGACGTCATGGGCCAGTTCCACCCGCACGGTGACTCGGCGATCTACGACGCCCTCGTCCGCCTGGTGCAGCCGTGGTCGCTCCGGTACCCGCTCGCGCTCGGCCAGGGCAACTTCGGTTCGCCGGGCAACGACGGCGCCGCCGCCCCGCGGTACACCGAGACGAAGATGGCGCCGCTCGCGCTCGAGATGGTCCGCGACATCGACGAGGACACCGTCGACTTCCAGGACAACTACGACGGCCGCACCCAGGAGCCGGCGATCCTGCCGGCCCGCTTCCCGAACCTGCTCGTCAACGGCTCGGTCGGCATCGCGGTCGGCATGGCCACGAACATCCCGCCGCACAACCTGCGCGAGGTCGCCGAGGGTGCCAAGTGGGCGCTCGACAACCCCGACGCCACCCGCGAAGAGCTGCTCGCCGCGCTCATGCAGCGCATCAAGGGCCCGGACTTCCCGACCGGTGCGCAGGTGCTCGGCACCAAGGGCATCCAGGACGCCTACCGCACCGGCCGTGGCTCGATCACGATGCGTGCCGTGGTCTCGGTGGAGGAGATCCAGGGTCGCACCTGCCTCGTCGTCACCGAGCTGCCGTACCAGGTCAACCCGGACAACCTGGCGATCAAGATCGCCGAGCTCGTCAAGGACGGCAAGCTCGCCGGTGTCGCCGACATCCGTGACGAGACCTCCGGTCGCACCGGGCAGCGCCTGGTCATCGTGCTGAAGCGCGACGCCGTCGCCAAGGTCGTGCTGAACAACCTGTACAAGCACACCCAGCTGCAGGAGAACTTCGGCGCGAACATGCTCGCGATCGTCGACGGGGTGCCCCGCACCCTGCCGCTCGACGGCTTCATCTCGGCGTGGGTCGCGCACCAGGTCGACGTCATCGTCCGCCGCACGCAGTTCCGTCTGCGCGAGGCCGAGAAGCGCGCCCACATCCTGCGCGGCTACCTGGCTGCGCTCGACGCCCTCGACGAGGTCATCGCGCTCATCCGTCGCTCGCCCGACGTCGAAGAGGCCCGCACCGGCCTGATGGACCTGCTGTCCGTCGACGAGATCCAGGCGCGCGCGATCCTCGAACTGCAGCTCCGTCGTCTCGCCGCCCTCGAGCGTCAGAAGATCCACGACGAGGCCGAAGAGCTCGAGCGCAAGATCGCCGACTTCCAGGACATCCTCGGGTCGGAGAGCCGTCAGCGCTCGATCATCCGCGACGAGCTGAGCGAGATCGTCGACCGCTTCGGCGACGACCGGCGTACCGAGATCATGTTCGGCTACGACGGCGACATGTCGATGGAAGACCTGATCCCCGAAGAGGAGATGGTCGTCACCATCACCCGCGGTGGCTACGTCAAGCGCACGCGCAGCGACCAGTACCGCTCGCAGCACCGCGGCGGCCGAGGTGTCCGTGGGGCCCAGCTCCGAGCCGACGACATCGTCGAGCACTTCTTCGTCACGACGACCCACCACTGGCTCCTGTTCCTCACCGACCAGGGCCGGGTCTACCGCGCCAAGGCGTACGAGCTGCAGGAAGCCGGCCGTGACGCGAAGGGCCAGCACGTCGCGAACCTCCTCGCGATGCAGCCCGACGAGCAGATCCAGCAGGTACTCGACATCCGCGACTACGAGGTCGCGCAGTACCTCGTGCTCGCGACCGAGCACGGCCTGGTGAAGAAGACCGCGCTCACCGAGTACGACACGAACCGCACCGGCGGCATCATCGCGATCAACCTGCGCGACGGCGACAAGCTCCGCCAGGCGCTGCTCGTCGACGAGCACGACGATCTGCTCCTGGTGTCCCGCCAGGGCATGTCGCTCCGGTTCACGGCGACGAACGACACCCTGCGTCCGATGGGTCGCTCGACCTCGGGTGTGAAGGGAATGTCCTTCCGCGACGGCGACTCGCTGCTCGCAGCCCGGGTCGTCTCGGACGACGGCTTCGTCTGGGTGATGACCGAGGGCGGCTATGCCAAGCGCACCGCGGTCGACCAGTACCGCGTGCAGGGCCGTGGTGGTCTGGGCATCAAGGTCGCGAAGTTGGCGGTCGACCGGGGCGATCTCGTGGGCGCTCTCATCGTCGGGGAGGACGACGAGGTGCTCGTCGTGCTGCAATCGGGCAAGGTGGTAAGGTCTGCCGTGGCCGAGGTCCCTGCCAAGGGCCGTGACACGATGGGCGTCGTCTTCGCGAGGTTCGCGGAGAACGACCGGATCATCGCGGTGGCCCGGAACACCGAGCGGAACCTGGACGACCAGGACGACGCCGAGATCGAGCCCGCGGGCCCGGTGGAGACGGTCAGCCCTGCCGAAGCGGCCCCGGATTCCACTGATCCCATCGACACCGAGCCCGTCGCAGACGAGGCCGGAGAGGACCAGTCAACCAATGAGTAGTGTCGCCGAGAAGCTCCAGAAGAAGGCGAAGCGTCCCGTCGGCACCCGCCAGGTGCGGTTGCGACTGGTCTACGTCGACTTCTGGTCGATGGTGAAGCTGAGCTTCCTCATCGCCCTGGCCGGCAGCATCGTGATCGTGGTCGCCACGGCACTGGTGTGGGTCATCCTGAACCAGACGGGTGTGTTCACCCAGGTCGACGCCCTGTTGAAGGACGTCACCGGCCAGAACAGTTACTCGATCATGGACCAGTTCTCGCTGGGCCAGGTCCTCGGGTTCTCCATCGTCGTGGGCATCCTCAACGTGGTCGTCGGCACCGTCCTCGGCGCCATCGTGAGCGTGCTCTACAACCTCAGTGTGCGGATCACGGGCGGTCTGCTCGTGGGCTTCACGAACAACTGACACACCCGGGCCGGATGGGCCCACTGCTCGATTTCGTTCCGGCGGGATCGTACGGTAGGCTTTCATCCGGTCTGAGGGGCTATAGCTCAGGCGGTTAGAGCGCTTCGCTGATAACGAAGAGGTCCAAGGTTCAAGTCCTTGTAGCCCCACCAGTTCTCCGGAACACCACGACAACTCCATCCCGTCGCCGATCACCTCGGTGGCACTCGGGGCCTTAGCTCAGTTGGTAGAGCGCCTGCTTTGCAAGCAGGATGTCGGGAGTTCGATTCTCCCAGGCTCCACTCGCACCAGCCCCTGGTTGACGACTTCGTCGTCTGCCCAGGGGCTTCGTTCTGTGCTCGTGCGCGCTGCTCCGCGATGGCTGGGTCCGCCATGCGATGTCGTCTTCTTCGAGTGGTCACGACATCCCGCATGCGCGCTGGCGAGGTTGCGTGAACTGTCGGCCGGCAAGCGCGTCGGCGACGGGTTGCGACCTCTCGGTGGCCACCCCGGCAGGTTGCGCGATCAGTGACGGACGGGAGGCGCGGGGCCAGGCCGGTGCGGGCCTCCAGGTCGGTGGATGGGCGCGTTCAGGGCACGCGTGCGCCGGTGCACGAATGCCAGGCCCGGGAACGACGAAGGGCCCCGGCGACAGCCGGGGCCCTTCGTACGAACCGGGAGGTCAGGCGGCGGGCTTCTCCGCCGTGTCGGCGTCGTCGGCGACCCAGAGGTCGTCGTCGGCGCGGAGCGTCTGGTACGCGGCGTACGCAGCACCGGCGACGGCGACGACGCCGACGATGATGAGTGCGACTCCGCCGAAGCCGAGACCCTTCTTCTGCTGCGACGGGACGTACTTCGCCGCGGCCTTCTTCGCGCTCTTGCTCTTCTTCTGCGCGTTCTTCACGATCTTCTTGACCCGGGGGTCCTTCGCGAGATCGGTCACGCTCAGCACCGAACCAGCGGTCGAGACGAGTCCGGGGACCACCTCGGACTGGAACTTGTGCGAAGCACTCTGCGCTGCCGAGGTGGCAGCGTGCACGCCGGTGGCGAACGCGGGACGGATCCCGTTGTCGATCGCGTTCTGCACGCGTGGTGCGATGTCCTTGCGAGCTGCGTCCGCGGCATTCGACCGGGCCTCGGCCAGGATCGCGTTCGCGTGCTCGAGGACCTTGCGCTGCTCGCCGAGGAGCGAGGCGGTCTGGCCCTTGAGCTTCTTGATCTGCTTCCGACGCTTTCGCGGGATCTCGATCGTCGTCATCTGGTACCTCCATCGGATCGGCGTGCCCCCATCCTGCCACCACACTGCCTGACAGGTCACGGAACCGCTGCTGTGCAATCCGTCCGCGGTCAGGAGTACATGCGAGAATCGGAACATGTCTCTGCACACCGCTGTCGCAACGATCCACACCAACAAGGGCGACATCCGCGTCAACCTGTTCGGCAACCACGCACCGAAGACCGTCAAGAACTTCGTCGACCTCGCCACGGGCCAGCAGGAGTGGACCCACCCCGGCACGGGCAAGGTCTCGACCGACAAGCTCTACGACGGCGTGATCTTCCACCGCATCATCAAGGACTTCATGATCCAGGGCGGCGACCCGCTCGGCCAGGGCATCGGTGGCCCCGGTTACCGCTTCGACGACGAGATCTCCCCGGAGCTCACGTTCCAGAACCCCTACATCTTCGCCATGGCGAACGCCGGCATCCAGGGCGGCCGCGGCACCAACGGCTCGCAGTTCTTCATCACCACGGTGGCAACGCCGTGGCTGCAGGGCAAGCACACCATCTTCGGTGAGGTCGCCGACGACGAGTCCCGCGCGGTCGTCGACGCGATCGAGGGTGTTCCGACCGACGGTCGTGACAAGCCCGTCGAGGACGTCGTCATCCAGAGCATCGACGTCGAAGGCGTCTGATCCTCACGTGACCGACCAGGCGTACAACCCGAACAACACCTGCTACCGGCATCCGGACCGGCAGAGCTTCGTCCTCTGCCAGCGCTGCGGGCGGACGATCTGCCCGGAGTGCCAGACGCCGGCGGCGGTCGGGGTGCACTGCCCGGAGTGCGTGCGTGAACAGCGTGCACAGTTCGCAGCGAACCGCCGAGCGTCCGGAGCCCCCAGCGGGTTCACGGTCGCTCGGCGGCGCTTCGCCATGCTCGACCAGAAGGTCACGGTCGTCATCATCGCGATCTCGGTCGCCATCTGGCTGCTCGACCAGGTGAGCGGTGGGTTCTTCTCGAGCCTGTTCGCCTACAACTCGCTGTTGTTCCCGACCCAGCCCTGGCGCGTGGTGACGGTCCTGTTCGTCCACTCGGGCATCTTCCACATCCTGTTCAACATGTGGGCGCTGTGGATCTTCGGTCGGATGCTCGAGAACATGCTCGGTGCCTGGCGGTTCCTGGCGCTGTACTTCATCACCGGGATCTTCGGGTCGATGCTCGTGACCTTCCTCGCCCCGGGCACCTGGGTCGTCGGAGCGTCCGGCGCGATCTTCGGTCTCTTCGCCGCGTTCTTCGTGCTGCAGCGCAGTCTGGGGAACAACGCCGTGCAACTCCTCGTGATCATCGGGCTGAACCTGGTGATCGGGTTCCTGCCCGGGACCAACATCTCGTGGCAGGCGCACGTCGGCGGGATCATCGGTGGCTTCGTGATGGGCTTCGTCTTCGCGCAGACGCGGAACATCCGGAAGCGTCCGTTGCAGATCGCGTTGATCGTCGCTGCGGCGGTGCTCGGTCTCGCCCTCACTGCAGTCGGGTACGCCGTCACGGTCGGCTGACACGGCCGCAGCACCACCCTCGAACGCCCCGTCGCACTGCGGCGGGGCGTTCGTCGTCCCGGGGCACTCGCTCCTGCTCATCCACGGCTCTCCACAGCGCCGCCGGGAGTTATCCACAGGTGTGGAGAACTCATCGAGTTACACCAGTGTGATTATCCCCACTGTGGACTCACCTGTGGATAACTCCGGGGTGCGGGTGTGGATGACCGTGTGGAGAGTGTGGAAAAGTGTGGAGAACGGCCCGATCGTCGAGGATCTGCGTTCCACTGGTGCTCGACGTTGTGGAGAACGACGACGCCCGCCGCACCTTGCGGTGCGACGGGCGTCGAGAGAACGGGAGGCTCGGGGTCAGCGCCACCGGGTGGTCATGAGGAAGCCGACGAACATGATGCCGAAGCCGATCACGATGTTCCACGAGCCGAGGCTCGGAACCGGCAGCGTGGCGTTCGAGATGTAGAAGACGATCACCCACACCAGACCGATGAGCATGAAGCCGAACATGACCGGCTTGAACCACACCGGGTTCGGGGCGTCCCCCGCGGTGTCGACCGCGTCAGCTCGGGTCGTCCGGGCGGGCTTGGTGCGGTCCTTGTCCTTGGCCATGGCCGGTATCCTACCGTGACCACGTGTGTGGATCGGCCCGCGGACCGCCGCACACATCCCCCACGAGTACGGTGAACCGCCATGACCAGGATCCTCGTCGTCGACAACTACGACAGCTTCGTCTACACGCTCAACGGGTACGTGCAGCAGCTCGGCGCCGAGACCGACGTCGTGCGCAACGATGCCTTCCCCGAGTCCGAGATCGCCGACCGCATCGCCGAGTACGACGGCGTGCTCCTGTCACCGGGCCCGGGCACGCCGGCGGCTGCGGGCGTCTCGATCCCCACGGTGCACGCGGCCATCGCAGCCGAGACCCCGCTGCTGGGAGTCTGCCTGGGGCACCAGGCCATCGCTGAGGCCCTCGGTGCCACGGTCACGCACGCCGAGGAGCTCATGCACGGCAAGACCTCCGAGGTCGACCACGACGACAGCCCGCTCTTCGCCGGCGTCCCCCACCCCTTCACGGCGACGCGGTACCACTCGCTCGCCATCGTCGACGGCACCGTCCCCGACGAGCTCACCGTGACCGCGCGCACCGAGGGCGGGGTCATCATGGGCGTCCAGCACCGTGAGCACCCCGTTTTCGGCGTGCAGTTCCACCCGGAGTCGGTCCTGACCGAGGGCGGGTACCGCATGGTCGGCAACTGGCTCGAGACCACCGGCCTGATCGGAGCCGCTGAGCGCGCCGCTGACCTCGGGCCACTCATCGCCACGCACCGCGCCTGACGCACCCGTCTGCCGTGCGTGGACCCGGAGATCACGCTCGGGGCTGTGGCGTCCGACCGGTCGTGCGCACGACGGACGGATCAGCGTCCGTCGTCACCGTCAGCGTCCGTCGTCACCGTCACCGCCGCGGTCGCCGTTGTCGCCGCTCGGGGTCGGGTTCTTCGCCGGTTCGTTCGGTGCCGCGCAGTAGGCCAAGGTGACGGTGCTGCCCTGGGCGATGTCGCCCTGTGGGGTGCTCTGCTGGGTGACCAGGCCGCCGGTGCACGAGTTCGACGGTGCCGGAGCGACCGTCAGTCCGAGTTGCTCGAGGGACGCCTTGGATTCGGTGTACGGCTGGTTCGTCACGTTCGGCAGCTGCACCTTGCCGTTCGAGACCGTGAGGTTCACCGCGGAGCCCTTGGTCTGGATCGAGCCTGACGCTGGATCGGAGCTCATCACGGTGCCGGAGGGGACATCGGGCGAGTACCCGGACGTGATGGCGCCGAGTGTGAAGCCCGCGCTGTCCAACGCCTGCTGTGCTGCTGCCTGTGACTGGCCGCTCAGCTCGGGGACGGCAACGGGCTCCGGACCCGAGGACACGATGACGTTCACGCTCTGGCTGCGTCCGACGTTGATCCCTGAGCCGGGGTCGGTGCGGATGACCGTCCCCTTGTCGACGTCGTCGGAGTTCTCCTCGACCTGGACCGCCTTCAGGTCGCGCTTCTCCAACGCGGCGGCGGCGGCGTCGTAGGACAACCCGGCGACGTTCGGCACCGAGACCGAGGACGACACCGGTGGCTTGCCCGGCTGCAGGTTCGCCACGAAGAAGACGACCCCGACCACGACGGCGACCGTCAGCAGGACGCCGACCCAGATCCACGCGACGGGCGGGCGGTTCTGCGTGCGCTGCGGACGGTGTTCGGCGGTGTCGTCGTCGAGCTCACGGAAGGCCGACGCGGCGTTCGAGGTCATGCGCGGATCGACCCCGAACAACACCGTCGAGGCGTCGTTCGCGGCGTTCTGCTGCAGCTTCTTCGTCGATGCCGGGACGTGCCCGGCGGCGGCCTGTTGCAGATCGGAGCGGAACTCGGCGGCGTTCTGGAACCGGCGGGTGCGGTCCTTGACGAGGGCGTGGAGTGTGACCGCGTCGAGCGCCGGGGAGATCGCGGGGGTGATGGTGGACGGCGCGACGGGCTGCTCACTGACGTGCTGGTACGCGACCGCGACCGGGGTGTCACCGAGGAACGGCGCGCGACCGGTGAGGAGCTCGAAGAGCACGACGCCGGTCGAGTACAGGTCGGTACGGGCGTCCACGGTCTCGCCGCGGGCCTGCTCCGGTGAGAAGTACGACGCGGTACCGAGGATCGACGTGGTCTGCGCAACCGTGGCCGAGGTGTCGGTGATGGCCCGCGCGATGCCGAAGTCCATGACCTTGACCTGGCCGCTGTGCGTGACCATCACGTTGGCCGGTTTGATGTCGCGGTGCACGACGCCCGCCCGGTGCGAGTACTCGAGCGCCGTGAGGATGCCCTCGGTGATGCGGACGGCCTCGTCCGGGGCGACGGCACCCTCGGCGATGATGTCGGAGAGCGGCCGACCCTCGACGTACTCCATCACGATGAAGGGGACCTGCACCTCGGCACCCGACGGCTCCGACACCGTCTCTTCGCCGGCGTCGTACACGCGGACGACGGTCGGGTGTGCCATGCGCGCAGCGGCCTGGGCTTCCTGGCGGAACCGCGTGCGGAAGACCGGGTCGTTCGCGAGGCTCGGCTTGAGGAGCTTCACCGCGACCTTCCGGCCGAGGCGGGTGTCGTTGCCGAGGTGCACGGTCGCCATGCCGCCCCGACCGATGACGTCACCGATCTCGTAGCGATTCGCGAGGAGCGTGATCCCCGCGGTCACACCTTCTGGCACGTACTCCTCCGTCTGTCGGTCCGGGCTAGTGTACGGCAGCCCCACCTGGTGGGAGGCCGGTCACCGCGCGCTCGACCGAACCGTTACCGAACGGTGTCGACAGTCCCCATCCGGGGGCCGGGTGTCAGTCCTGCGGGGTCTCCGTCGGGTTGATGCCGTCGTTCGGGTCTATGGTCGGCTCGTCGGTAGCCTCCCACGTGGCGCTCGTGGTGGACGAGCTCGGCGAGGTCAGGTCGCCGCACTTCGCCGTGTACGAGAGCGAGATCGTGCCGGGTTCGGCGCCGGTGACCTCGATCGAGGTCGTGGTCACGGTGCCGGTCGACTGGTTCTTCGCGTCGGTGCCGTTGTTGATCGTGTAGGTGTACCCGCTCAGCGAGTGACCCGCCGGGCACGCCGTGAAGGCGTTCCACGAGAACGTCACCTTGCCGTCCGCCGAGACCGTCCCGGCGGTCGGGGCATCGGGCGCGGTCGTGACCGTCGGCACCGCGGTGTACGCCTTGATGGTCACGAGCGTGCCGGGTTCGAGGTTGCCGGTGGGGTCGAGCGACTGCACCGTGCCGACCTGACCGGCGTCGGAAGCCGGGTCGCCGTCGACGATCGTCGCCTCGAGTCCGAGCTGCTGCAGGCGCGCCTGGGCGTCCGTCGCCTTCACGCCGGTGTAGTCCGCCAGGGACACCGTCACTCGGCTCGGTGAGGGGGTCGCGGTCGGCGTCGGGGTCTGGCTGCGGGTCGGCTTCGGCGAGCTCGAGCTCTTCGTCGGAGCCGGCTCGGGGTCACCTGCACCGTTCAGCGCGACGGCTCCGATGACGGCTGCGACGGCGAGCAGGACGACGACACCGACGACCCACCAGATCCAGGCGCGCTTCTTCTTCGGCTCCTCGGGCTCCTCACCGACGGGGGACCCCGGGGTCCCTGGTCCGCCGACCATCGCGCCGGCCTGGGTACCGAGGAGTGCGGTGGCTGCGTCGTTCCCCTGGCCCTGCGGCGGGTTGAACGCGACGGTGCCGTTCTGCGCGATCGCGGGGACGGCCACGGTGGCAGCGGCGACGTCACCTCGACGCAGCGCCTGTGCGGCACGGGCGAGGTTGGCGGCCGTCGCGGGACGGTCGGCGGGCTTCTTCGCGATGCACGAGATGACCAGGGCCGAGACGGGCTCCGGGATGTCCCCGGGCAGCGGCGGCGGCTGCTCGTTGATGTGTGCCATCGCGATCGCGACCTGCGACTCGCCCGTGAACGGACGACGACCCGCCAGGGCCTCGTACGCGACGATGCCGAGCGAGTAGATGTCGGTCGACGGCGAAGCGGGGTGGCCGCTCGCCTGCTCGGGCGACAGGTACTGCACCGTGCCCATCACCTGGCCGGTCGCGGTGAGCGGGACCTGGTCGGCGATGCGGGCGATGCCGAAGTCGGTGATCTTGACGCGACCATCGGGCGTGATGAGCAGGTTGCCGGGCTTGATGTCGCGGTGCACCAGGCCGACCGCGTGTGCGGCCTGCAGGGCGTTCGCGGTCTGCGCGACGATGTCCAGCACCTTGTCGACCGGAAGCGTGTGCTCGCGCTCGATCATGGTCGACAGGGCCTCGCCGGGGACGAGCTCCATCACGAGGTAGGCGCTGCCGTCCTCTTCGCCGTAGTCGAAGACGTTGGCGATGCCCTCGTGGTTGACGAGGGCAGCGTGCCGGGCCTCGGCGCGGAAGCGCTCGAGGAAACCGGGGTCACCGAGGTACTCGTCCTTGAGGATCTTGAGTGCGACGGTTCGGCCGATGACGAGGTCGGTCGCCTGCCACACCTCGCCCATGCCGCCGATGGCGACCCGGGAGGAGAGCTGGTACCGCCCACCGAAGGTGAGTCCGCTGGTGGGTCTCATTTGTTCAGCACCGCCTCCATGACTTTCTTCGCGACCGGGGCCGCGACCGTGTTGCCGACTCCGGACTGCCCGAGCCCGCCGCCGTTGCCGACGACGACCGCCACGGCGACCTCCGGGTCCTTGGCGGGGGCGAACCCCGTGAACCAGAGCGTGTAGGGATCGCCGGTGCCACCTTCGGCCGTGCCGGTCTTGCCGGCGACGTCGACACCGTCGATCTTGGCATTGGTACCGGTCCCCGCGCTCACGACGCTCTGCATGGCCTCGGTGAGGTCAGCGGACTCGGAGGGCGACAGCGGATCACTGTACTGCCTCGGGGAGAAGGACTCGACCGTCTTCAGGTCGCTCGTGGTGATCGAGTCGATGAGTGAGGGCTGCATGACCTTGCCGTCGTTCGCGATGCCGGCCGACACCATCGCCATCTGCAGCGGGGAGACCCGGACGCTGGCCTGGCCGAAGGCGCTCAGCATGAGCTGGGCCGTCGAGTCGACGTCGGGGTACTGGCTCGCGGTGGCAGCCATCGGGATCTCGATCGCGTCGCCGAAGCCGTACTTGTCGGCCATGCTCTTGATCGCGTCGTACCCGAGCTTCTGGCCGAGTTCGGCGAAGGGGATGTTGCACGAGTACTGGATGGCCGTGCGGAGCTTGACCTTGTCGCCGCCGCCGCAGGTGCCGCCCTCGGCGTTGTTGATGTACGAGCTCGTCCCGGGCAGCTGCAGTCGCGACGGGTTCGGGAACGTGGAGTCGAGGTTGTACTTGCCACCCTCGAGTGCCGCAGAGGCCACCACGAGCTTGAACACCGACCCGGGTGTGTACAGGTCACCGCCGATGGCGCGGTTCTGCAGCGGGGCGGTGTCGGCGCCGAGCAGGGCGTCGTACTGCCGCTTGACCTCGGCCGTGTCGTGCGAGGTGAGCGAGTTCGGGTCGTAGCTCGGCTTCGAGACCATCGCGAGGATCTTGCCGGTCTTCGGTTGGATCGCGACGACGGCACCGCTGTTGGTGCCGAGGGCGTCGTACGCGGCCTGCTGCACGTCGGGGTCGATGGTCAGGTTGACGTTGTCGCCCTGGACGTCCTGGCCGGTGAGGATCGAGTTGAGGTTCTGGAAGAACGAGGCGTCCGAGTTGCCCGAGAGCACGGTGTTCTCCGCGCTCTCGATGCCGGTGTTGCCCTGCCCGATCGTGAAGTACCCGGTCACCGCCGAGTACAGGTCGCCGTTCGTGTACTTCCGCTGGTACTGGTACTGGTCGTCCACCGGCGTCGACTCGGCGATCGGGCTGCCGTCCACGAGGATCGCGCCGCGCTTGGTCGAGTAACTGTCCAGGATGGTTCGGGAGTTCCGGGAGTCGGCGCGCAACGAGTCCGCTGCGAAGAACTGGATCGACGTCGTCGACACGAAGAGGGCGACGAACATGAGCACGATGACGGTCGAGACACCGCGGAGCTGTCGGTTCATCGACGACGCTCCTTCCTGGTCCGCCCGCTCGCGGCGGGGAGCGCGCCCTGCTGGACACGCTGTTCGGCGGGGATCGAGTCGGTCAGGCGCAGCAGCATCGCGGCGATGATCCAGTTGGCGATGAGCGACGAACCACCGGCGGCCATGAACGGCGTCGTCAGGCCCGTCACGGGGATGATCCGGGTGATGCCGCCGACGACCACGAACACCTGCAGGGCGATGATGAAGCCGAAGCCGACACCGAGCAGCTTGCCGAAGTCGTCCTGCGCCATGAACCCGACGCGGATGCCACGCGATGCGAACACGATGAAGAGGGCGAGGATCGCGAAGACGCCGATCAGGCCGAGCTCTTCACCGAGCGACGCGACGATGTAGTCGGCGTTGGCGACCGGCGTGATGTACGGCCTGCCCTGCCCGAGCCCGGTTCCGGTGATCCCGCCGTTCGCGAAGCCGAACAGGCCCTGCACGAGCTGGTAGCTCGCCTGGGTGTCGCGGCTGAAGACCTCTTGGTTGAACGGGTCGAGCCACTGTTCGAAGCGGCCGCGCACGTACTCCAGGACACTCTGTGCGACGAGGGCACCACCGATGAACAGCGTGAGACCGATCGCGACCCAGCTGATCCGTGCCGTGGCGACGTAGATCATCACGAGGAACAGGCCGAAGTAGAGCAGGGCGGTGCCGAGGTCGCGCTGGAACACGAGGACGGCCATCGCGGCGCCCCACATCACCAGGATCGGGCCGAGGTCGCGGGCGCGCGGGAACGTCATGCCGAGGAACTTCTTGCCGACGATCGACAGCGAGTCCCGGGCGGTGACGAGGTACCCGGCGAAGAACAGCGCCATGGTGATCTTCGCGAGTTCACCGGGCTGGAACGAGAACGGGCCGATCCTGATCCAGACCCGGGCGCCACCGATGTTCGTGCCGATGCCCGGCAGCATCGGCAGGAGCAGCAGGACGATCGTCAGCGCCATGAAGATGTACCGGTACCGCTGCAGGAACCGGTGGTTCCGGACGGCGACGAGCGTGATGATCGCCAGGACCATCGCGAGCATCGTCCAGACGATCTGCTTCACGCCGATGGCGTCCCAGCCCGACAGGCCGTTGTGGACGTCGATGCGGTAGATCTCGGCGATGCCGATGCCGTTCAGGACGAGCGCGATCGGCAGGATGAACGGGTCGGCGTTCTTCGCCACGACGCGCAGCACCACGTGCATGACGAGCGCGAGGCCGAGGATGCCACCGCCGACCCAGAGCACCGACTGGTCGAACAGCCGGCCCTTGGTGCCGAGCTGCACGAGCACCATCGCACCCGCGCAGATGCCGCATGCGATGACGAGCAGGAAGAGCTCGAGGTTCCGCGCGCGGGCGGGCTCCCGGAGCTTGATCGTGATCGCCTGGGTGAAGGACTGGGCGGCCGTGGCGTTGCTCATCGCGGGCTCCGCGTCGGACTCGGCGACGTTGATCGCGTCGGCGAGGGCGACGGTGACGAGCTGGCGTCGCCGTCCCCACCGGTGCCGGCCTGGTCCTCGCCGGTCGCGGCGGCCTTGCGCAGACGGTCGACGATGTCACGGGCGTCGGTGAGGGACTGTGCGTTGATCGTCGAGCGGACGTTCTCGCGGGTGTAGTCCGGCAGCGACGAGACTGCGATGTCGGTGTCCTCGTACACGTCCGACAAGGCCAACGGCCCGATCGACTGCTGCACGCCCTTGTAGATCGCGACGGTGCCGCGGTCGGTGCCGACGTAGTAGTGGTCCTGCGTGATCCGCCAGCCGACGAACACCGCGCCGACGAGCACGGCGACCGCGACCACGAGCGCGACGGTCCAGGACACCCGACGGCGGATGCGACGTCGGCGGTCCTCGGCAATGAGCTCGGCGAAGAACTGGTCGGACTCGGGCTCGAAGTGCGAGTCCTCCGGAGCGGTGGTGACCTTGAGCGGGTGCAGCAGGATCGTGGGGAGGCGGATCGGCTTGCGGCCGGTCGACGCCTCGAAGGTGAGCGGTGCCGCAGCGGAGCCGACCGTGGTGGCCGCGTCGTCGTCGTCCTCGGGTTCGGTGTCCGTGACGTCCATCACCACGACGGTGACGTTGTCGGGGGCGCCGTGGTCGAGCGTCTCCTTCACCAGGCGCTGCGTGACCTGGTTGGCGTCCATGTTCGAGGCCAGGGCGTGGCGGATGCGCTCTTCGGCCAGGTACGAGGACAGGCCGTCGGAGCAGAGCAACCAGCGGTCGCCCGGCTGGATGTCCATGATCGCCGTGTCGACCTCGGGTGCGGCGTCGACGTCACCCAGCACGCGCATCAGCACGGAGCGACGCGGGTGGACCGCGGCTTCCTCCGGCGTGATCCGGCCGCTGTCGACGAGCCGCTGGACGAAGGTGTGGTCGGACGTGATCTGCTGCAGCTCGCCGTCGCGGTGACGGTAGATGCGGGAGTCGCCGATGTGCGCGATCGCGATCTGCTCGCCGACGCGGATCATCGCGGACACCGTGGTGCCCATGCCGGTGAGCTCCTGGTGCTCGAACACGGTCTCGGTGATCAGCTGGTTCGCCGCGATGAGTGCCGACTGCAGCGCGAACTCGGCGTCGTGTGCCGACGGGAACTCGCGGTCGACCTCGCGGATGCGTCGGATCGCGATCGCCGAGGCGACGTCACCGCCGGCGTGGCCGCCCATGCCGTCCGCCACCGCGAACAGGTGCGCCCCGGCGTAGCCGGAGTCCTGGTTGTTCGCGCGGATGCGCCCCACGTGGGACACAGCGGCGCTCAGCGTGCGAGCGGTCATGCCGGGTTACCGCCGCAGCTCGAACGTCGTCGTCCCGATCGTGATGGGCGTGCCCTCCGCCACGAGGACGGGAGCGCTCACCTTCTGACCGTTGACGAAGGTGCCGTTCGTGGACTCGAGGTCGGTGAGGAGCCAGCCGTCGGCGCGGAGGTCGAGGCGGGCGTGGTTGGTCGAGGTGTAGTCGTCACGGATCACGACGTTCGACTCGCTCGAACGCCCGATCGTGATCGGGCCGCCGCCCAGGGGCATCTCCATGCCCTCGCGCGCACCCTCGGTGATGACCAGGCGGGACGCGGCCGGCGAGGCGGGACGCTGCGCACCACCGGGTTGGCCGATCACGTCGGTGAACGCACCGCTCGAGGCGGGGCCGGGGGCCGCCGCAGCAGGGACGGTGGGGGTGCTCGGTCCGGACGGCGCCGACTTGGGATCGGTCGGGATCGTGCGGACGCGCTGGCCGAAGAGATCGCTGCGCAGGGCGAACACGATCACGAAGACGAACAGCCAGAGCACCGCGAGGAAGGCGAAGCGCAGGACGAGCAGGGTCAGGCCTGTGGTCATCGAGCACCTCCGTCGTTCTCCGGGATCACCCGGAACACCATACGGGTACGACCGATCTCGATGGTGGAGTCCGGCTCGACGATCGCCTGCTGGAAGTGCTGACCGTTCAGCTTCGAGCCGTTCGTGGAGCCGAGATCGGTGGCCTGGGCGTGCTTGCCGTCCCACAGCAACTCGACGTGCTTCCGGCTCGTCCCGGTGTCCGCGATGGTGATGTCGGCGTCGCTGCCGCGCCCGATCACCGTGCGCCCGCGGTGCAGACGGTGTCGCTGCGAGCCGATGTCGAGCACCGGGATCCAGGCCACATCGCGCTGCACGGTGGTGGAGTCGACCTGCAGGATCCCCGTCGAGAGCGTGCCGTCCTGCTGGAGTCGGATGGTGACAGGGCCGGAGAACGAGTAGTTCTGCGCGACGGCGTGTTGGTGCACCATCTGGGTCAGTTCGTCGACTAGCGGGCGACCGACGTCGTTCATGCGCGTGAAGTCCGGCGGTGCCAGACGCACGGTGAACTCGTTCGGCACGAGGATGCGCTCGCGGGAGACCACTGCGGCCTTCGTGTCGAGCTCGCGCCGCAGGGCGCTCGAGATCTCGACGGGCTGCACCCCGGAGCGGAAGGTCTTCGCGAACGCGCCGTTGACGGCGCGTTCCAACCCTCGCTCGAAGTTGTCCAGCAGGCCCATGCGTCTCCCGTGTCGTCGGTCGTCAACCACTGCATGGTAGTGGTTGGCGTTGACACCCGTCTGTGCGTGGTAGTGTTTCGGGGCTGGCGCGAGTGGCGGAATTGGTAGACGCGCACGGTTCAGGTCCGTGTGCTGGAAACGGCGTGGGGGTTCAAGTCCCCCCTCGCGCACCAGGCGAAAACAGGAAAGGCCCCGGAGGAATCCGGGGCCTTTCCTGTTTCTTCGGAGTCGTCCGCGGTTCCCGGCTGTCAGGCCCCATCGGCGTCCGTCGTGTGGTCGGCATCCGGCCTGGAGGCACGGCTCGGCCCCGACACGCCGGTTCCGTCGAACCCGTGGTCGGCTCTCCGTGCCTGCTGCGAGGCGAAGAACGGGCGCGCGCTGGGCAGGAAGAGCAGGACCGCGGCGACGACCGACAGCGCGATCGTCAGGACCGCGAGTTCGCCGCCGGTGAGGCTCAGGAGCGCGCGGAAGGCCGCGACGGCGACGAGCACGATGCGCGCGACCCGGGACCCCGCGGCCATCCGGAACACCGCCCACGTCACCAGGGCCCAGAGCACCAGCGCGACGATCCCGGCGAGGACCGGTGCCTGGCCGACCGCCGCGTCCGTCGCGAAGAACCGGTGCACGGTGGCGGCGACGCAGGCTGCCACCCACACCAGCCACAGCACGAAGGACACGGTGACCACCTGCGGTCGGTCCGGTCGTCGGAGGATGAACGTCCTGGTCATGCTGCACCGTCCTCTGCCGCTCCCTGGTGCGGCACGTCGAGCGTACCGAGCGGACGGAGTCCTGCCGAGGTGGCCCGCTACGGTGACCGGGTGACCGAGGAACGCACGACCGTCCACCGTCCCGGAGTCGACGTGCCCGACGACCGCGGCCGCATCGGACTCGACGCCGTGGGCCGTGCCCTCGACCGCAACCCCGACGTCGTCGTGCGGGACGTCGAGGTGGTGTCGAACGGCTGGCACGTGCTCCGCCGCACGACCCTCGACGTCCGGCGCCGTGACGGTCGGTGGGACCGGCAGCAGCGCGAGACCTACGACCGCGGCAACGGTGCGACGGTCCTGCCGTACGACGCCGAGCGCGGCACCGTCCTGCTCACGCGGCAGTTCCGGTGGCCGGCGTACGTGAACGGACATCCGGACGGCATGTTGGTCGAGGCCGCGGCGGGACTGCTCGACGAGGACGACCCCGAGACCGCGGTGCGGCGTGAAGCGGCCGAGGAGCTCGGCATCCGGCTCGGTGCGCTCGAGCACCTGGGCGACGTGTTCATGAGCCCCGGTTCGGTCACCGAGCGGGTCCACTTCTACCTCGGCGCGTACACCCCGGCTGACCGTGTCGAGGCCGGTGGCGGCGTGGAGGACGAGGGCGAGGACATCGAGGTGCTCGAGGTGCAGCTCGACGAGGCGCTCGCGATGGTGGCGGACGGTCGGATCGCCGACGGCAAGACGATCATGCTGCTGCAGTGGGTGGCGCTGCGGCGGGCGTCACCCCGACAGGGCTGACCCGTCCAGGCCCACCGCTCGCGCGATCGTCGTGCGGACCAGCCCCTCGCGGGTCGGGCGGTCGAGGTAGTCGACCAGGGCGTACCCGTTGGTGGCGTCGACGAGCGCGAAGAGCAGGCGTCCGACGCCGTCCGGGTCGTCGGTGTGCAGCACGCCCGCGCGCACACCCTCGACGACGACCGTGGTCGCGAGGAGCTGCCAGTCGTCCATGACGTCCCGCGCCGCGGTCGCCAGTGCCGCGTTCGTGCGGCCGATGCTCCACGCGTCGGCCCACAGGGTGGCGACGTCGTCGCGGGCGGGATCGGCGATGCAGCCGAGCAGGGTGCGGAGGCGGGAGACGGGGTCGGGCGCAGCGGCGACGACCGCGCGGACCTCGGCGACCTCGGCGACCGCGACGGTGCGGAACGTCTCGCCGACCAGGTCCTCCATGCTCGGGCGGTAGTGGGCGACGAGCGAGGGCGCGACCCCGATCACGGCGGCGACCCCGCGGAGCGTCACCGCCGCGAGGCCCTCGGCGCGCGCCAGGTCGACGGAGGCCGCCGTGATCTGGTCTTCGCGTTCGGCCGGGCTCAGGCGCCGGCGGGCCGGTGTCGACGGCATCGTCCCACCGTATCCGCGCGTCACGCGCCCTCGACCACGAAGGCTGCCCAGAGGTCGGCCCGGGTCGAGAAGACGGAGAGGTCACGGTCGAGGAGCCTTCCCGCGTGCTCCACCCGGGCGCGGGCGGTGTGCCGGTGGATGCCGAGGACCCGTGCGGCCCGGTCGTACTCGCAGTTCTCCTGCAGCCAGGTCCGGACGGTGCCCGTGAGCTCGGTGCCGGCCGTGCGGTCGTGGTCGAGCAGCGGGGCGAGGAACGCGCGGGCGACGGCACCGGCGTCCACGTCGACGTGGGCGAGGTGGGCGAGGACGCCCTCGCGCGCGAGGTCGCCGAACTCGGTGGTGCCCGGGCGTCCTTCACGGCGTCGGTCGAGTGCCTGCACTGCCTCGGTGCGGGCGCGTCCGAACGACCGGTACGCAGTGCCGTCGGACAGGCCGGCGCGCAGGTCGAAGCGGTCGACGAGTTCAGCGACGATCCCGGTGTCGTCCGCGTTCACGCAGAGGAACAGGGCGTCGTCGACCGCGAAGAACAGGTGCCCCGGCCGGTCCTGCACCCACAGTTCGAGCAGGTCGACCACGGTGTCGAGGTCGTGGTCGAGGACGTCGACAGCGGCGATCCGGACGGGTTCGGCGGGCAGCGGCCCCCACACCTCGCGTGACGTCGCCTGCACCACCTCGGGTTCGCCGACGGACAGCATCGTGAGGAGTCCGGTGCGCAGGAGTCCCCGGGCGCGGGCGAGTTCACGGTTCTGCTGCAGGGCGAGGCCGGCCAGGGCGATGACGGCCGTGACGACCTCGCGTCCGGCCCGGTCGAGGGCTCCGCCGTTCGCGATCGCGAGCACGCCGCTCAGGTGCCCGCCGCTGCCGAGCGTCTGCAGGGTGTACCCGCCACCACCGTCCGTGGCGACCGGCAGGCTCGCCCGCTGGCCGGAGCGCAGCAGCCGTAGCGCCTCGGTCCGCAGGAGGTCGAGGTCGGCAGCGGGCAGCCCGTCAGCGGGGTGTCCGCGGTCGAGCCGACCGGAGACGTCGAACAGGCCGACCCACCCGTCGAGCTGCCGGGACAGCTCGGCGATGGTCGCGCCGAGTCCGTCGGGTCGCATCGCGGCGAGCGAGATGGCCCGCTGCGCGGCGAGGGCCCAGGCACCGCGTGCGTTGGCATCCCGCGCGACCGCTTCGGCGTTGGCCTGCGCGACCGCGATGAAGGAGGTCTCGTAGGGCACCTCGAACAGCGGCAGTCCGTGCCGGGTGCAGGCGGCGACCAGGGCGTCGGGGGTGCCGGCGCGGACCACCTCGGTGCCGAAGCCGAGCGCCACGACACCACCGTCCACGAGCCGCCGGACGTAGGCCTCGGCGACGTCGTCGCGCACCTCGGCCTCGGCGCCGAACTGCGTGCCGGTCGTGAGCAGCCCCTGACCCTCGGAGAGGAACGGCGTCGGGTCCTCGAGGTCCGAGCTGTGCAGCCAGGACAGCGGGGCATCGAGGGCGTGCTCGTCCGCGTCGTTGAGTGGGCGCAGGTGGAGTTCACCCCGGTGCAGCAGGGAGCGCAGCGTTGCGGGCATGCCGTCACCCTATCCACCGGGTCGATCTGCCGGGGGGACGGTGTACGCCGTGGACAGTGGGAGTGCGCGCTGCTGGCTCCTACCATCGCCGCATGTCCTCCACCGCAGCGTCCGCGACCCGAGCGACCACCGGCGGCCCGTCGCTGCCCCAGGAACGACGGCTCGTCACCGCCGTCCCCGGCCCGCGATCGCAGGAGTTGCTCGCCCGGAAGGCCGTCGCCGTCGCGGCCGGGGTCGGCGTCGCCGTGCCCATCACCGTCGTCGCGGCCGGTGGCGGCGTCGTGGTCGACGCCGACGGCAACTCGTTCGTCGACCTCGGGTCCGGGATCGCCGTGACGTCGGTCGGCAACGCCCACCCCGGCGTGGTCGCTGCGGTCACCGAGCAGGTGGCTGCCTTCACGCACACGTGCTTCACCATCGCTGCCTACGACGGGTACGTCGCCGTCGCCGAGGCACTCAACCGTCTGACCCCCGGCGACCACGAGAAGCGGACGGCGCTGTTCAACTCCGGGGCCGAGGCCGTCGAGAACGCCGTCAAGATCGCCCGGAAGCACACCGGTCGGCAGGCCGTCGTCGTCTTCGACCACGCCTACCACGGCCGCACGAACCTGACGATGGCGTTGACCGCGAAGAACCAGCCCTACAAGAACGGCTTCGGTCCGTTCGCACCCGAGGTCTACCGCGTCCCGATGTCGTACCCGTTCCACGACGGGCTGTCGGGACCCGAGGCGGCGAAGCGTGCGATCAGCCAGATCGAGAAGCAGGTCGGGGCTGCGAACACCGCCGCGGTCCTGATCGAACCGATCCAGGGCGAGGGCGGCTTCGTCGTCCCGGCGCCGGGGTTCCTCACCGCACTGTCCGAGTGGGCCACCGCCAACGGCGTCGTGTTCATCGCCGACGAGGTCCAGACCGGGTTCGCCCGCACCGGCGCGATGTTCGCCAGCGAGCACGAGGGGATCGTGCCCGACGTCGTCACGACCGCGAAGGGCATGGCCGGCGGACTCCCGTTGTCCGGTGTGACCGGGCGTGCGGCGATCATGGACTCCGCCCACGTCGGCGGCCTCGGCGGGACGTACGGCGGCAACCCGATCGCCTGCGCCGCAGCCCTCGCGGCCATCGACGCGTTCGAACACGACGGACTCGTCGAGCGCGCCGGGGCGATCGGCACGGTCCTGCTCGACGCCCTGCGCGGCGCCCAGGCCGACGACCCCCGCATCGGCGACGTCCGCGGCCGCGGTGCGATGGTCGCGATGGAGCTCGTCGACCCCGTGACCGGTGATCCTGACCCCGGGCTCACCGGACGGGTGGTGCAGTACGCGTTCGAGCACGGGGTCATCGCCCTCACGGCCGGCACGTACGGCAACGTCGTGCGCTTCCTGCCGCCGCTGTCGATCGACGACGACCTGCTCCGCGACGGCCTGGCCGTCGTCCTCGACGGGCTGGCCGCGTCGTGAGCGCGACGATCCCCGCAGCAGCCTGGCCCAGCGTCCCCGACGCCACCGGACCAGCCGCCGAACAGGCGGTGCTCGACCGCGTCCCCACGGGCCTCCTGGTCGACGGCGTCTGGCAGCCGGCGGCCGACGGCGGGACCTTCGCCGTCGTCGACCCTGCGACCGGCGAAACACTGCTGCACATCGCCGACGCCTCGCCCGAGGACGGCCGGAAGGCGCTCGACGCCGCCGTCGCCGCACGGCACGGCTGGGCGACCACGTCCCCGCGGCAGCGCGCCGAGGTGCTGCGCCGCGCGTTCGACCTGCTTCAGGGGCGACGCGAGGAGTTCGCGCTCCTGATGACGCTGGAGATGGGCAAGCCCCTGGCCGAGGCCCGCGGCGAGGTCGCCTACGGCGGCGAGTTCCTCCGCTGGTTCTCGGAGGAAGCGGTCCGGATCGGCGGTTCGTACGGCATTAACCCCGAGGGGACCGGCCGCGCCACCGTCTCGCACAAGCCCGTCGGACCCGCGTTCCTGATCACACCGTGGAACTTCCCGTTGGCGATGGCGACCCGCAAGATCGCACCGGCGCTCGCCGCCGGCTGCACCGTCGTCGTGAAGCCGGCCGAACTGACGCCGTTGACCACCCTGCTGTTCGCCGACCTGCTCGTCGAGGCCGGTGTGCCCGCCGGCGTGGTCAACGTCGTCCCGACCACCCGGGCCGCCGACGTCTCCGCGCCCGTGATCGCCGACCGCCGCCTGCGGAAGCTGTCCTTCACCGGTTCCACGCCGGTCGGACGCACGCTGCTCGGTCAGGCGGCTCAGAACGTGCTCCGGACGAGCATGGAGCTCGGGGGCAACGCCCCGTTCCTGGTGTTCGCCGACGCCGACCTCGACCTCGCGGTGGAGGGCGCGCTCGCCGCGAAGTTCCGGAACACCGGCCAGGCCTGCACGGCCGCGAACCGGTTCCTGGTGCACGCGGACGTCGTGGACGAATTCACCCGGCGGGTCACCGAGCGCGTCGAGGCCATGCGGGTCGGTCGAGGCACCGAGGACGGCGTCGCGATCGGACCGCTCATCGACGCCCGTGCCGTCGACAAGGCCCATCGACTGGTGACCGACGCGGTCGAGCGCGGGGCGACGCTCCGCACCGGCGGGCACGCTGTCGACGGACCCGGCACCTTCTACGAGCCGACCGTCCTGACCGACGTGCAGCCCGGCAGCGCGATCCTCGACGACGAGATCTTCGGGCCGGTGCTCGCCATCCGCCCGTTCCGCACCGAGGACGAGGCCGTGGCCGCCGCGAACGACACCGAGTACGGTCTGGTCGGCTACGCGTTCACCGAGGACCCGGCACGCGGGCAGCGCCTGATGGAGCGGCTCGAGACCGGCATGCTGGGGCTGAACACCGGGGTCGTGTCGAACGCCTCGGCACCGTTCGGCGGCGTCAAGCAGTCCGGCCTCGGTCGCGAGGGCGGCGGCGAGGGCATCGCCGAGTACCTCGAGACCATGTACACGCTGACCCCGGACCCGTTCCGGCACACCGACAGCACCACGACCGCACAAGGAGCAGCTCGATGATCGAGAAGGACGTCGTCGTCATCGGAGCCGGTGTCGCCGGTCTCACCGCCGCGAACCGCCTGCGGGCTGCCGGCCTGCGGGTCGCCGTGCTCGAGGCCCGCGACCGCGTGGGGGGCCGCACCTGGACGAACGACATCGACGGGGTGACCCTGGAGATCGGTGGGCAGTGGGTCTCGCCCGACCAGACCGCACTGCTCGAGACCCTCGACGAGCTCGGCCTGCAGACGTACGACCGGTACCGCGAGGGCTCCAGCGTCTACATCGACGCCGACGGCACCCGAACCGAGTACACCGGGGACATCTTCCCCCTGCCGGAGGCCACGGCGAACGAGATCGAACGCCTCGTCGCCGTCGTCGACGAGTACGTCGCGAAGGTCGACCCGGCCCGCCCCTGGGAGACCCCGGACGCGGCCGCCCTCGACGAGGTCTCGTTCCGCGCCTGGCTGCACGACCTGAGCCCGGACCGGGTCGCGACCGACAACGTCGAGCTGTTCATCGCCGGCGCGATGCTCACGAAGCCCGCGCACGCGTTCTCGGCGCTGCAGGCCCTGCTGATGGCGGCGTCCGCCGGGAGCTTCACCAACCTGGTCGACGCCGACTTCATCCTGGACAAGCGGGTCGTCGGCGGCATGCAGCAGGTGTCCGAGCGGCTCGCTGAGCGCCTCGGCGACGACGTGCACCTGAACGCCCCGGTCCGGACGCTGCGCTGGGGCGACGACGGGGTCGTCGCGCTCGCCGACGGCGGGATCGAGGTGCACGCCCGACAGGCCCTCGTCGCGGTCCCGCCGCCCCTGTACTCGCGGATCTCGTACGAGCCGCCGCTGCCCCGACGTCAGCACCAGCTCCACCAGCACCTGTCGATGGGCTTCGTGATCAAGGTGCACGCCGTCTACGACCGTCCCTTCTGGCGCGCGGCGGGCCTGTCCGGCACCGCGTTCAGCCCGTACGAGGTCGTGCACGAGGCGTACGACAACACCTCGCACGGTTCCGAGCAGGGCACCCTGGTCGGGTTCGTCTCCGACCAGCACGCCGACGACCTGTTCGCGCTGTCGACCGGGGAACGGCGGGCCCGGGTGCTCGCCTCGCTGGCGCACTACTACGGCGACGAGGCCCTGCGACCGGTCGTCTACTACGAGAGCGACTGGGGCACCGAGGAGTGGACGCGCGGCGCCTACGCGGCGAGCTTCGACCTGGGCGGGCTCGTCCGCTACGGCGCCGACCAGCGTGCCGCGGTCGGTCCGATCCGGTTCGCCTCGAGCGACCTGGCCGGGCAGGGCTACCAGCACGTCGACGGCGCAGTGCGCATCGGTCGCGAGGTCGCCGAGGAGATCCTGGCGGTTGTTCCGCAGGCAGCTTCGACACCGTAACCGTCTCGACCGGTCACGGATTCGTGCCGCATCCAGCCGCTGACGTGTCCAGGTGTTGACGCGTACCGTCCGGGCCATGAGTGACGCAGCGAACGGGTCCAGCGACCCCACGAAGGACCAGGAGCAGTACACCGAGGACCTGCCGGACGGGTCGCCCACGGGCGACGCGACGGAGGACCCCGCGCAGGACAGCGACACGGACTCCGGCGGCGAGCCCGCCGACCCGCAGCAGTAGCGGCGGCGGTCGCGCGGCAGCGCTGTGGCGTGGCGGCGTGAGACGCCGGCGTGTTCGCTCGACGCCTCCATGCCATCGAGACGCCGCCGGATCCGGCGGCGTCTCGCGCGTTCCGCGGCGTCGAAGCGTGACGACGGCGTCTTCCGGTGGCGAGGCGGGAGCGGCGACGGACGGACGGACGGGAGGCAACACACCGGCGTCTTGGTCAGGCGCCGTCACATCATCGAGACGCCGCCTGATTCGGCGGCGTCTCGCGAAGACGCCGGCGTCTTCGCGTCGGTCAGCCGATGCGGATCAGCTTCTTGTTCACGAACTCGTCGGCCCCCAGGGGGCCGAGCTCACGGCCGAAGCCACTGCCCTTGACGCCACCGAACGGCAGCTCCGGGCTGTCCGCGCCGACGATGTTCACGTAGACCATGCCGGCCTCGATCCGGTCGGCGACCCGGAGTGCCTGGTCGGCGTCGGTGGTGAACAGGTACGAACCGAGGCCGTACGGGGTGTCGTTGGCCAGGGTGATCGCCTCGTCCTCGTCGGCGACGCGGTACACGGCGGCGACGGGACCGAAGAACTCCTCGCGGTAGGCGTCGTTGTCCGGCGTGACGTCGGTCAGGATCGTCGGCAGGAAGGCGTTGCCCTGGCGATCGCCGCCCGTCACGACGGTCGCACCCTGCTCGACCGCGGCGGCGAGCTGCTCCTGCAGCCGGTCGGCCGCGGCCGGGGACGACAACGGGCCGAGTTCGGCACCGGGCACGCTCGGATCCGTCGGTTCGACCGCCGACATCGCCGCGGTGAACTTCGACAGGAAGTCGTCGTACAAGCCGTCGACCACCAGGAACCGCTTCGGGGCGTTGCAGACCTGGCCGTTGCCCTCGAGCCGAGTGGTGACGGCGGACTCGACGACGGCGTCCAGGTCGTCGGTAGACAGCACGATGAAGGGGTCGGAGCCGCCGAGTTCGAGCACCACCTTCGTCAGGTTCCGGCCGGCGATCTCGGCGACCGCGGCACCGGCGCGCGCCGAACCCGTGAGCGAGACGCCCTGCACGCGCGGGTCGGCGATGACGTCGGCGACCTGGTCGTTCGTCGCGAACACGTTCGTGTAGGCACCGGCCGGGAAGCCAGCGTCCTGGAAGATCCGCTCGATGGCCAGCGCGGACTCCGGGCACTGCGGTGCGTGCTTCAGCAGGACGGTGTTGCCGATGACCAGGTTCGGTCCGGCGAACCGGGCGATCTGGTAGGCGGGGAAGTTCCACGGCATGATGCCGAGCACGACGCCGATGGAGGCCTTGCGGATGAACGCGGACCCCTCGGACCCGTCCGCCAGGGTGATCGGCTGGTCGGCCAGGAACGCCTCGGCGTGGTCCGCGTAGTAGTCGTAGATGTCGGCGCAGAAGTCGACCTCGCCCTCGGCCTGGTCGATCGGCTTCGCCATCTCGCGCACGATCGTGGCGGCGAGCTCGGCGTGCCGCTCCCGGTACAGGTCCGCGACCCGGTGGAGCAGGGCTGCACGGTCGGCGACCGTCGTCGTCCGCGACCACTCGGTGTGCGTGCGGTCGGCGGCTGCGACGGCGTCGTGCAGCTCGGCGTCCGTGATGGTCGGGTAGGTCTCGAGGGTCGTGCCCGTGGAGGGGTCGGTGACGGCGTACATGGCGTCCTCTCGTGGTGGCGGTCAGGCCTGGTCGGTCAGCTGCTTGTTCACACCGGTGACGGGCTGGTTCTCGTCGAAGCCCTTCGGTGCGACCCGGAAGCCCTTCGTGATGACGAGCAGGTAGACGAACCCGATCGCCGCCCACACTCCTCCTGCGATCAGGGCGTCGGCATGGAGCTGCGACCAGAGCACCCCGGTCAGGAGCATCGCGACCCCCGGCAGCACGATGTAGCGCCAGCGGTCGCCCGCCGTGTGACGACGTCCGTTCCGGACCGCGAAGTGCACGATCACGGTGGCGTTGACGAAGGTGAACGCGATGAGGGCGCCGAAGTTGATGTAGGCCGCGATCGTGTCGAGCGAGAAACTCATCGCGAGCAGGGTGACCGCGCCGACGAAGACGACGTTGAACACCGGGGTGTGCGTGCGGGGGTGCACGTAGCCGAAGACCCGCTTCGGCAGCACGTTGTTCCGCCCCATCACCATGAGCATGCGGGCGACGCTGGCGTGCGAGGCGAGACCCGAGGCGAGCGCGGCGACGAAGCCGGCCGACACGAGGACCGCCTGGAACACCGGGCCGCCGACGAGCAGGCCGATCTGGGGGAGCGGGTCGTCGGTGAACTCGCCGAAGGGTGCGTTGGTGGGGAAGCGGAGCTGGGCGAAGTAGGCGGAGACCAGGAAGATCGCGCCGCCGAGCAGGACGGTCAGCATGATCGCCTTCGGCATGATGCGGATCGACTTCGCCTCTTCCGTGTACATCGTCACGGCGTCGAAGCCGATGAACGAGAAGCACACCACCGTCGCCCCGGTGAGCAGCGCCGACATCGTCACGCCGTCGTGCACGAAGGGTTCGGCGCTGACGATCGTGCCCGCACCAGCGCCCTGGGAGAGCTCGATGACGGTGAAGACCACGAACGCGATCATCGCCAGGACCGCACCGACGAGCAGCACCATGTTGAGGTTCGACGTGCCGCGCATCGACAGGCAGATCACCGTCGTCACGAAGACCGAGTAGACGACGACGGTCACCCACGGCGGCAGCCCCGGGAACACCTGCTCCAGGTAGAGACGGATGATCAGGGCGTTCACCATCGGCAGCAGCAGGTAGTCGAGCAGCGACGTCCAGCCGACCATGAAGCCGAGGTTCGGGTGCATCGACTCCCGGACGTACGTGTACGCCGAACCGGCGGCGGGGTAGACGCGCACCATCTTCCCGTAGCTGATCGCGGTGAGCGCCATGATGACCAGGGCGATGAGGTACGCGCTCGGCACCGCCCCGTCGGTCTGCTCGGAGACGATGCCGAAGGTGTCGAACACGACCGTCGGGGTCATGTAGCCGAGACCGAGTCCGACGATCGCCCAGAGCCCGAGGCTCCGCTTCAGCGACCCGCCGCGCACCGGTGCTGCCGGCGCGGTGACCGCGATCGGTGATGCCATGTGACTTCCCTGCTCTTCGGGGCCGGGCAGCGTCGCCCGATCAGTTCGGAGCACCATACCGACGGGTCGGCAGTGGGCGGACCGGCCGCGGTGTACAGGTCATCGGCACCCGCTGTACACCGCGGCAGTGGCTCGGGCCGCCGGTTGCTGCTGCGTGATGCAGTGCAGCCCACCACCCCGCGCGAAGACCTCGCGGGCGTCGATCGAGCGGATGCGTCGGCCCGGGTACGCCTCGGCGAGGATGCCCCTGGCGCGGTCGTCAGCGACCGGGTCGCCGAACGCGCAGGCGATCACGGCGTCGTTCACCACGACGTGGTTCACGTAGTTCCAGTCCACCGGTCCACCGTCGTCGGACAGCGTCGACGGAGCCGGCAGCTCGATGATCGTCGCGTCGGTCGCCCGCTCGAGCGCTCGCCGGATCTGGGGCATGACCAGGTGGTCCGGGTGGCCGGCATCCGGCTGGGCGTGCAGCAGGACCGTGCCCGGGTCGGCGAAGGTCGCCACCATGTCGACGTGGCCCCGGGTGCCGAGGCCGTCGTAGTCCCGCGTCAGACCGCGTGGCAGCCAGACGACCCGCGTGGCGCCGATCGTGCGCACCAGCTCCAGCTCGACGCGCTCCTGGTCGGCGTACGGGTTCCGGCGCGGGTCGAGCTGCACCGTCTCCGTCACGAGCACGGTGCCGGCGCCGTCGACGTGGATCGCCCCGCCCTCGTTGACGAGCAACGACGGGATCCGCGTGGCTCCCGCAGCACGGGCGACGGTCGCGGCGACCTCGGCGTCACGCGTCCAGGTCGACCACGGGTTCGCACCCCAGCCGTTGAACACCCAGTCGACTGCGCCGAGTCGCCCGGAGTCGTCGTCGACGACGAACGTCGGACCGATGTCGCGCATCCAGAAGTCGTCGAGAGGCGTCTCGAGCACGTCCACGCCGGACGACAGCAGGCGACCGGCATCCGCGCGTGCGACCGGGTCCACGACGACCGTCACCGGCTGGTGCTCGCTGATCGTGTTGGCCGTGGTCGCCCAGGCCAGGCGCGCGGCCTCGGCGCTCGCCGCGTCGTCGCCGAGCGTCAGGCCGGGGCGTGGGAACGCCATCCAGGTGCGTTCCTGCGGAGCCGTCTCGGGAGGCATCAACCACGTCATGCGCGCGCCCCGCGCCGGGCGGTGGCCGGTTCCACGGCCAGGGCCGCGTCGATCGCTTCGCGTGCGCCGTACGCGTGGCGTTCCTCGTCGACGGGGTCGACGAGTCCGGCGTACAGGTCGGGGCGCCGGGTCAGGTAGAAGGGGAACAGCCGGAGCCACTCCGTCCGGGCGTCGAGGTCGAGGTCGGCGACGAGCACCACGCTCGTGTCACGGGGAGCCTCGACGAGCACGCGGCCGAACGGGTCCGAGATGAAGGACGAGCCGTAGAACGTGATGTCGCCCTCGTCGCCCCACCGGTTCGGCACGACCATGAACTGCCCGGCGGTGATGCCGTTCGCCACGATCACCCGCTGCCAGATCGGCGCGGTGTCGAAGTCGGGGAACGTCGGTTCGGAGCCGATCGCCGTCGGGTACACGAGCACCTCGGACCCGGCGAGCCCGTAGGCGCGGGCGACCTCGGGGAACCACTCGTCCCAGCACGTCGGCAGCCCGACCCGGGCGCCGAGGCCGGCCGGTTCGTGGACGGGGAACGGGTCGGCGTCGGCGCCGGGGCGGAACCAGGTGTCCTCGTGGTAGCCGGCGCTGATCGGGATGTGGGTCTTCCGGGTCCGGCCGACCAGGGCGCCGTCGGGGGCGACGAGGACCGCCGTGTTGTACCCGCGCGGGTCGTTGGGATGGTCGTCGTCGTCCGGCTGCTCGTACAGGGAGGCGTGCACGAACACCCCGTGGTCGATCGCCTGGGCACGGGCGAAGGTGACGGTCGGGCCGTCCTGCAGCGACTCGGCGAGGTCCTTCGGGGTCCCGCTCGCCGGGGTGTCGCCCGGGTAGCGGCGCAGCGTCAGTTCGGGCAGGAACACCGCGGTGGCGCCGTTCGCTGCGGCGGTCGCGATGCCGTCGGCGAGCTGGGCCAGGTGCTCGTCCGGGTCGGGGAGCCACCGCACCTGCACGAGGGCGACGCGGAGGGACCGGCGGGGTGCGCCGGTGTCGGCGTGCAGCGGCGACGGGAGCGAGGGTGCGGTGACGACGTCCATGCGCCATTGTTGATCGTCCGATCAACTAGTGCAAGACCCCCGGTCGCATCACCGGATATCAGTATGCTGGTGCCTGGGTCTGCGTCATCGCCGGGACGTGGGCCCGGGCAGAGAAGAAGCCCACCACTGCAGCAACAGTGGTGGGCTTCGATTTGTCCTCCGAGTGGAGAACGAGGGACGCAAGGGGTCCCGAGCATCAAACTCGGACCAGTGTAGCCCGCTCCTCGAGCGAGCTGCATCCCTCGGCCTGCACTTCTCGTGTCCGCCGGCGCTGACACGAAGGTGGTCCGATGTCGAACGACACCGAACCGCGTCACGGCCGTCGAGTGCCGTGGTTGGGGATCGCGAGCTTGCTCGTGACCGTGGCCCGGCTCCTGCTCGAGCTGTGGCGCAAGGGCTGAGCCCCAGGGCACCCCGCGCATCTCGCGCGGGGTGCCCGTCGGGTCGTGTCGGGAGGGTCAGCTGATGATGTTGACCGCGCGCGAAGACGCCGCGGGTTGAAGACGATGAGCGGGGCGAGCAGCAGGACGCCCAGGACGGGCACCACCCACGACGGGAAGAACAGCACCTCGTCGGGCAGGAACAGGCTCAGCGCCAGGTTCACCAGGACCGCGACGGCGACCGGGGCCCGGTGTTCGTGTCTCGGTCGGGTCCTCGTCGGGGTCAGGGAGCGAGTGTCGCACGGGCCGACACCCTCGGGGGTGTGGCGCTCAGGGCGTGGACAGCGGGTCGGCGAGCGAGAGCGGCGCGACCTCGGTGCCGAGCAACCGCCCGGCTGCCCGCAGCCCGGACAGCAGCGCACCGTGCACCGTCGCCGGGTCGTCGCTCCAGGTGGCCTCGCCGGCGAGCTGCACCCGGCCGGACGGGGTGCCGAGCAGGTCGTGGTCATCGGGTGATGCCCCGACGTGCAGGTACGAGTACGAGCCCCGCGAGAACGGGTCCTCGGCCCACCGGGTGATCCGGAACGCCTCGGGCCGGGGGACGGACGCGCCGAACATCTTCCGCAGCGCCGCCACCCCCTCGTCGACGACCACGGCGTCCGGCAGGGTCTCGAGCCGACGGGCTCCGGCACCACCGACCAGGGCGGCGAGCACCGGCGCACCGGTCACCCGGGACATGTCGTACCAGGAGTGCCAGTCGACCCCGGCGGACCCCTGCTGCCGGACCACCCACGAGTCGCCCCAGAACCGTGAGGGGAACCGCAGGAACACCTTGTCGTAGGCGCCCATCCCGAGTCGGCCGAGCGCTCCGGTCACCGGTGCGGACAGGGGCGGGGTGAAGACCACGTCGCCGGCCCGCAGCACCCCGAGCGGCACCGTGACGACGACCTGCCGGGCGGCCACGGTGGTGCCGTCGGCGAGCCCCACGGTCACCGAGTCGCCGGCCTGGGTCACCGACCGAACGACCGACGACAGTCGCACGTCGAGACCCTCGGCCAGCGCGCGGGCGTACTGGGCGTAGCCGCCGGGGAACACCACCTCGTCACCGGGGACGTGCTCCTCGTCGAGGCCGTGCGCGTCGAGGACGGTCACGGGGGCACCGCAGAGGTCCTCGGAGCGGTGGGCCGTGTACTCGCGGATCCGTGCGGCCCGGTCGCCCTGCCACCGCAGCGACCGCAGCACGGTGTCGACGGCGGCCGCGTAGGTCGAGGGCGGTGGAGCATGCGCGACGACGGCGTCGAGGGCCGCGTCGACGGTGTGCAGGTCCGTGACGAACGCCGACGTGTCCTCGGCGGAGAGTGCAGCGCCGGACGGGTCGTGCCAGGCGATCGGTCGGCCGTCGAACTGGAAGCTGCCGACCGTGAACTCCACGGTGTCGAAGCCGAACGCCGACGCCAGGGCCCAGAGCGGGTTGCCGTCGACCCCGTGGATCCACGAGGCGCCGAGGTCGACCGGAACCCCGAGCGACGAGTCGGTCCAGGTGCGTCCGCCGATCCGGTCGCGGGCCTCGAGCACGACGACCCGCTGCCCGCCGAGTGCGAGCGCCCGGGCGGCGGCGAGCCCGGCGACCCCCGCTCCGACGACCACGACGTCGGCGTCGAGACCAGCAGCCATCAGTGTCCTCCGGTCAGCGGTGCCATGAGCCGGGCCGCCAGACTCGGCCGCCCGGTCAGCGCCTCTTCGCGGTCGGCCAGGTCGGTCGCGACGAGTCCCGCGTTCGCCCCGAGGAACCGCAGCGGCTCGGGCTCCCAGTCGGGCGATCGGTGGTTCACCCACGGCAGTGCGGTCAGTGCCGTCGACTCCCCGCGCACGAGGTCGGCGATGGTCCGTCCGGCCAGGTTCGTCGTCGACAGGCCGTCACCGACGTACCCGCCGGCGCTGCCGACGTGGCCGTCCCAGGTCACCGAGGCGCACCAGTCGCGCGGGACCCCGAGCGGTCCGCCCCACGTGTGGGTGACCGGGGCGTCCGCGACGACGGGGAACAGGTCGACCAGCGCCCTCCGCAGGTGCTCGAACACCCGCGGCACCCGGTCGTACCCGGGCGTGATCGCGGAACCCCAGTGGTACCGGGCTCCGCGGCCACCGAACGCCAACCGGTCGTCGGCCGTGCGCTGCCCGTACACGAGCAGGTGCCGGTAGTCGGAGAACGTCTGCCCGTGCTCGAGCCCGATGCGCTCCCACGCGGACGCCGGCAGCGGGGCCGTCGCGATCATCAGCGAGTACAGCGGCAGGATCCGCCGCTTCGTCTGCTCCAGCTGGGCGCCGTACCCCTCGACCGCGATCACCACGGCGCCCGCCGTGACGGTCCCGCGCGACGTGATCACACGCCCGCGATCCCAGGACGAGACGGGCGTGTGCTCCGCGATCCGGACGCCACGGGCCTCCAGGGCGGCGGCGAGGCCACGCACCAACGCGGCGGGCTGCACGCGCGCGCAGTCCGGGGTCCACGCGACACCCGCCGATCCGGCGGCGTCGCCCGCTCGAGCCGGTCGCCACGTCATGTCGTCGCCCCATGCCGCGGAGGACGCGACCTCGTCGTGGGCGGCGCGTTCCTGCACGGCGGAGCGTGCGTACAGGACGGTCCCGCCCTTCACGTAGTCGCAGTCGACCTCGGCTTCGGACGCGGCGCGGCCGACCTCGTCGACGGTGTCGCGCATGGCGGCCCGCAGCGCGAGCGCGGCGTCGCGCCCGTGCTCCTCGGCGATCGCGGAGGCGGACCGCGGGAACAGCGCCGAGCACCAGCCGCCGTTCCGACCGGACGCGCCGAAGCCGGCGATCTCGCGTTCGAGGACGACGATCTGGAGGCGCGGGTCGGCCCGGTGCAGGTACCACGCGGTCCAGAGACCCGTCAGTCCACCGCCCACGATCACGACGTCGGCCGTGGTGTCGCCGTCGAGCGGCGGCCGGGGCGTCAGGTCGTCGCGTCCGGTGGACGCGAGCTGGTCGAGCCAGAACGAGACGCCCCGGTAGCCGCCCACGGTCAGATCTTCGTCCAGGCCTCGGACAGGACGCTCCGCAGGATCGACGTCATCTCGCGGAACTCCGGCTGCCCGATCGTCAGCGGCGGTGCGAGCTGCACGACGGGATCACCGCGGTCGTCGGCCCGGCAGTACAGCCCCGCGTCGAACAGTGCCTTCGACAGGAACCCGCGCAGCAGCCGCTCGGACTCGTCGTCGTCGAAGGTCGTCTTGGTGGCCTTGTCCTTGACGAGCTCGATGCCGTAGAAGTAGCCGTCACCCCGGACGTCGCCGACGATCGGCAGGTCGAGCAGGGTGTCGAGCTCGGCGCGGAAGAGCGGGGCGTTCTGCTGCACGTTGGCGAGCAGTCCCTCTTCCTCGAAGATGTCGAGGTTCTCCATCGCGACGGCGGCCGACACCGGGTGCCCGCCGAACGTGTAGCCGTGGTAGAAGGTCGTGTCCCCCTTGGAGAACGGCTCGAACAGCCGGTCGCTGATGATCGTCGCGCCGATCGGGGAGTACCCGGAGGTCATGGCCTTGGCGCACGTGATCATGTCCGGCACGAAGCCGTAGGTGTCGCAGGCGAACATCGTGCCGATCCGGCCGAAGGCGCAGATGACCTCGTCCGAGACGAGCAGCACGTCGTACTCGTCGCAGATCTCGCGCACCCGCTGGAAGTACCCGGGCGGCGGGGTGAAGCAGCCGCCGGAGTTCTGCACCGGCTCGAGGAACACCGCGGCGACGGTGTCGGGGCCCTCGAACTCGATCATCTCGCGGATCCGTTCCGCCGCCCAGGAGCCGAACTGCTCCTCGGTACCCCCGGGGAAGCCCATCTCCTCGGCGCGGTACGAGTTCGTGTTCGGCACCCGGAAGCCACCAGGGGTGAGGGGCTCGAACATCTCCTTCATCGCCGGGATGCCGGTGATCGCCAGGGCGCCCTGCGGGGTGCCGTGGTACGCGACCGCGCGGGAGATCACCTTGTGCTTCATGGGCTTGCCCTGGAGCTTCCAGTAGTACTTCGCGAGCTTGAAGGCGGTCTCCACCGCCTCACCGCCACCCGTGGAGTAGAAGACCTTGTTGAGGTCACCGGGGGCGTGCTCGGCCAGCCGGTCGGCGAGCTCGATCGCCGCGGGGTGCGCGTACGACCAGATCGGGAAGAAGCTCAGCGTCTCCGCCTGCTTCGCGGCCATCTCGGCCAGGCGCTTCCGCCCGTGCCCGGCGGCGACGACGAACAGGCCGGACAGCCCGTCGATGTACTCCTTGCCGTGGCTGTCGTAGACGTGGTGGCCCTCGCCGCGCACCATGATCGGCACGTCGGCGCCGGCCTGGTTCGCGCCGTGCCGGGCGAAGTGCATCCACAGGTGGTCCCGGGACTTCCGCTGCAGGTCGGCGTCGTCGACCGGTGCGAACGGGTCGTAGGAGCCGAGGCGGGTGGGCTGTTCGATGGTCATCGCGTTCCCCAGTCGTAGAGCTGTTTGCGGAGTTGCAGGTAGACGAAGGTCTCGGTGCCGGCGACGCCCGAGATGGCCCGGATGGTGCCGTTGAGCAGTTCGATCAGGTCGTCGTCGTCCTCGCACACGACCTCGACCATCAGGTCGAAGCTGCCGGCGGTCATCACGAGGTAGTCGACCGCCGGCAGCTGTTCCAGGGCATCGGCGACGGTTCGGGTGTCGCCGCTGACCCGGATGCCGATCATCGCCTGCCGGTGGAAGCCGAGCTGCATCGGGTCGGTGACCGCGACGATCTGCATGACGCCGGTCTCGGTCAGCTTCTGCACGCGCTGCCGGACCGCCGCTTCACTGAGACCGACGGCCTTGCCGATCTCGCCGTACGGGCGGCGCCCGTCCGCCTGGAGTTGTTCGATGATCCGCTTCGAGGTGTCGTCGATGGGTCCCGGACGTCGTGGTGCTGCCGCCATGCCGGACAGCATGGCAGCGAGGTTCGGGGCGCGCAAGGGATTCCGTTGTGAACACCGTGTTTCGCGACGATTTCCGTTGTTACGGTTCTCCACAACCTCCGGATCCTTCTTCCGCGCCGCCGGAATCCGTGTCAGTATCACCGCCATGCTGGACGCACAGAGCACGGCGACGGCGGACACCGACACCCGGGTCCTGCGGAACTTCGTCGGGGGCGCCTCCGTCGAGTCGACCGCCGACACCACGTTCGACCTGGTCGACCCGACCGACGAGCACGTCTACGGCACGTCCCCGGTGTCCACCCCCGCCGACGTCGACGCCGCCTTCGGTGCGGCCGCGACCGCGTTCGAGACGTGGCGCCGCACCACCCCGGGGGAACGGCAGCTCGCCCTGTTCCGGATCGCCGACGCGATGGAGCAGCGGGCGTCGGAGTTCGCCGACCTCGAGTCGCTCGACACCGGGAAGCCTCGCGCCACCCTGGTCGAGGACGAGATCCTGCTGTCCGTCGACCAGATCCGCTTCTTCGCCGGGGCCGCCAGGAACCTCGAGGGTCGGAGCGCGGGCGAGTACCTGGCCGACCACACCTCGTTCGTCCGGCGCGAGCCCATCGGTGTCGTCGCCCAGGTCACCCCGTGGAACTACCCGCTCAACATGGCGGTGTGGAAGTTCGCGCCGGCGATCGCCGCGGGCAACACCGCCGTGCTCAAGCCGAGCGACACGACACCCCTGTCGACCCTGCTGCTCGCCGAGGTCGCCGCCGAGTTCCTGCCGCCGGGGGTCCTGAACGTCGTGGTGGGGGACCGCACCACCGGTGCCGCGATGGTCGACCACCCCACCCCGCAGCTCGTGTCCATCACCGGGTCCGTCCGCGCCGGCACCGAGGTCGCCCGCGCCGCCGCCGGTGACCTCAAGCGCACCCACCTGGAGCTCGGCGGCAAGGCACCCGTGATCGTGTTCGACGACGCCGACATCCCCTCGGCGGTGGCCGGGATCGTCGCCGCCGGGTTCTTCAACGCCGGACAGGACTGCACCGCCGCCACCCGGCTGCTCGTGCAACAGGGCATCCACGACGAGTTCGTCGCGGCGCTCGCCGAAGAAGCACGGCACAACGCAAGAACCGGATCAGACGGTTATTTCGGGCCCGTCAACAACGCGAACCAGCTCGCGCACGTGCGGTCGTTCCTGGACACGCTGCCGGACCACGCGACGATCGAGCTCGGCGGCGCACGACAGGGCGACCGCGGGTACTTCCACGAGGCCACGATCGTCGCCGGCCTGCGCCAGGACGACCGGGCCGTGCAGCAGGAGATCTTCGGCCCGGTGCAGACCGTGCAGCGGTTCTCGACGGAACAGCAGGCGCTGACGTGGGCGAACGGCGTCGAGTACGGCCTGGCCAGCTCGGTGTGGACGACCGACCACGCGCGTGCGATGCGCTTCGCCCGTGACCTGGACTCCGGTTGCGTGTGGATCAACACGCACATCCCGATCGTCGCCGAGATGCCGCACGGTGGGTTCAAGCACAGCGGGTACGGCAAGGACCTGTCCCAGTACGGCTTCGACGACTACACCCGCATCAAGCACGTCATGTCCTACATCGGCTGAGGCCGACCACCCCCTGGAGGCACCATGGCAATGACCGGAACGTTCGCCGAATCGGGAGCCGATCTCCGGCTCGACCAGATCACGAAGTCCTTCCCCGGCCACACCGCGGTGGACAGTCTCGACCTGACGGTGCCCGCCGGCTCGTTCTTCGCGTTGCTCGGCCCGTCGGGCTGCGGCAAGACGACGACCCTGCGGCTCGTCGCCGGGCTCGAGGAACCCACGAGCGGCACCATCACCATCGGCGGCCAGGACGTCACCGACACGAAGCCGTACCAGCGGCCCGTCAACACGGTGTTCCAGAACTACGCGCTGTTCCCGCACATGAGCGTGCTCGACAACGTCGCGTTCGGGCTGAAGCGGCGCCGGATCCCGGACCCGATGGCGAAGGCGAAGGAGGCGCTGCGGCTCGTCGAGCTCGAGGGGTCGGCGTCGAAGCGGCCCGCCCAGCTCTCCGGCGGCATGCAGCAGCGCGTCGCCCTGGCCCGCGCGATCGTGAACCGGCCGGCCCTGCTGCTGCTCGACGAGCCCCTCGGCGCCCTCGACCTGAAGCTCCGCCACCAGATGCAGCTCGAGCTGAAGACGATCCAGGCCGAGGTCGGACTCACGTTCCTGCACGTCACCCACGACCAGGAAGAGGCGATGACGATGGCCGACACGGTCGCCGTCATGAACGGCGGTCGGATCGAGCAGATGGGCAGCCCGCAGGACCTGTACGAGCTGCCGCGCACGGCGTTCGTCGCGAACTTCCTGGGCCAGTCGAACCTGCTCGAGGGCGAGGTCCGCGGCACCGACGCCGGCCTGCTCGTCGTCGCCACCGCGGCCGGGTCCATCGCCGTGCCGGCCGACCGGGCCGTCGCCACCACCGGTCGCGTCGTCGTGGGCGTCCGGCCCGAGAAGCTCAAGATCCGCACCGCCGAACCGACCCCCGAGGCCGGACGGAACATCCTCGGCCCAGGTCGGGTCGTGGACGTCTCGTTCTCCGGCGTCAGCACCCAGTACCTGGTCGACGTGCCGGGCGCCGGTCGCGTCTCGGTGTTCGCGCAGAACTCGAAGGGCGGGCCGCGGATCGCGACCGGCACCGAGGTCTGGCTCACGTGGGGCGTCGACCACGGTTTCGGCCTGGAGGCGCACCCCGCGTCCGACGCGACCGTCACCACCCAGGACGACCCGGGCCTCCAGGCCGTCCCCGCCACGGCAGGATCGCTCGCGTGACCGGCACGGTGCCCGGTCCGGACCTGCTGCGCGGGCTGACGTCGGCCCGCGTGAGCCGACGCGGCCTGCTGGCCGGCGGCGGGGCCGCCGCGCTGGCCGCCCTGCTCACCGGCTGCAGCATCAAGGGCTCCGCCGCCGCCGGCGCCGAGGACACCGTCGACTGGGCGGCGTTCTGGAAGGACACGAAGGCGACCGGCACCCTGAACTTCGCGAACTGGCCGCTGTACATCGACTCCGACCACGGCAAGTCCGAGTCGCTGGCGCTGTTCGAGCAGGAGACCGGCATCGCGGTCGACTACCAGGCGGTGATCCAGGACAACGCGACCTTCTACGCGACCGTCTCCCCGATCCTGCGGGCACACGGTGCGACCGGCTACGACCTCGTCGTCATGACGAACGGGTTCGAGCTGACCCAGATGATCAAGAACGGGTTCGTGTGCGAGCTCGACCACTCGCGGCTGCCGAACTTCGCCGCGAACGCCTCGGACTCCGTCAAGGACCCCATCTACGACCCGGGCAACAAGCACTCCGTCGTCTGGCAGACCGGGTTCACCGGGCTCGCCTACAACCCGAAGTACACCGGGCGGAAGATCACCTCGCTCAAGGACCTGCAGGACCCGGCCTTCAGGGGCCGCATCGGGCTGATGAGCGACAACACCGAACTCGGGTCGCTCGGACTGCTCGCGCTCGGCATCGACCCGGAGACCTCGACGCCCGCCGACTGGCGGAAGGCCCAGGCCTGGCTGCGCGAACTGCGGCCGAGCGTCACCGGCTTCTACGACCAGAGCTACATCAACCGGTTGGAGAACGGCGACACCTGGATCACCCAGGCGTGGTCGGGCGACGTGTTCCAGGCGCAGCAGTCCGGGTTCCCCGACCTGGAGTTCGTCACGCCGGAAGAGGGGCAGATGACCTGGCACGACAACATGCTCATCCCACGGCAGGCCGCGAACCCGGTGTCGGCGCTCGAGTGGATGAACTTCTACTACACGCCGAAGGTCGCCGGGATCGTCGAGGACTGGGTCAACTACGTCTGCCCGGTACCCGCGGCCGAGGACTACGTGCGGGACGAACTCGACGACGCCACCGTGGCGGACAGCCCGCTCGTGTTCCCCTCTGAGGACGTGCTGGAGCAGTCGCACGAGTTCCGGGTGTTCGAGAACTACGACGAGTACTCGGAGTGGAACGGCATCTTCAACGCGGTGGTGCAGTCGTGAGCGCGGTCGGGGTGGCGCCGGGGCTCGCTCCCGGTGGTCCCGGTGGGTCCGCCGGCCCCGCGCCGGTGCGGCGGGGACGCCGTCGGAGCACGCCGTTCTTCCTGGCGCTCGTCGGCACCGCGTACCTCTGCGTGTTCTTCGTCATCCCGCTGGTGTCCGGGCTGATCGTCTCGCTCATGACCGGCAACCCGGACGACGGCTACACGTTCACCTGGAACTTCGGGATCTACGGCTCGCTGTTCGTCGACCCGCAGGTGCCCTACCTGACGTTCCTGCTCCGGTCGCTCTGGTACGGCGCCGCCGCCACGATCGCCTGCATCGTCGTCGGGTACCCGGTGGCGTACTTCATCGCGTTCCGGGTGTCACCGCGGCGGAAGAACCCGCTGCTCATGCTCGTCTTCATCAGCTTCCTGGTGTCGTTCATCATCCGCACCGACATGTGGGCGTTCGTGCTCGCGTCGCAGGGGCCGGTCGTCACCTTCTTGCAGGGGATCGGGCTCGCCGGCAAGGACTTCCACATCCTCGGCACCGGGGGCGCGGTGATCTTCGGCGACGCCTACAACGACCTGGCCTTCATGGTGCTGCCGATCTACGCCGCGCTCGAGCGCATCGACCCCCGGCTCGGCGAGGCCGCGAACGACCTGTACGCCGGCAAGTTCCGGGCGTTCTGGCACACCACGCTGCCGCTGTCCCGCTCGGGCATCTTCGCCGGGGTGCTGCTCGTCTTCATCGACAGCGTCGGTGACCCGGTGAACTCCGCCCTGCTCGGCGGCACGAACACGTACACGATCGGTCAGGCGATCCAGGACGCCTACTCCGGCAACCAGCAGTACAACGTCGCCGCAGCCCTGTCGACCGTGCTCATGGTCGTGCTCGGCATCATCCTGTTCATCTACGCCCGCGTCTCCGGCACCGACGACCTCGAGGACCTCGTATGACCGCCGTCGCACCGTCCCGTTCCGCCGCCGCTCCGGCCTCGCCCGTGACCGGTTCCGTCGCCGGCCGTCCGCGTCGTCACGGGGTGAACCGTCGTGGGCCCTGGCTCGCCATCGTGTACTGGGTGACGATCGCGATCACCCTCGTGCCGATCGTCTACATGATCGTGTACTCGTTCAACGACGCCCCCACCAACCGGCTGTCGTTCGCCTGGAACGGTTTCACGACCTACTGGTACGCGAACCTGGTGAACGTGTCCGGGCTCGGGGCGGCGTTCGTCACCTCGGTGCTCGTCGCGTTCCTCGCCGCGATCATCTCCGTCGCGATCGGGCTGCCCCTCGCGCTGGCGCTGGAGCGGTACCGGTTCCCGGGTCGCGGTGCCGTGAACACTGTCGTGTTCGCCGACATCGCGGCCCCCTCGATCGTCGTCGGTTCCGCGTCGCTCTCCTTCTTCCTGTCGGTGGGGCTCGGCACCGGGTTCCTGACCGTGCTCATCACGCACGTGGCGTTCGACGTCGCCTACGTCGTCGTCGTGCTGCGGGCCCGGATCGCGGGCACCTCGCGCGCACTCGAGGAGGCCGCGGGTGACCTCGGGGCGACGCCGTTCCAGGCGTTCCGGCTCGTCACCCTGCCGCTGTTGGCGCCGGGCATGCTCGCCGCGGGGCTGCTCGCGCTCGCGATGTCGATCGACGACTACGTGATCACCTCGTTCGTCGCCGGGCCCGCGGTCACCTTCCCACTGTTCGTCTACGGGGCTGCGAAGGCCGGGATGCCGCCGCAGGTGCTGTGCTTCGGGACGCTCGTGTTCGCGGTGGGGTTGCTCGTCGCGCTGCTGAACGGGGCGCTGAACCGGCGGTTGGCGCGGACGCGGGGGTAGGGCACCGCGCGCTGGCAGGGATTGTCGAGGTGCGCACGGTGCTCGGCCCCGTTGGTGTTCGACCGGCGGATGCGGGCTCAAACTCCGGTGTCGATGAGTTGTGGGCCCAACGGTCGGCGCCGAGCCTGCAGGACCGGTGCGGTCGTCGCCACCACCATGATGACGAGTCCGACGGCGACCACGAACGGCACGGGACGAAGCGGGTCCGTCCAACTCGTCAGGGCCGCTGGGATGGTCGCGATCGCGAGTGGTACTGCGATGAGCGCCGCGGTGACGACCACCGCGACGGCTTCCAGTACCGCAGCGACGAGCCCCGTCCGGAAGGTCCCGCCAGCGGCGACGAGCAGGGCAACGTCCCGTCGTCGGCCCATCGTCGTCATCACCACGGTGGCAGCACCGGTGAAGAGGACGATCAGGACCGGGCCGCCGAAGATGGCGAGGCCGCCCAGGTAGTACGCGGGCGAGTCCCAGACGCCCGCCAGGCCGGTGAGTGAGCCCAGCAGCATCGCCACCGCGAGCAGTGCGATCGCCGAGTGGCTCCGCGCGACGTGGTACCTCAGCGACTCGCGCGCGAGGAACCACGCCGCCGGAGCCCCGGGGAGCACTGCGGTCCACGCCGACACGAGCGATCGGCAGGACCAGGGTGCGACCGTGATCACGAACCCCATCGCGGGCACGAGGAAGAGCATCGTGACGCCCCGCGCGCCGAGCAGCGTCAGCACGTACATCGTGACGGTGACGCCTCCGAGCACCCAGGCGGTGATCTTCCGGCCGCGGCTGGGACGGGCGGGCTCGGATTCGGACTCACGGACGGCGTCCAGGGCGGGGGTCGTCGACGCCGAACGTGCAGCCCCGAGTGCGCTGAGAAGCACCACGAGCTCGAACACCACGAAGGCGGTGACTGCCTCGAGCACGCCGAGGCGCGGATCGAGGGCTGGCGCGCCGGGGTTCCGGAGGGGCGCCGAGAGGAAGGCCATCAGGCTCCGGAGTGTGAGAGGCATCAGCGTCAGGGCGGTTCCGAACGCGACGAGGGACAACGTGACCGCCTGTGCGAGCACGACCCGGCGGATCAGCGCAGGCCCGAGACCGCCGAACTGCCACAGCGCGTACGTCCGGCGCTGGACGCGGATCGCGAACGTCACGAGCACGTTGAGTGCGCCGATGACCACGATGGCGTTCATCGCTCCGAAGACCATCGCGTGGTTGCGCAGGCCGGCTGCGTCGACGGTGTCGGTGATCGCAGCGGCGGTCGAGACGTCACCCGCGCAGACGAGCGCGACGACGGCGGTCAAGACCATGACGACGAACGTCGAGGTCCAGAGCCGCCAAGCCCGGACGACCTCGGCGAGGACGAGACGTGTGATCACCGGGACACCGCCTCGAGGATCTCCGGCACCGAGGGAGTGACGAGCTCCCGGTGCAGGCGTCCGTCGCGCAGGACGAGCACGCGGTCGCCGAGTGCCGCGGCCTCGAGGTCGTGCGTGACCATCACGACCGAACGCGACCCCGTGGCCGCCGCACGCAGGAGTTCGAGCACGCGTGCTCCGGACTCGGTGTCCAGGGCGCCGGTCGGTTCGTCGGCGAACACGACGTCCGGCTGGGTGACGATGGTGCGGGCGATCGCCACGCGCTGCTGCTGACCGCCGGAGAGCTGGCCGGGGCGGTTCTGGACGACCGCGCCGAGACCGACCGCTTCGAGGGCGTTCCGGACGACCACGCGATCGACCGACCCGGTCACGAGCCGGAGCGGCAGCGCCACGTTCTCGAAAGCGGTCAGGGCGGGGATGAGGTTGTACGACTGGAACACGAACCCCAGGTGGTCGCGTCGGAAGGCAGCCAGCGAGTCGCCCCGGAGGGTCGCGAGGTCGGTGCCGTCGATCCGGACGGTGCCACTGGTCGGCGAGTCCAGCCCGGACAGACACTGCAGGAGCGTCGACTTGCCGGAGCCGCTCGGACCGACGACGGTGACGAACTCGCCGCGGCCGACGTTCACGGAGACGTCTTCGAGGACGGTCGCGTCATGGCCTGCTGCGCTGCGGAACCGCCGCGTCAGCGCCGATGTCTCAAGGAGGGGAGTCATCACACCAATATATGACATATGTTACGAGCATGAGTCGGCCGGAGCCGGCGGCGGACGCGCCACAGGGCAGACGCGTAGGTTCCAGCCATGAGTGCAGAGCTGACGCTCGGCGCCGAGGAAGAGCTGCACCTCATCGACCTCGAGTCCGGCCGACTTTCCGCGAAGGCCCCGCGCCTTCTGCCCAAACTGCCCACGGATCGCTTCGGCGCGGAACTGCAGCGCACGACGATCGAGACGAACACCCCGGTGGTGCGGACCCTCGACGACCTGCGGCGGGTGATCGTCGACCTGCGCACTGAGCTCAGCGCCGCGATCGCCCCGGCCGGGGTCACCATCGCCGCCGTCGGCACCGCGCCGAGGTCGGAGTACGCCGACTTCGAGCTGAGCGCCGGCGGTCGGTACGGCCGGATGCAGGAGCAGTACCGGATGCTCGTCGACGAACAGCTCATCTGCGGGCTGCAGGTGCACGTCGGCGTGAGCGACCGCGACCTGGCGGTGCTGGTCGCCCAGCGTGTGGCGCCGGTGCTCCCGGCGTTGCTGGCCCTGAGTGCGTCGAGTCCGTTCTGGAACGGGCAGGACACCGGGTACGCCTCGTTCCGGAGCATCATCTGGCAGCGGTGGCCGTCGGCCGGCAGCTTCGGACCGGTCGCGGACGCCGCCGAGTACGACCGGGTGCTCGACGACCTGATCGCCTCGGGCGTGATCGCCGACAAGAAGATGGCCTACTTCGACGTGCGGCCGTCGTCGCACGCGCCGACGCTCGAGCTGCGGGTCTGCGACGCGACCCCGGTGGTGGACGACGCCGTGCTCATCGCCGGACTCTTCCGCGCCGCCGTGCGCAAGGCCGAGAAGTCGGTCGTGTCCGGCGCCGAGTGGCACCCGCGCAGCGAGCCCCTGCACCGTGCGGCGATGTGGCAGGCCGCCCGCTCCGGGTTGAGCGGCGAACTCGTCGGCCTCGGACAGCACCCCGAACGCCTGCCCGCCGAGGTCGCGGTGCGCCAGCTCGTGTCCCGCCTGCGGCCGGAGCTCGAGGAGCTCGGCGACTGGGGGACGGTGACGGAGCTGCTCGAGGCGACCCTGGCCCGCGGCAACTCCACGGACCGGCAGCGCACCGCGTACGCCGAGCGGGGGGAGATGGACGACGTCGTCGCCCTGGTGGTGGAGGACACCGCTGGGCTCCCGTCCGGACGCGAGGAGGACCCGGTGGTCCCGATCCCCGGGTACCGCGTCCGCGCCGGCGACGAGGCGGTCGGCCCCGGGGCACGCCCCCGTCCGGCGTTCCGTGACCTGGCGGCCTTCTTCAGCGGCTGGGACGCCCAGACCGCGATCGAGCGGTGCACGGCGCGCGACGTCTGGACCCGCGAGCACCACGTCGGCTTCGTTGTCGACGGCGGTGCGCAGGAGTTCGGCTGCGACCTGGTTCCCCGGACGATCAGCGCGTACGAGTGGTCGCAGCTCGAGCGTGGCCTGGGGCAGCGGGCCCGTGCGATCGAGCTGTTCCTGCGTGACGCGTACGGCGACCGGCGGATCGTGGCCGACGGCGTGCTGGACGCGGACCACTTCGTCGGTGCGAAGGGCTGGGACCCGGACGCCACCCGGCTGCCGGCGACCGCCGTCCGTGCGCCGGTGCTCGGGTTCGACCTGGTGCGCAACGAGTTCGGCGGCTGGCGGGTGCTCGAGGACAACGTCCGCTCGCCCTCGGGCGTCGCGTACGGCATTGCCCTGCGCGAGCTGATGGACGACGTCGTGCCGGATGCCCCGCGGCCGGTGCACCTGCGCGACCCGCACGGCGTGACCGACCGGCTCCGCCGGACCCTCTGCGCGAACACCACCGCGGTGACGGGCGCGACCGACCCGGTGATCGCACTCGTCAGCGACGGCCCCGCCGCCGGCGCGTGGTTCGAACACCGCAGCCTGGCCCGCGGGGCCGGGTTGCGCCTCCTGTCCGGATCCGACCTGGACGTCCGTGACGGACGCGTGGTCGACGCGACGACGGGCGACGTGCTCGACGGGCTGTACCTGCGGATCGACCGCGACGTCACCGCACTGACGTCGGAGCAGGCTCCCGACCTCGGTGCCCGGATCCTCGACGCGGCGGAGGCAGGACGCGTCTACCTGGCGAACGCACCGGGCAACGCGCTGGTCGACGACAAGGCGATGTACGTCACCGTGCCGGACCTGATCTGGTACTACCTGGACGAGAAACCCCTGCTGGCATCGGTGCCGACGTACCGCACGAGCATCGAGGTCGAACGGCTGTCGGTCCTGGACCGCGTCGGGGAACTCGTCACGAAGCCGGTCGACGGCGAGGGCGGGCGCGGGGTCCTGATCGGACCGAGCGCGAGCGCCCCCGAGGTGGCCGAGCGACGACGCGAGATCGCCGCGGACCCCGCCGCGTGGGTGGGGCAGGAGGTGGTGCAGCTGTCCTCGCACCCGACGATCGGACCCGCCGGTCTCGACCCGCGGCACGTGGATCTGCGGGCCTTCGTCTACGCGACGGGGACCGGACCGGACGACGTGCACCTGGCCGACGTCGCCCTGACGCGCGTCGCGCCCGAGGGCAGCATGGTCGTCAACTCGTCGCAGGGCGGTGGCGTGAAGGACACGTGGATCGTGGGGAACGCCCCGGCGGACACCGAACCCGCGCCGGCGGACACCGACCCCGCGCCGGCGGACACCGACCCCGCGCCGGCGGACACCGAGGGAGAGCGCTGATGTGTGGACTCGCGGGCGAGATCCGGTTCGACGGTCGCGGTGTGCGGGATGAGCGACTTCGCGACCTTCTACCGGGACACCGAACCGTGGATCGCGGCCGCTGCCGCCACGAAGTACGGCCAGAGGCTGGCGCGGGCGCTGACGCTCGGTCTGGTGCGAGGTTCCGTACTCCGTGCGGTGCACGTGCCCTCGCACCGAGTACGGAACCTCGCACGGGCCGTGGGCCCCTCGCACCGTGCGAGCCGCGGTGCGCCGTCACCGGGTGCAACGATGCGCCGGCGGCGCTCGCCGCGGGCGGAGAATGGTGGGATGACGACGACTGCGCCGACCTCGACCGCGCTGACCCGACCCGGAGAGGTCCTCGTGACCTCGGCAGCAGACGTCGAGCTGGTCATCCACCGTGCCACGAACCACTACGCCTCCGGTGTCGTCGCGGACACCGCCGGGTGGGCGGACGGCGATCGTCGGCGGATCGAGGACCTCGGGTTCCGTGGCGGTGACCCGCGCGGCGAGGCGCTCCGGACCCTCGACCTGACGATGGCCGACGACGGCACCCCGACACGGGTGCTCGACGCGCCCGCGATGGCCGCGCTGAACAGCCACCACGCCCGGTTCGCCGAGCGGCGCGGCGACGTCGTCCGGTACCAGACCGACGTGTCGGTGTGGACGGGGATCCCCGCGCAGCCCACTGCGCAGGACTGGGAGGACGTCCGGGCGCTGCTCGGGTCGGGCGGGATGCTCGGCGTGGGCGCGGCTGCCGTCCTGCCCGAGGGGTGGGAGCTCGTCGAGGGCGCCGGCGGCGTGCAGCTCACCGGTGAGGCGATCGAGGGTGCGCCGGATCGCGAAGCCGTCGTGCTCACGCCCGACGACGTGCCGGAGATGACCGCCCTGGTGGAGCGGACGAAGCCGGGGCCGTTCCTGCCGCGCACGATCGAGCTCGGCACGTACCTGGGCATCCGGCGGGACGGTCGGCTCGTCGCGATGGCGGGGGAGCGGTTGCACCCGCCGGGGTGGACCGAGATCAGCGCGGTGTGCACGGACGAGGCGTACCGGGGGCAGGGGTTCGGGCGTCGGTTGGTGCTCGCCGTCGCGCACGGGATCCGGGAGCGCGGCGAGACTCCTCTGATGCACGCGGCCGCCGGGAACACCGGGGCGATCGGGCTGTACCAGCACCTGGGGTTCCGACTGCGGGACCGTGGGGCGCCGCGGTTCGTGCGGGTGCCGGACGGGAGCGATCGACCGGCCGGGAGTGGCAGTTCGGGGGGTTGACTGCCCCGAGTGACGATCCGCACACTGTCCTGGTCGCCGGGGGACCTCGGCGCGTCATGACAGGAGAACCATCATCGTGAGGACGTCGTCGTGGACCGCAGGTGCGGTCACCCTCGGTATCGCGCTGGCCGCGGTCGTCGTCTCGACCGGCCCGGGTTCGCCGGCGGTCGCAGCGCCGGCGTGCCAGGGGGACCGTGTCACCCTCGAGCAGCTCGCGAGCGGGTGCGCCGTGGCCACGCCGACGATCGTGCTGCCCGACGGCCGGCAGTTCGTCGTGCCGGAACCGGGCACGACGGTCACCGCGTTGCCGGTGGCCGCGTCGGGTGTGGACGACGGCGGGGACGTGTCGATCACGAACACCGGCCGTGCGGGTGTCGCGGTGCGCGTCGATGACGCGTGGTCCGGGTCGGCGGCCGCCGTCCGGCAGGAACGCCAGGCGCTGCGCGACAGGGTGGCCGCCGCTGTCGTGTCGCGCGGAGCGGCCACCACGTCGGCCACGAAGGCGGCCACGAGCTGCACCGACACCTCGTACACCCGGCTCGGGTTCCGCTGGGCGGGCCCGGTGAACTGGAGCTACAACCCGAACAACCAGAAGGTCACCGGTCCGTCGGCGATCGGGGCCGGAGCCGACGCCTGGACCGGGCCGGTCTCGTCGTGCGGACGGACGATTACGTCGACCGCCGACCAGAAGCACCTCGGGGTGCTCAAGCAGGCGATGGGCGTCACCGCGACCGGTGGCTGCGGAGCCGCGAACGCGTCGAGCGTGGTCGGGTGGGGGTCGCTGCCGAAGGGCACCCTCGGCGTGACCTGCGTGTGGTCGCGCTCCGGCACGGCCGTCGAGACGGACCAGCGGTACTCGACGTCGGTCAACTGGTCCGCCGCCGCGACCTGCTCCGGGGCACGGTTCGACCTGCGAGGCGTCGCCACGCACGAGTGGGGTCATGCCTACGGGCTGGGGCACACGGCCGCGAACAGCGGCCTGGTGATGAAGCCGTCGGTGTCGACGTGCGAGACGAGTCAGCGCGGCCTCGGCCTCGGTGACCTCCTGGGGATCGACGCGATCTACTGATCGGAGCGAGTTCGTGGATTCTCTAGGATCGATCCATGTCCACGACCATGCCCGGCTTCGGGACGGAGCGCATCACGCAGCTCGGTCTGCGTGACCGCGTCTACGACCGGGTGCTCGAGGTCCTGATGGGCCACGACGTCGAACCGGGCATGCGACTGTCGATCGACGGACTGGCGCGCTCCCTCGGGGTCTCGCCGACCCCGGTGCGCGAAGCCCTGGTGCAACTCGAACGCACCGGCCTCGTCACCCGACAGGCGAACAAGGGCTACCGCGTCTCCCCGCCCCTGGCCGGCGACCAGCTCGAGGCCCTGTTCGACGCCCGGCTCATCGTGGAGAGCGGCGCCGTCGAGCTCGCGGCCCGCGGCGACGTCGACGGCCTGCGCGAGCGACTGGCGGCAGCGCTCGACGAGCAGGCTGCGGTGGCCGCCGAGGTCGCGTCCGTCGGTGCTGCGCACGCCCCGGAAGCGCTGATGGCCCGTTTCTTCCGGAGCGACTGGCAGTTCCACCAGCTGATCTTCGACGCGACGCGGAACCCGTTCCTCGAGGAGATGTCCGAGATCATCACGACGCGCGTGCACCGCATGCGGCAGATCGTCGAGGGCGGCGGGGACGACACGGATCGTGCGGTTCGGGAGCACCGGGCCATCCTGGAGGCGCTGGCTGCGGACCCGACGTCGGCCGTCGCCGCGATGCGGCTCCACATCGACGCCGTCCGGTTGCGTTCGCGCGCGGACGCTTCGCACACGAGCTGAGGCGAGGGGTTGCGTTCCGGCGACGTGGGAGTATCTTTCCTATAGGAAAGAGGTTCATCGCTGAACCACCACGACATGCAAGGGAGCATTCCGTGACCACTCCACAGGACTGGGTCGACCAGGATTGGGACCCCACCACCTGGACGTCGAAGACCTGGCCGATCGCCGCGTGCCTGCACGGGTTCGCGCAGGTCACCCGCGACGGGACGGCCTTCCACGATGCCCCCGCCGAGGTGTGGGACGAGGTGTTCGCGCAGATCGAGGCCGTCGGCTTCTCGCTCGCCGAACTCGCCGACAGCCACATCCGGCCCGCAGACCTCGAAGCCTCCCGCCGCGACGAGCTGTTCGCCGTCGCGAAGTCGCACGGCATCGGGATCCCGTCCGTGCACCTGCAGCGCAAGAGCGTCATCCAGCCCGGGCACGAGGACGAGAACCTGGCCTACGCCCACCGCACCATCGACGCGGCGGCCGAGTGGGGCATGCAGGTCTTCTCGACGGGGCTGCACCAGCCGTTCACCGACGCCCAGAAGCGCGCGCTGTGGTTCTGGACGGTGCCGGGACCGAAGGACCCGGACGACCCCGAGGTCTGGGCCGCGGCGGTCAAGCGCCTGCGGGAGCTCGGCGAGCACGCTGCCTCGGTGGGGCTGCCGATGGCGCTCGAACTGTACGAGGACACGTACCTCGGCACCGCCGACAGCGCGGTCCGCCTGGTCGAGGAGATCGGGCTCGACAACGTCGGGCTGAACGCGGACGTCGCGAACCTCATCCGTCTGCACCGACCCGTCGAGGACTGGCGGGAGCTCTTCGCGAAGACGATGCCGCACACCAACTACCTGCACGTGAAGAACTACACGCGTGACGAGGCCGGCGACGGCAGCTGGGCGACGAGTGCGCCGAGCACCATGGAGACGGGCCTCATCAACTACCGCCAGGTCCTGCGCGACGCCGTCGCCGACGGGTTCCGCGGGATCGTCATGACCGAGCAGTACGGCGGGGACAGCCTCGGCGTCTGCGCCACCAACCAGCAGTACATCCGATCCGTCCTCGCGACCACGAAGCTCGACGCGGCGACGGCAACCAGCACCGAAGGAGCAACGCGATGAGCACCCTCGACATCGCCGTCGTCGGGTCCGGCTACATGGGCGGCGGGATCGCCCAGGTCCTCGCCCTCGCCGGCCACACCGTCCGGATCGCCGACGTCTCGGCCGAGATCGCCCAGCAGAACCTGGAGCGGCTGCTCGGCGAGACCGCCCAGTTCGTCGCCGACGGGCTGTTCCCCGAGGACGCAGTCGAACGGGTCCGCGCACACCTGAGCGCCGCCGAGTCGATCGAGGCCGCCGTCGCCGACGCGGACTTCATCGAGGAGGCCGTGCCCGAGAAGCTCGAGATCAAGCACGCCACGCTGCGCCGCATCAGCGAGGCCGCCCGCCCGGACGCCGTGATCGGCTCGAACACCTCGACGATCCTGATCGAGTCGCTGGCCGAGGCGGTCGTGGGCCCGGAGCGGTTCCTCGGTGTGCACTTCTCGAACCCGGCGCCGTTCATCCCCGGCGTCGAGCTCATCCCGCACCCGACCACGAACGAGCACGCGATCGAGGTCGGCGAGACCGTCGTGGCCGCGACCGGCAAGCAGTCGGCGCGGGTGAAGGACTCCACGGGGTTCGTCCTGAACCGCTTGCAGTACGCGCTGTTCGAGGAGGCCACGAAGATCGCCGACGAGGGCATCGCGAGCCCCGACGACATCGACACCATCGTGCGGACCACGTTCGGGTTCCGCCTGCCGTTCTTCGGCCCGTTCGCGATCGCCGACATGGCCGGGCTCGACGTGTACGCGTTCTGCTTCGAGTCGCTGCAGACCCGCTGGCCCGAACGCTTCGCCACCCCGCCGTCGCTGCAGCAGCACGTCGACGCCGGCGAACTCGGCACGAAGTCCGGCGCCGGGTACCTCGAGGTCCCCGCCGACCGCACGCCCGAGCTCGTCGCCTACCGGAACAAGGCGTACGTCGCGATGCAGAAGCTGCTGGACGACCTCGGCCCGGCGCCGATCCACTGAGCCCCGGAGCACGAACGATGAGCACACAGAACCCCCAGGGCCCCCAGGACCGCACCGTCGTCCTCACCGGGGCCGCCTCACCGCGGGGCATCGGCCGCGCCACCGCCCACCACCTGGCCGAGGCCGGGTGGGACGTCGGGATCATCGACCTCGACCAGACGGCAAGCGAGCAGGTCGCCGACGAGATCCGCGAGCAGCACGGCGTGCGGGCCGTCGGCGTCGGTGCGAACGTCGCCGACGAGTCCGCCGTCCGTGCCGCCTTCGACACGATCGAGGCCGAGCTCCGGCCGATCACCGCACTGGTGAACCTGGCCGGGGTCTCGTCCGCGCACGCCTACCTCGACCTGCCCGAGGGAGAGTGGCACCGGGTGCTGTCGATCAACCTCGACGGCGTGCACTTCGCCAGCCTGCGGGCGGCGGAGTCGATGGTGCGATCCGGCTACGGGCGCATCGTGAACCTGTCGTCGGTCTCCGCCCAGCGCGGCGGCGGCACCTTCAGCAAGACCCCGTACACGGTGGCGAAGGCCGGCGTGATCGGGCTGACCCGTGGCCTGGCGCGCGAGCTCGGCCCGCGCGGCGTCACGGTCAACGCGATCGCCCCCGGCCCGATCGACACCGACATCATGGGCGGCACCCTGTCCGAGGAACGGAAGGCCGAGATGGCCGCCGACGGCGTGCTGCCGCGCATCGGCACGCCGCGGGACATCGCCGCGGCCGTCGCGTACCTGATCAGCGAGGACGCCGGGTTCGTCACGGGCCAGACACTCAACGTCGACGGCGGCCTGTACATGCACTAGGGCCAGCCGCCCACGGAACGCGCGCCGACCGTGCGACGCGATCCGTGCCTCCCGTCCGGACGACCCAACCGACCGCCGGACGCCACGAACGACCGCACCGTGCTCGCAAAGGAGCGAACCCGTGTCACTACCCCCTGCCCCCGCGCTCGGGTCGACGAACGACCCCGGCCTGCAGTCCGCCATCGGCAAGGCGACGAAGCACCTCATGCCGATGCTCGTCATCCTGTACTTCGTCGCGTTCCTCGACCGCACGAACGTCGGCTTCGCCGAAGAGGCCCTGCGCGTCGACCGCGGCATCTCCGACGCCGCCTTCGCCCTGGGCGCCGGCATCTTCTTCATCGGCTACGCGATCTTCGAGATCCCGTCGAACCTGCTGCTCAAGCGGTTCGGTGCGCGCTTCTGGCTCGCCCGCATCGCCGTCACGTGGGGCATCGTCGCCGCACTGTTCGCCTTCACGACGAACGACACGATGTTCATCATCCTGCGGTTCATCCTCGGCGTGACCGAGGCCGGGTTGTTCCCGGGCGTGATCATGTACCTGTCCGAGTGGTTCCCGAACAAGGTACGCGTGCGCATGTTCGCGATCTTCTACCTGGCGCAGCCGTTCTCGCAGATGATCGGTGCCCCGCTGTCCGGCGGGCTCATCAGCATCGGCGACCAGGTGACGCCGTTCCACGGCTGGCAGGTCATGTTCGCCGGCGAGGGCATCCTCGCGGTGCTGGCGGGCATCGCGGCCCTGGTGTTCCTGACGAACAGTCCGCAGCAGGCGAAGTGGCTCGAACCGGGTGAGAAGGCATCGCTCACCGCGGCCATGGAGCGCGAGGACACCGCCCGCAGCGAGGACGGCCCGAAGGGCATCTGGCGCGCGATGGCGAGCGGGCGCGTCTGGTACTTCACGATCATCTACTTCTGCCTGCAGGTCGCCGTGTACGGCACGACGTTCTACCTGCCGCAGCAGGTGTCCTCGCTGCTCGGGCAGGACGTCGGCTGGCAGGTCGGTCTGGTGTCGGCGATCCCGTGGCTCGTCGGGCTCGTCGCCTGCTACCTGATCGGGTCACGGGCGGACTCCGTCGGACGTCGACGTCGCTGGGGCACCCTGTTCTACGTCACGACCGGCCTGTCGATCCTCGGTTCGGCGTGGGCGGGTGCGAACGGGCAGCCCGTGCTCGGCATCCTGTTCATCACCCTGGCCGTCGCGAGCTTCCTGGCCGTCGGCCCGATCACCTGGGCGTACCCGACGGCGTTCCTGACCGGTGCCGCAGCCGCCGCGGGCATCGGCCTGATCAACTCGCTCGGCAACCTGGGCGGGTTCGTCGCCCCGATCATGCGCACCGCGATCAACGAGGTGGTGCCGACCGACAGCGGTGCGTTCGGCATCGTCTCGCTCGGCGTCCTGGCGTTCGTCGCCGCGGTGATGATCTTCTGCACCAAGTTCTTCCGCGGGGCCAAGGCCGACGAACTGCTCGACACCTCGCACGTCCGCACCACCGACCCGAAGGGCAGCAAGCGATGACCAGACTGTTCAACGACCCGGCGGACTTCGCCGACGAGGCGACCGACGGCTTCGTCGCCGCGAACGAGCGGTGGGTGCGCAGGGTGCACGGCGGGGTCGCCCGTTCCACCACGAGCCCCGACGGCACGGTCGCGGTCGTGATCGGCGGGGGCTCGGGCCACTACCCCGCGTTCGGCGGACTGGTCGGACACGGACTGGCCGCCGGTGCCGCGATGGGCAACCTGTTCGCCAGCCCCAGCGCCCAGCAGGTCACCGGTGTCGCGAAGGCCGCGGAGCACGGTGGCGGTGTGCTGCTCAGCTACGGCAACTACGCCGGTGACGTCCTGAACTTCGACGCCGCGGCGCGCACGCTCGAGGCCGACGGCATCCCGGTCCGGACGGTCCGCGTCACCGACGACGTGACGAGCGCCCCGGCCGACGACCGCGCGAAGCGCCGCGGCATCGCGGGTGACCTCTGCGTGTTCAAGATCGCCGGCGCCGCCGCCGAGCGCGGGGACGACCTCGACACGGTCACCGCCGTCGCCGAGCGGGCGAACGACCGGACGCGCAGCTTCGGCGTCGCGTTCTCCGGGTGCTCGCTGCCGGGTGCCGAGGAACCCCTGTTCACGGTGCCCGAGGGGCGGATGGCGGTCGGCATGGGCATCCACGGCGAGCGGGGCATCGACGAGACGGACGTCCCCACCGCGGACGGGCTGGCCGAGCTGCTGGTGTCCCGGCTGCTCGACGAACTGCCCGACGGCGTGACGCTCGAGAACCAGCGGGTGGTGCCGATCCTGAACGGTCTGGGCTCGGTCAAGTACGAGGAGCTCTTCGTCGTCTACCGCTCGGTGCAGCGGCGCCTGACGGACGCCGGCGTCGTCATCGTGGAGCCCGAGGTCGGCGAACTCGTCACGAGCTTCGACATGGCCGGGGTCTCCCTGACGCTGTTCTGGCTCGACGACGAGCTCGAGGAACTCTGGGCAGCACCCGCGGACACCCCCGCCTACCGCAAGGGCGGTGCGGTCGCCGGACAGCGCGTCGACCCGTCCACCGTGGTGGCGGACGCCGAGGGCGTCGGCATCGGCCCGGCGACCGACGAGTCCCGCGCGGTCGCCGAGCAGGTCGCCGCCGGGTTCGCCGCGGTCCGCGCCGTCCTCGACGAGCACGCCGACGAACTCGGCCGCATCGACGCCGTGGCCGGCGACGGCGACCACGGCATCGGGATGCAGCGTGGATCGCACGCCGCCGACGCCGCAGCTGCCGACGCGGTCACCCGCGGTGCCGGTGCCGGCACCGTCCTGCTGGTCGCCGCGGACGCCTGGTCCGACAAGGCCGGCGGCACGTCCGGTGCGATCTGGGGCGCCGCCCTGGAGGCACTGGGTCGCGTGGTCGGGGACGACTCGCGTCCGTCCGGTGCCACCGTCGCGCAGGGGGTCCGCGCGGCCACCGAGGCCGTGCTCGCGTTCGGTGCCACCGTCGGTGACAAGACGATGGTGGACGCCCTGGTTCCGTTCGACGAGGTGCTCCGCACCCGGCTCGACGCCGGGGCGGCGCTCGCCGAGGCCTGGGGCGACGCCGTCCGTGCCGCCCGTCAGGCAGCGGACGCGACGGAGTCCCTCGTGCCGAAGATGGGCCGGGCGCGAACGCACGCCGACCAGGCCGTCGGCACCGCGGACCCCGGCGCGCTGTCCTTCGCCCTCGTCGTGGAGACGGTCGCCCCGTGATCACCGTCGGGGTGTCGCTGAAGACGTACTTCTCGCACGCCCGGACGCTGTCGTGGGCGGCTGAGGTCGCGGACATCGCCCGGCGACACCCCGCGGTGTGCTCGGGTGCTGCGTCGCTCTTCGTGGCGCCGACGTTCCCGGCGCTCGTCCCGGTGCGTGACCTGCTCGCCGGCACCGGTGTGCAGCTCGCCGCGCAGGACCTGTCGTGGGCCGATGCGGGCGCGTTCACCGGAGAAGTCTCCGGCGCCGAACTGCGGGAGATCGGTGTCGACCTGGTCGAGATCGGGCACGCCGAACGGCGCTCGCTGTTCCACGAGGACGACGCGACGATCGCGGGGAAGGTGCACGCGGCCTACCGCAACCACCTGCGTCCGCTGGTCTGCGTCGGGGAGCCGGACCGGGCCTCCGATCCGACGCAGGCCGTGGCGGCGGTGACCGCGCAGCTCGACCGGGCCGTCTCGACCGCCGTCGCGGACGGTCTCGCCCAACCCCTGACCGTCGCCTACGAACCGGTGTGGGCGATCGGCGCACCGGCACCCGCACCGGACGACCACATCGTCGCGGTGCTCGACGGGATCGAGCAGCACCTCGCCACCCGGCCCGAGCTGCACGGCAGCACCGTCCTCTACGGGGGCAGTGCCGGACCGGGCCTGCTCACCCGGGGGCAGGGCCGGATCGGCGGGCTGTTCCTCGGACGGTTCGCCCACGACCCCGCCGCGATCCGGGCGATCCTCGACGAGGTCGCGTCGCTCAGCTGAGCTGGTCGCGGACCGGGCGCGGGGCGCGACCGAGCAGCTCGCCGAGCAGCGGATCGGTGCCGGCGAACAGGCCCCGCTCGGCGGCCTGGTACATGCCGAGCAGGAACCCGACCATGTGCGGGTCCTGTCCCGCGGCCAGCGCACGGGCACGCCACTCGTCCTCGCCCAGGGCCTCGAACCCGATCGTCCGACCGGACACCTCGGACGCCTGCCGAGCCAGGTCGGCGAAGGTCGGCGCGTCCGGAGCGGTGAGCGTCACCGGCCCGTCGAACGGCTGGTCGGCGAGCAGGATCGCGGCGGCTGCCTCGGCGGCGTCCTCGCGGGCGGTCCACGACACCGGGCCGTCGACGGGGACGGACACCGTGCCGGTCTCCTGCCACGGGCCCGTCATCCAGGCGGCGCTGTGCGCGTAGAAGCCGTTCCGAAGGCTCGTCCACGGCAGCCCCGAGTCGCGGAGCAGGTCCTCGGTGGCGGCGTGGTGCGCTGCCGGTACGAAGGGCGAACCGTGCGCGGCGCCCTGGTGGCTCGTGTACAGGACCCGGCCGACGCCGGCGTCCACGGCTGCGTCGACGGCGGCACGGTGCAGCGCGACGGCGTCGGCGGCCGGGTCGCTCGACGAGACGAGCAGGAGCTGGTCGGCGCCCGCGAAGGCCGCCGGCAGGGTCTCCGGCTCGGCGTAGTCGCCTCGGCGGACCTCGACGCCACGGTCGGCGAACCGCTGGGCGCGGGCGGGGTCGCGGGCCACCACCGCCAGGTCGGACGGCGCGAGGTGCTCGAGCAGGTGGTCGGCGGTGGCGCCGTTGAGGGCTCCGGTGGCCCCGGTGATGACGATCATGACTTCTCCGTATCGGTGGAAACAGCGTGTTGGTATCGCTGGTAACACAGTGATAGCACACATCCGTTATCGTTGTTCCGTGGTCGAGCAGGGAAGTCAGCGTGACGAGACGCGTTCGCGCATCGTCGAGGTCGCCGGCTCCATGCTGCGCGAACGCGGTGCCGCGGCGGTGACCACGCGGGCGGTCGCGGACGGCGCAGGCGTCCAGGCACCGACCATCTACCGGCTGTTCGGTGACAAGGACGGCCTGCTCGAAGCGGTCGCCGAGCACGCGATGGCGACGTTCTCGGCGATGAAGGCCGACGCCGTCCGAGCTGCTCGTGACGAGGCGACCGACCCCGTCGAGGACCTGCGCACCGGGTGGTCGATGACGATCGGCTTCGGGCTGGCGAACCCCGACCTGTTCGTGCTGTTGAGCGACCCGGAGCGCGGTCGTCGGTCGGCAGCCGCCCGCGCCGGCACCGCGCTGCTCGCCGAACGCATCCGGCGGGTGGCCGAGGCCGGACGACTGGCCGTGCCGGAGCGCCGCGCGGTCGAGCTCGTGCACGCGGCCGGTACCGGTGCGGTGCTCGCGATCCTGGCCGCTCCGGCGGACGAGCGGGACCCGTCACTCGCCGATGACGTCCTGGAGGCCGTGCTCGGGAGGATCCTCGTGCCGAGCGGGGCGACGACGGACGACGGCGGCGCGGCCCCGGGTGGTCAGGGCCGGGGGCGTGACGCCGTGACGAGCGCCGCGATCACACTCCGTGCCGCAGCGTCCCGGCTCGATCGACTGTCGGCAGCCGAGCGGACGATGCTCGCGGAGTGGCTCGACCGGATCGCCGCGGACTAGTCCTCGCGGGTGCCCGCCAGCCCGTGGTCGTGTGCGTAGACGACGAGCTGCACCCGGTCCCGCAGCGACAACTTGCCGAGGATGCTCGAGATCTGGGTCTTCACCGTCGACTCGGTGACGTACTCCTTGGTGGCGATCTCGGCGTTCGACAGGCCGCGGGACGCCCACCCGAACACGACGCGCTCCCGCTCGGTCAGGGTCGCGAACTCGGGCGGCTGCGGTGCCGGGGCCCGCGCGACGTCGGTGCCGAACAGCTGCGCGAGGTCGTTCGGTGCGATGACCGAGCTGCCCTCGTGCACGGCCCGCACCGCGGCGAACAGGAACGGCGGCGTGGTGTCCTTGAGCAGGAACCCGCTGGCGCCGAGCCGGATCGCGGTCGCCGCCGCCGGGTCGAGCCCGAAGGTGGTGAGCACGACGACGCGGGGCAGCGGGCCCGGGACGGCGCCGGAGTGGAGCTGCCGGACGGTCTCCACGCCGTCCATGCCGGCCATCCGCATGTCGAGCAGCACCACGTCGGGGCGCACCTCGGGGATGAGTGCGAGCGCTTCGGCGCCGTCGGAGGCCTCACCGACCACGCGCATGTCGTCCTGGGCGTCCAGCACCACCCGGAGTCCGGCGCGGAACAGCGCCTGGTCGTCGGTGAGCAGGATCCTGATCGGTTCGGTCATCGGACGGGTCCCCCTTGGACGTCGAACGGGATGCGGGCGCGTGCCGTGAACACGTCGTCCAGCACGGCGGCGTCGAACGACCCACCGAGGGCGCCGAGGCGCGAGTCCATGCCGTCGATCCCGCGGCCCGAGCCCGCGGTGCTGCCGTCGCCGGCGACGTTCTCGACCTCGAGCACCAGGTCGGCGTTCCGCCAGGTCTCCCGCACGACGACCGGGTTGCCGGGGGCACCGTGGCGCAGGGCGTTCGTGAGCATCTCCTGCAGCACACGGCGGGCGGCGGTGCCGGTGTCCGGGCGCAGGGCCAGCGGGACCCCGCGCACCGTGCGGTCGACGTCGACCCCGGCGTCGCGGATGCCCTGCACGATCTCCTCGAGTGAGCCCGGGCCGGTCGCCTCGGCAGAGCCGTCGATGTGCCCGAGGACCTGTCGGACCTCGACCAGGGAGCTCCGGGCGGTGCTCGCGATGGTGGCGCTGACCGCTCGGATGCGCGCCTCGTCGTCGAGGAACGGCACCGAGTCCGCCTGCGCGATGATGACCGCGAGCGAGTGGCCGACGACATCGTGCACGTCGCGGGCGATGTCGGCGCGGATGCGTTCGGACTCGGCGACGTCGATGGCGCGGGTGGCGGTGGCCTCGGCCTCGGTGGCGACGGCCTCGGCACGTGATGCTGCGGCCTCGGCGTCGGCACGGCGCTCCGACTCGCGGTCGCGGGAGCGGAAGGCCCGGACGGCGACCCCGCCCGCCCAGACCCCGAGCAGCGCGGTCACCGGGGCGGCCATCGCCAGGAAGGCCTGGTCGCGCGGGCCGTTGATGAGCACGAGGAACCGGAAGCCCGTCGACGCCAGGTAGACCGTCGCACCCGCTCCGGCGACGACCGCGAGCACGCCGGAGACGACGACCTCGGTGCGGGTGCCCACGACGGCGGCGGTGCCGATCACGACGAACAGCGCGAGGTCCACCAGCGACGGGCGCTCGCCGCCGCCGACCTGGATCACCCCGAGGACGACGACCATCGCCATCGCGGCGGACGGGGAGACGCGACGCAGGGCGATCGCCACCGAGGCCGACAGCACCGCGGCGAGGCTCGCGTGCTCGAGCTCGAGGTCGATGGGCAGCAGGAAGACGAACGCCGCCAGGACCGCCCAGGCCACGTCGATGACGATCGACCGGGTGGCGAGCGGCCGGAGGAACCTGCCCCGTTCGGTCACGAGAGCGATCCTCCCATGCCGCACCGGCGTCACGCGGGCGGGGTCATGGCCATGAGTGCGATGACGGTGGCGACCACGATCGCCGCGCAGAGCAGCAGGGTGGCGATCGTGTGCTTGGTCGAGGTCTGCATGTTCCCAGCCTGCGCAACCGGACGGCCGAGGGCATCGGGCGGTCGACCGAAGGGCCTCGTCCTGCCGGGTGAAGCCGGCGGTGGACCCGGAGCCGTGGGACCGGCGCATCCGGGACACCCTCTGCGTGATCCGGCCACCTTGGACGGCCGCTCAGTGCCCCCGGCGAACCATCGGCGGTGCAATCGCTCGATCGACACGAAGGAGCACGATTTGTACTTCCACAAGCAGGAACTCCAGTTCAAGGCAACGCCCGACAAGCCCGACGCGATCTACGCCCGCAAGCTGCAGGAGGTGCTCGGTGGCCAGTACGGAGAGATCTCCGTCGCGCTGCAGTACCAGTTCCAGGCGTGGAACATGCACATCCCCGGCAAGTACCGCGACATGGTGTTCGGCATCGGCGCCGAGGAGATGGGCCACGTCGAGATGCTCGCGACGATGATCGCGCAGCTGCTCGAGAAGTCCCCGCTCGGGATCACCGAGGACGCGCTGCAGGACGACCCGACGGTCGCCGCGATCGTCGGCGGCACGGACGTCCAGCACGCGATCGTCGCCGGTGCGGGCGCCCGTCCGGTGGACAGCAACGGCAACCCCTGGCAGGGCTCGTACATCACCGCCAGCGGCAACCTGCTGGCCGACTTCACGGCGAACGAGAACGCCGAGATGCAGGGTCGTGTGCAGGCCGCCCGGCTCTACCACATGACCGACGACCACGGCGTGCGGGACCTGCTGTCCTTCCTCATCGCCCGCGACACCATGCACCAGAACATGTGGGCGACCGCCGCGGCCGAACTGCGCGAGAAGGGCGTCGAGGGCTTCCCCGTGCCGAGCAACTTCCCGCAGTCGAAGGAGAACCAGGAGGTCAACTACCAGTACCTCAACTTCTCCGACGGTGCCGAGGCGAAGAACGGCCCGTGGGCGAGCGGCCCCTCGTTCGACGGCAAGGGCGAGTACTCGTACCACGACGGCCCGACGACCTCGGTCCCGATGCCCCCGCCCACGCACCCCGACGTCCGGCTCTACGGCACCACCGAGCTGCCGAACGTCGTCGAGAAGACGGCCGGCCTGGTGCAGGACAAGCTGAACAAGGAGTAGTCCCGACGGTCGCCCACGCGACCGACGGAACGACAGGAGGCCCGGCGCACGACGTGCACCGGGCCTCCTGTCCGTCACATGGTCACCGCACCGAGGGGGCGGACCCGCCCACGGTCATCAGTGCCCCCGTCTCGGGTTCTTCGTCGCGTGGTGCCTCGAAGATGCCCGAGTAGGAGCGGACCGCGCTCCACCCCGCGATCAGCAGGGCCGTGCCGAGGACCGCCGCGACCCACGGGGCCAGGAGCGACTGCTCGAAGAGCCGGGGCGCGGCGACCCAGGTCAGGAACGTGCCGGTCAGGCTGCCGGTGGCCCCGAGGAGCACGGCGGTGCGCCGGTCCAGGCTCGTCAGCGCGAGCGCCGCGGTGACGACGAGGACCGCGACCACAGCGTTCAGCAGGACGGACGTCATCGCTCAGCTCCTCACTCGGCGGCGGCGCCGGAACCGACCGCGAGCTGCTCGGACGCGCCACCGACGGTGACGGCGATCTTGCGCGGCTTCGCGGACTCCTTGACGGGGATCGTGACGCTCAGCACGCCGTTGTCGTACCCGGCGGTGATGCGCTCGGCGTCCAGGCCGTCGCCGAGCGTCAGCTGCCGGACGAACGTGCCGGGCTGGCGCTCACGCGTGAGCCACTGCGAGCCCTCGGGCGCGCCCAGGGTGCGCTCGGCGCGGATGGTCAGGACGGAGCCGTCCACGTCGATGTCGACGGAGCCCGGGTCGATGCCGGGCAGGTCGACGTCGAGGACGTAGTGGTCCCCGGTGCGGTACAGGTCCATCGGCATCGAGCGCGGGCCGCCGGCGGTGCCGAGGAGCGAACCCGCGAGGCGGTCGAGCTCGCGGAACGGGTCGAAGTTCATCGTCATCGAAATCAACTCCTTCGTGGTTCTCGTTGAGTCCCCTCGACTCAACTGCCACCGTTTTAGCACTCGACCCTGGTGAGTGCCAAAAGATCGCTCAGAGGACGCCGAGAACTCAGCCGAGCAGGGGCGCCAGGAACGGGTCGATGACCGCCCACGTCGCCCCGGGGGCCTCGAGATGGGGCAGGTGCCCGGCCGCCGGGACCTCGGCGAACACCGCACCCGGCACGGCCGCCGCCACCGCGCGACCGTACGCCGGGGTCACGACCGCGTCGCTCGCACCGAAGACCACGAGCGTCGGCACCCGTACGGCCCCGAGCCGCCGGAGCAGGGTCGGGTCGCTCATCGACCGGCCGGCGACGACCGCCATGGTCTGCCCGTTCGACCGCTGCACCGCCTGTTGTTCCTCGGTGACCGACGCCGGGTCCTGGTACCCCCGCTCGGGATCGTGCCAGGCGACCTCGGCCAGCCCGCGGGCATCGAGGGCGAAGAAGTCGGCGATCGGTTCGCCCTCGACCACCGCACCCACGCCGTCGATGTCGACGACGGCACCGACGACCCCGGCGAACCGGTCGTCGGCAGCTGCCTGCACGGCCATCTCGAGGGCGATCCAGCCGCCGATCGACGACCCCACGAGCATGACGTCCTGCTCCCCGGCGGCGAGGAGCTGCTCGAGGTACGCGGCCGCCAGGGCCGGGACGGAGTCGATCCCGTCCGGGCGCGGGGTGCCGTCCCACCCGGGGTGCGTGGGGGCGACGACGTGGAAGGCGGGCGCGAGGTGCGCGACGATCGGTGCGACGGTCCTGGGGCCACCGCCACCGTGCAGGACGAGCGCGGTGCGGGTGCGGGTGTCGGTCATGAATGCTCCGTATCAACATGTTTATGTACGAGTGTTGATACCGTAGCACCATGCCGACCGACCTCGAAGCCCTGGGCCACGCCGTCAAGCGGGCGCAGTACCGCAACCACCGCACGATGGACGCCGCCCTGCGCGACCTCGGCGTGACGCTCGTGCAGTGGGACGCCCTGCGCGCGATCGACCGGATGCCCCGCGCATCCGGGCACGACCTCGCCGTCGCGACGTTCCAGAGCGACCAGGCGTTCGGCACCCTCGCGAACCGCATGCTCGGCCGTGGGCTCATCACCCGGACCGCCGGCCGGGGCCGCCGGATCGAGCACACCGTCACCGAGGACGGTCGGCGGGTGCTCGAGGAGGGACACCGCATCGCCGAGGGGGTGCTCGACGGCCTGTTCGCACCGCTCGACGAGCCGCGACGGGCGGCACTCCTGCAGCTCCTGACGACCCTGACCGACGGTCCCGAACCGTTCGGCGCGCAAAACGTACACAGCGCCAATGGTTCGTTGAACTGACCGTTCACTTCGTGAAAGAGTTCAGGCGTCCGCAGGGGACACACGGCAAGCAAGAAGGGCGGGACAGGACATGCACAGCACGTACTCCGGGATGCCTCGGACGGCACGGATCGGTGGCAGCCACACGCGCGTCGGTCTCACCGACCCGGCGATCATCGACGCGTACGTCGAGCGTCGCATCCAGGACCCCTCGCTGCTCGCCGGTCGTTCCGAGCCGTCCTACGCGGACTTCTTCACCACACCTGCCGTTTAGCAAGGAGCGCATGACCCCATGCCGTTGACCGTCGTCCGTCGAGAGCACGTCCACCTCTACGCCCGCGAGCCCGAGTCCCGGGTCGCGAAGACCGCCGTCGACGCGCTGCTCCGTCTGCAGCACGCCGAGGACCAGCAGATCGAGTCCGCCCGCATCGAGAGCGGCCTGTCGAAGAACGAGTTCCTCGCCGTCCGGTACATGCTCCAGGCGCACCGGGACGGCCGGGCGATGGGCCCGAAGGACCTCGCCATCATGCTCGCCGTCTCGAACGCCTCGGTCACCAAGATCGTCGACGGGCTCGTGCAGAAGGGGCTGCTGTCGCGCACGGCGCACCCCACGGACCGTCGTGCGCAGGTGCTCGCCCCGACCGACAAGGCCGCCGAGAAGATCGACGCCTCGTACGCGCGCTTCCACGCGGCCGTCGTCGAGGTGCTCGAGCAACTCCCCGACGCGGACAACGCCGTCCTCGCCGACTCGCTCACGAAGATCGTCGACGCGCTCGCCGCGGGCACGCCCGCGCCGGTCGACGAGTACACGGTCGACGACCAGGACTGACGCGAGCACGCCGGGCTGACGCGGCCCGGCGGGTGTGACGCGACCGGCGAGACGGACGGGAGGCCCGTGGTGCGCCCGCCACGGGCCTCCAGACCGGACGGTGGCGAGAAAACCTTCCAGCGGTAAGTTGGGTGCATGACCCACCCCGCGGACGACGCCGACGCGGCCCAGCCGCGCCGCGGCGGGTACCGCAAGGGCGCCGAGCGACGCACGCAGATCCTCGACGAGATGATCCGCATGGTCGCGGAGCAGGGGGTCGACGCATCGTCGCTGCGCTCAGTGGCCGAGGCCCTCGGGATCACGCACGCGGCACTCCGCCACTACTTCCCGAGTCGCGACGAACTGCTGCTCGCCGTCTACCGGGAGCACGAGGTCCGCGAGCAGGGCGCGCCCGACCGGATGAAGTCGGCGATCGGCGACATGCGCGAGAGCGCGTCGCGCAACCGGGCCGTGCCGGGGCTGGTGCAGCTGTACACGACCCTCGCGGCCGACGCCGTGCAGGAGGGCCACCCGGCCACGCGCGACTTCATGCGCGAACGCTTCGCCCGCCTGCGGGCCGAACTCGCCGCACTGATCGAGGCGGACCAGGCGAGCGGCCGGATCCGCGCCGACCTGGACCCGGTCGACCTGGCGAGCCTGAGCATCGCGGCATCCGACGGGCTGCAGGTCCAGTGGCTGCTCGACCCGGACGCCGTCGACGGCGAGCGGGTGCTGCGGCTGCTCGAGCAACTCGTCCCGCCGGTGCGCTGAGCGGCCAGGGGTACGCCCAGACCGCCGGTGGCACAGCGACCGGCCGGTAGAAGGGCAGCATGACCACTTCCACGCGCACCCCGCTCGGCGTCACGCTCGTCGACGGGGGCGCCAACGTCGCCCTGTTCTCGAGCACCGCCGAGCGGGTCGAGTTCTGCACCTTCGACGAGGACGGCACCGAGCACCGCACCGAGCTCCGCAACCGCACCGGCTACACCTTCCACGACGTCGTGCCCGGCGTGACCGTCGGCACCCGCTACGGCTTCCGCGTGCACGGTGCGTGGGACCCGGCGAACGGCCTGCGCCACAACGGCGCGAAGCTCCTGCTCGATCCCTACGCCACCGCCGTCGACGGCACCTACGAGTGGGGCCAGGCCCTGTTCGGCCACGACATGGACGACCCCGAGCAGCTCGACGACACCGACTCGGCCAGTGCGATGCCCAAGTCGGTCGTCGCCGACCGGTCCTTCGACTGGGACGGTGACGCCCTGCTGCGGACCCCGCTCGCCGACACCGTCGTGTACGAGGTGCACGTGAAGGGCTTCACGAAGCAGCACCCCGACGTCCCCGAGGAGATCCGCGGCACCTACGCCGGCATGGCCCACCCCGCGGCGATCAAGCACCTGACGGACCTGGGCGTCACCGCGGTCGAGCTGCTGCCGACGCACCAGTTCGTGCAGGACTCGACGCTCCTCGACAAGGGCCTCCGCAACTACTGGGGCTACAACAGCATCGGCTTCTTCGCGCCGCACGACGAGTACTCGTCCTCGGGCACCGGCGGGCAGCAGGTCGCCGAGTTCAAGGAGATGGTGAAGGCCCTGCACGCCGCGGGGCTCGAGGTCATCATGGACGTCGTCTACAACCACACCGCCGAGGGCAACCACATGGGCCCGACGCTGTCGTTCAAGGGGATCGACAACCAGTCGTACTACCGGCTGGTCGAGGGTGACGAGGCGAACTACTTCGACACCACCGGCACCGGCAACAGCCTGAACGTCGGGCACCCGGCGGCCCTCGGACTCATCATGGACTCGCTCCGCTACTGGGTCGAGGAGATGCACGTCGACGGCTTCCGGTTCGACCTGGCCACGACGCTCACCCGCCAGGACGGCGAGGCCGAGAAGCACTCCGCGTTCCTCGACATCATCCACCAGGACCCCGTGCTGCGCGAGGTCAAGATGATCGCCGAGCCGTGGGACACCGCCGGCTACCAGGTCGGCGGATTCCCGGCCGACTGGTCCGAGTGGAACGGCAAGTACCGCGACGACCTGCGTGCCTTCTGGCGCGGCGACGAGGGCGCGCTCGGCGACGCCGTGCAGCGGGTCCTGGGCAGCCCCGACGTCTACGAGGGCTCACGGCGCTCCCCGCTGTGCTCGATCGACTTCGTGACCGCCCACGACGGTTTCACCCTGGCCGACCTGACGATGTACGCCGACAAGCACAACGAGGCGAACGGCGAGGACAACAACGACGGCGAGAGCGACAACACCTCGTTCAACGGCGGCATCGAGGGCCCGACCGACGACGGTGCGGTGAACGACTACCGCGACCGGCAGCGCCGCAACTTCCTCGGCGCCCTGCTGCTCTCCGCCGGCGTGCCGATGATCCTGGGTGGCGACGAGCTCGCCCGGTCACAGGGCGGCAACAACAACGCGTACTGCCAGGACGACGAGATCTCGTGGTTCGACTGGGCCGCCGCCGACCAGGACCTGCTCGCCTTCACGACGGCGGCCATCGCGTTCCGTCGGCAGCATCAAGCGCTGCGTCCGGAGTGGTTCCGCACCGCGCCGGGGGACTCGGAGTCGACGGTGACCGTGCTCCGTGCCGACGCCGCCGGGTTCGAGGACGGCGACTGGGCGGACGGCGGCAACCGGGCCGTGACGCTCGTGCTGCACCAGGGCGACGACACCGTGGCCGTGCTGCTGAACGCGTCGGACACCACGGTGGAGTTCACGCTGCCGGAGCGTCCGGGTGGGGGCAGCTGGGCCCTCGGGCTGTCGAGCGACCCCGACCAGGCCGTGGTGGGCGACGCGGCGACCCTGCTCGTGCGCGACGCGTCCTTCACCGCGCTGGTCTGACTCGCGCCGGGTTCGCGGCGCTCGCGCGGCTCGCGCGGGGGCTCCGCGTCCCGATGTTCGCGTCGTGATCCCGTTTGATGAGCAGGAATGGTCGGGTCCCCGTTCGGGACCCGACCATTGCCGCCCAGCAAGTGCCGCCGTCAGAACTTCTGGTCGGTCTCCTTCGGGTGCCGGGTCTTGCCCGTCGCCTGGTCGTGCGTGGCCGCGTCCGGGGCGTCCATCGCCGGACCCACCCCGACCGGGACGCCGGCCTCCGGGTGGTTCAGGTCGAACGCCGGCGACTCGGACCGGATCCGTGGCACCGACGTGAAGTTGTGCCGGGGCGGCGGGCAGCTCGTCGCCCACTCAAGCGACCGGCCGTAGCCCCACGGGTCGTTGACGAGCACCTTGCGGCCCTTCCGCATCGTCTGCACGATGTTGAGGAAGAACGGGATCATCGACGCCGCCGTCAGGACTGCTCCGACCGTCGAGACCTGGTGCAGCCAGGTGATGTCGTCCTCGGGCAGGTAGCTCGCGTAGCGGCGGGGCATCGCGATGACGCCGAGCCAGTGCTGGATCAGGAACGTCATGTGGAACCCGATGAACAGCATCCAGAAGTGCACCTTGCCGAGCCCTTCGCCGAGCATCTTGCCCGTGAACTTCGGCCACCAGAAGTAGAAGCCCGAGAACATCGCGAAGACGACGGTGCCGAAGACCACGTAGTGGAAGTGCGCCACGACGAAGTAGGTGTCGTGGACGTGGAAGTCGAGCGGCGGCGACGCCAGGATCACGCCGGTCAGCCCGCCGAACGTGAAGGTCACGAGGAACCCGATCGCCCACAGGATCGGCGTCTCGAAGGTCACCGACCCCCGCCACATCGTGCCGACCCAGTTGAAGATCTTCACGCCCGTGGGCACGGCGATCAGCATCGTCATGAGTGAGAACCACGGCAGCAGCACGCCACCCGTCGCGAACATGTGGTGCGCCCACACCGACACGGACAGCGCCGCGATCGAGATCGTGGCGTACACGAGCGTCTTGTAGCCGAAGATCGGCTTCCGGCTGAAGGCCGGGAACACCTCGGACACGATGCCGAAGAACGGCAGGGCGATCACGTAGACCTCTGGGTGGCCGAAGAACCAGAACAGGTGCTGCCACAGCAACGCTCCGCCGTTCGCCGGGTTGAAGATCTGCGCGTCGAAGACCCGGTCGAGCAGCAGGCCGAACAGCGCGACCGCCAGCACCGGGAACGCCATCAGCACGAGGATCGACGTGATCAGCACGTTCCACGTGAAGATCGGCATCCGGAACATCGTCATGCCCGGGGCGCGCATGGTGATGACGGTCGTGATGAAGTTCACGGCGCCGAGGATCGTGCTGAACCCGGTCATGCTCAGGCCGGCGACCCAGAGGTGCCCGCCGATGCCCGGTTCGAAGGTGGTGTCCGACAGTGGTGCGTAGGCCGTCCACCCGAACGCTGCCGCTCCACCCGGTGTCAGGAACCCGCCCATCGTCACCAGGCTGCCCATCGCGTAGAGCCAGTACGAGAACGCGTTGAGCCGGGGGAAGGCGACGTCGGGGGCCCCGATCTGCAGCGGCATGATCGCGTTCGCGAACCCGGAGAACAGCGGGGTCGCGAACAGCAGCAGCATGACCGTGCCGTGCATCGTGAGCAGCTGGTTGTACTCCTCGCGGGTCTCGAGCACGTCGAGTCCCGGGGTGAAGAGTTCCGTCCGCATCACCACCGCCATCACCCCGGCCAGGCAGAAGTACCCGAACGACGTCACCAGGTACAGGTTGCCGATCGTCTTGTGGTCGGTGGTGGTGTGCCAGTGCACGAACCGCGCGCCGAGCTTCACCGGACGTCCGGGGCCGACGTCCGCCGGGTGTTCGCCGAGGACGGGCGGGTTCTCGAGGTCGGTCACGGGGTGCTCCCATCGGATCGTTCGGAAAGCGCGAGGCTGATCCGACTGTGATGTGCGGTCGCGTTGATTCTGTCCAACGGGTGCGCAGAGTGTCCGAAGGAACGGGCGGAAGGCAGCGAGATGTGGATACGGGTCGTGTTGCCCCGCGAGGTCCGGGCCCGAAGCCTGCCGGGTGTGCTGCGCCGGGCGTGGGTCGCCGGCTTCTCCACACGCGTCCTGCCGGTGCGTCCGGCAGGCTGTGACGACCCGGAGTGGACGCCTGTCGAGTTCCTGCTCGACGTCGAGTCCGCGAACACCGGCTGGGCCGAGGCGTTCGAGATCGAGTTCACGAGCGCGATGACGCCCCGGTGTCGACGAGCGATCCGGGGGCACGGTTGCCACCTGGAGCCCATCAGCCGACCGCACCGCTGAGGCCCGTGCTCGCCGGGTGGCCCCCGATCACCGAACCGGTGTCCGCACCGGGCCACAGGCCGGCCGCGACGCGGCCGGTCCGTGCGTGGAGGTTCGTCATCGCGGCAGCGAGTGCGACCTGCCCGAGATCACCGGTCGCCGCGTAGGCCGCACGTTGCCTCGACGCGCCGGTGCCACGCGCGAACAGGTCGGCCAGGCCGCGTTCGACGAGCTGGTCGTCGCCGTTCGCGACGAGCGCCGGCAGCACGTGGGCGAGCAGGAGCGTGACGACCTCGCGTGCGGGTGCGGCGCGGCCCGTCAACGGGTCGACCAGTTCACCGTCCAGGCCCTCGAGCGCTGCGCGCCAGTTCGCGAGCCGGACGGTGCAGGCGGGGGTGTCGCGCTCGAGCGACCCCGAACGCCACTCCTCGGCAGCGGTGTCGACCATCGCCCGGACGAGTCCTGCGATCGTCACGGTCACCCCGGGGTCCAGGGGGACGTCGGCGACGCGGACCTCGACGGTCGGGTGTGCGCGGGACAGGCGCGCGTCGAGGTAGAGCATCCCCTCGTCGAGCAGGGCGCCGGTGCGGAGCATGCCCTCGGTGACGGCGCGGTAGCGCTCCTCGGAGCCGAACCGCTCCATCGGCCCGGCCGACGGCCACTGGCTCCAGGCGATCGATCGGAAACTCGCATGACCGGTGTCCACCCCGGCGTGGAAGGGGGAGTTCGCGCTCAGGGCGATGAGGACCGGCGTCCACGTCCGGATCCGGTCGAGCACCGCGACGCCCTCGGCGGGGGAGTCGATCGCGACGTGGACGTGCAGGCCGCAGGTCAGCCCCTGCCGGGGGATGGACCCGTAACGCTCGAGCATCCGGTGGTACCGGGCGCCGTCGCTCACGTGCGGGGTCACCGGAGTCGGTGACGTCGCGAGCGGGGCCGCGTGCGCACCGAAGCCGTTCGCGACCTGTTCGACGAGTGCCCGGTTGTCGAGCACCTGCCCGCCGAGCGCGGCGAGCGAGGTGTGCGGGCGGGTGGTGACCTCGATCATCTCGCGCTGCATCTCGCCCACGACGCCGCCGGGGTCCGGCACCCGCGTCGCCCTCGCACCGGCCAGCACACCGTCGGCGACCGGCACGGGCACGCCCGTCGATCGGTCGATGAGGAGCAGCTCCTCCTCCACACCCATGGTTCTCATCACCCGAGTGAAGAAGCCCCCGACTTCGGGCCGTTCCAGATGGCCGACGAGCGCGGATCCGTTGGCCGAACTGCGCGGTCCGGTCCACGGAGCGCAGGGTCGAGCGATCACACACCCTGGTGAGCAGCAATGGTCGGGTCCCCGTTCGGGACCCGACCATTGTTGTTCACGACGTGGTGCTCGCGGCGCTCCTAGGCGTTCGCGCCCGCGGTCAGCACGGCTGCCGCGGGGTCGAAGTCCTCGGGCAGCGGCGGGATCGCGTCCACGGCGGACGTGATGTCGACGGCGGAACCCGACTCGGCCGCGTCACGGATGCCAAGCAGCACGTCGAGCACGTGCAGCGCGACGGCGCCGGAGGCACGCTCGGGGCGGTCCTCGGCGATGGCGCGGGCGAGCTCGACGACACCGGTGCCACGACCCCAGGTGGAGCCGACCGCCTCGAGCGTCTCGGGCTCGTCCTGCCCGTAGCGCCAGAGCTGCGACGAGCCCTCGAAGGTGTTCGGGTCCGGCAGCGAGATCGTGCCGAGCGTGCCGTTGATCTCGACGAAGCCCATGCGCGGCAGGGCGTGCTGGAACGAGAACGTCGACTGGGCGGACTGCCCGCCGGCGAACTCGATCAGGGCCGCGTGGTGCGTCGGGACCTCGACCGGGAACGTCTCGCCGGCGCGGGGGCCGGACGCGATCGTGCGACGGTCGAGCGACTTCGACGAGACGGCCTGCACGCGCGATGCGGTGCCGAACGCGTGCACCAGGGTCGTCACGTAGTACGGGCCCATGTCGAACAGGGGTCCGGCACCGGTGGCGAACAGGAAGTCCGGGTTCGGGTGCCACGCCTCGGGTCCGGGGACGTGGAACAGCGTCGTCGCGGACAGCGGCTCGCCGATGTCACCGCGGGCGATGGCCCGGAGCGCCGTCTGGATGCCCGCGCCGAGCACGGTGTCCGGAGCGGTCGCGACGCGCAGGCCCTTGGCCTTCGCCGACTCGAGCACCGCGGCGGCCGACGCGTGGTCGGTCGCGATCGGCTTCTCGCTCCAGACGTGCTTGCCGGCGTCGATGATCTGCTGGTCGACCTCGGCGTGTGCGGCCGGGATCGTCAGGTTGATCACGATCGAGACGTCGTCACGGGCGAGGAGCTCCTCGACCGTGCCGGACGCGGCCACGCCGTAGGACGCCGCCTGCGCCGCAGCGCGGTCGAGCAGCACGTCGGCGACGAAGCGGACCTCGACATCGGCGAACTTGGTCAGGTTCTCCAGGTACTGGGTGGAGATGTTGCCGGCACCGATGATGCCGATCCCGACACGGCTCACTTGTCGTTGTCCTTGAGCCAGGTGAGGGACTCGGTGATGCCCTCGAAGACGTCGCCCGAGTAGGCGTCGAACTCGACGACGCGGATGGCCTGCGGCGCCGCGGCGAGGATGCCCGCCACGTCGACGTCGCCCTGGCCGGCCGGCGTCTGGTTCTCGAAGGCGCGCTGGAGCGACTCCGGCACGATGAGGGCGCTCTCGGACGAGGGCAGCGCAGTGAGGATGTCACCGTCGACCTTGCCGTCCTTGACGTGGATCGCGACGACGCGGTCGCCCAGGCCCTTGAGGACGGCGGGGGCGTCGGCGCCACCGACGGTCGCCCAGAAGGTGTCGACCTCGAGGACGGTCTCCGGCGACAGCTGCGACACGAACAGGTCGTAGACGGTGCGGCCGTCGACCTTGTTCGTGAACTCCCACTGGTGGTTGTGGTACCCGAACTGCAGGCCGCGGCCGGCGGCCTCGGCGGTCAGCTCGTTGACGCGCTCGGCGATCTTCGCGACGTCGTCGGCGGTCTGCCAGCGGTCGGTCGGGATGAAGGGGTCGATGACGGTGCGGATGCCGAGGCGCTCGGCGGCGTCCCAGATCGGCGCGGTGTCCTCGGCGTCGATCACGGCGACGTGGCCGGACGGAGCCTTGAGGCCGGTGGCCGCGAACGCACGCTCGAGGTCGGTGGCGCGCTCGACGAACGCGTAGGGCTCGACGTTCTCGTACCCGATCTCGGCGACCCGGGCGATGGCCTTGTCGAGGTCTTCGGCGATGGCGTCGCGCAGTGAGTACAGCTGCACAGAAGTGGTGGGCATTGCAGAGGCTCCTTCGATCCTGTCTGGGTGTCGCGGCCCGTCGAGGAGCGATGCTCCGCGGCGAGATCGATGACGACGCTACCCCAAAAACCACCCGGTGTGTAGTTTTTGCTGCCCCGTGTGACGCGGCCCGTCCACCCCGCGCGGCGCCGACCGTGACGCCCCTGCTGTTGCAGACAACACGTGTCGATGTATGCTCGCGTCGGAAAAACCTTGTCAGGCAAGGTTTTCATCGACTCAAGGAGGCGTCATGAGCACCACCGAACCCGGCAGCCCGGCACTGCTCGACCCGGAAGAGGGCATCACCCAACCCGTCAGCACGGTGAAGGTGGGCATCGGCTACCAGATCGCCCTGTTCCTCGGGCAGTTCGGCCTCTTCGTCGCGCTCATGGCGCCCGTCTACGTGAGCATGCAGCTCAAGGCGCAGGCCCTGGTCGGCGACGACGCCGCGAACGTCATCGGCTCGGTGCTGCCGATCGGCGCGTTCGGTGCACTCATCATGAACCCCCTGGCGGGCGCCCTGTCCGACCGCACCCGCACGCGCTGGGGCCGTCGTCGCCCCTGGCTGCTCAGCGGTGTCGTGGTCTTCGCGATCGCCCTCGCCTGGATCGCCTACTCGCCCGACGTCCTCAACCTGACGCTGGCCTGGCTGCTCGCCCAGCTCGCCGCGAACGCCACGCTCGCCACGCTGCTCGCGAGCTTCGCCGACAACGTGCCGCAGCTGCAGCGCGGCCGGTCCTCGAGCATCATCGCGCTCGCGCAGAACATCGCCGTGCTCGCCGGCACCTACCTGTCGGTCTTCTTCGTCGCGAACCTGCCCGTGCTGTTCATCGCGCCGGGCATCCTGGCGATCATCCTGGTCGCCGTGTACGCCGTCGTGGCCCGTGACGACCTGCCGACCTACAAGCTCAAGAAGTTCACGTTCCTGAACCTCATCGCGTCGTTCTGGACGAACCCGGTCAAGAACCCGGACTTCGCGTTCGCGTGGTGGTCGCGCTTCCTCATCATCTTCGCGACCTTCATGTTCACGACGTACCGCCTGCTCTACATGGAGCAGCACCTCGGCATCGAGAGCGCGAAGGAGGCGACCGCCGCCGTCGCCTTCGGCGTGCTGCTCTACACGATCGCGCTGCTGGTCAGTGCGGCGCTGTCCGGCTGGGCCTCGGACAAGCTCGGTCGCCGCAAGGTGTTCGTCGGTGGTTCCACGGCGATGTTCGCGGTGGGACTCATCGTGCTGGCGCACGCCGACACGGTCAACGGCTTCTACGTCGCCGAGGTCATCATGGGCTTCGCGTACGGCATCTACTCCGCGATCGACACCGCACTCGTCGTCGACGTGCTGCCGAACGCGGACCGTCCCGGCAAGGACCTCGGCGTCATCAACATCGCCAACGCCCTGCCGCAGTCGCTCGCGCCGGCCGTCGCCCTGTTCTTCCTGAAGATCGGGTCCGGGGACGCCGCTGACAACTACACGCTCATGTGCTGGGCCGCCGGCGCGATCGCCATCATCGGCGCACTCGTCGTGATCCCCATCAAGCGGGTGCGGTAGTACACAGCGGACTGGAGGCCCCGTGGCGACCCCGCCACGGGCCTCCAGTCCGTCGCAGGGACCGACCGCCGGGCCGGCGTCAGGGGGTGCCGGGGGAGGGCAGCTCCTGCCGGAGCGCCTCGGCGAGGTGGGAGGCGAACCGGCGGACCGCCGTCGCCTCGTCGACGCTCAGCGCGTCGATGGTCTCGATCAGCGGAGCGTGGATGTGCCCGTACGCACGCGCGAGGTCCTGCTCGGCGGAGCCGGTCGCCGTGATGATGACGCCGCGGCGGTCCTCGGGGTTCGCCCGCCGTTCCGCACGCCCGTCACGCACCAGGCGGTCGATGAGCTTCGTCATCCCCGCGGTGGAGAGCCGCAACGCCCGGGCGAGCTGTGTGGGGTTGACCGTCCGTCCATCGCGGCGCGCGAGCACCAGGTGTCGCAGGGCGAGGGCATCGATGGGGAGCATCCCCAGGGTGCGGAGCGCCTGCTCGTCGGCCTCGTGGACGCTGTCGCTCAGGGCCTGCAGGCTCGCGATCGCGGCGGCGCCCTCGGCGGTGCGCGGCTGCCGGTCGAACAGATCGGATCCGCGCTGCTGGTCGTCTTCGCTCATGGTCGCCCCTGCGTCCTGTCGTTTGGTGGACAAACCCCATGTTCCCCGACCTCCCTGGGAACCCAAACTGGGGAAGTAATCAGCCAGGCGAGACAACTGTTGCGGTCATGACGCCATCGATGTCCGGTGGCGGAGATCAGAAGGAGTGACCATGTCGAACACTGCAGGACGTCCCGCACGGAACGACTCGGTCGTCCGTGCCACCTGGAACGAGACCAAGTCCGCACTCAAGACCACGGAGTTCTACGCCTGGCTGGTCGTGTCCATCGCGATCCTCGTCGCGTCGGCCGTCGTGGACAACGCGGACGAGGGCCACACCGGCTTCGGTGCCGACCAGGCCTGGCTGTACGTCGCGATCGTGACGGCCGCCTACGTCGTCAGCCGCGGCATCGCGAAGTCCGGCGTGCGCAAGCCCGACTGGAACGACGACGACCGACGCGACGTCAACGGTCGTTCGAACTGACGCCGAGCACCACGTGCACCCGGCTCCCGAGCCGGAGTGAGGCCGTCCCGATCGCATCGGGGCGGCCTTTCGTCACGTCCGCTCGTGTCGTCGCCGCACCGATACCGTGAACCCCATGCTCGACGCCACGCCCGCCTCGTTCGACACCCCCGCCGGCCGCATCGTCGGGACGGTCGACGGCGACGTGGTGCGGGTGCTCGGGATCCCGTACGCGCAGGCCGAACGGTTCGCCCCGCCGCAGCCGATGCCACCGTTCGCGGGCGAGCTGCACGCGTCCACCCCGTCGCCGGTCGCACCGCAGCCGCACGAGGAGTTCGTCGACCTGCTGCTCAACCCGATCCAGGGCATCGAGGTCGACGAGCACTGCCAGCGGCTCTCGATCACGCTGCCCGCCGACGTCCGTCCGGGCGAACAGCTGCCGGTGATGGGCTGGATCCACGGCGGCTCGTACGTCATCGGCGGCGGGGACCTGCCGATCTACGACGCCCGCGACCTGGTGACCGAGCAGCGCGTGATCGTGGTGTCGGTCACGTTCCGGCTCGGCGTGCTCGGGTTCCTCGGTGACGGCGAGACGATCCCGGCCAACCTCGGGCTCCTCGACCTGGTCGAGTCGCTCCGCTGGGTGCGCGCGAACATCGCTTCGTTCGGCGGCGACCCCGACCTGGTCACCGTCTTCGGGCAGTCGGCCGGCGGGGACGCGGCCGCGCACCTGATGATCAGTGCCGGCGCCGGAGGACTCTTCCGCCGCGCGATCATCCAGAGCGCTCCGCTCGGGCTGTCCCGCCGTCGGGCACGGATGAACCGCGCGATGGTCCGGGCGGTCGGCACCGTGCACGCCGACACCCCGCTCGAGGACCTGCTCGATCGTCAGGCGCTCGGTACCCGGGCCGCCGCGCCGTACGGACTCTCCGCCGGCATGCCGTTCGGCACCCAGTACGGGTTCGCGCCGCTGCCCGCCGAGCGTGACCTCGACGCCGCGTGGAGCCGGGTCGCGCCCGACGTCGACGTCCTGATCGGGTCCGGTTCGGACGAGGCGGGCATGTACGTGCCGCTCGTGCCCGGCCTGCGTCGGGTCACCCGGTCGCGGGTGCTGCGGTCGGCCCTGCGGTGGTGGGTCGTCCGTCCGCTGTCCGACGTCATCTACGGCCGCGATGCCCGACGGTTCACCGAACGGCACCGATGCGCCGGCGGGCGCGCGACCTCGTACCGACTGCACCGCGGTGTCACGAGCGCCCCGACCGGAGCCGTGCACATGAGTGACCTGCCGCTGCTGCTGGGTGGGCGCGAGGCCTGGGCCGGCACCCGGTTCGTCCCCGAACGCGACTGGCCAGAGGTCGAGCGCCGCGGCCGGGCCTTCCGCGCGATCTGGGCCGACTTCGCCCGCACCGGCGAGGTCCGGGCGCCCGACGACGAGACCCTGACGTTCGACCGCGGCTGACCCCGGAGCCGGCGATGGTGGCCGCGCCCCCTGAACTGGCGGTCGCGGGCTGCTGACCGGCCCCGCACAATCGTCAGCATGCCCACGACCGACGTCGACCTCCGCGCACGCATCGTCGCCGGGGCGATCAGTGCCTACCGAGCCGGGGACTTCCACCGCGTCGGGCCCGACGAGGTCGCCGAGCACGCCGGGGTCACGGCCGACGAGTTCCGTCGGGCGTACCCGATGTGGGAACTCCTGGTGGTCGCGGTCATGGACAAGTGGAACAACGGCAGCCGGCGCCAGCTCTGGCCCATCGCGGAGCGGGACGGCACGGTCGCCTACCTGCGAGCCCGGCTCGCTGCGGGCGTCGAGGACCCGGCCCTCGTGCGACTCCGGGTCGCCGTGCTCAGCGCCGCCTCGAACCCCGACCACCCCGCAGCCGGATGGTTCCGCAACCAGTACACGCGGGCGTTCGAGGACGTCACGCTCGCCCTGGTCCGTGACGTCGTCGCCGGCCGGGAGCCCCGCGGCGCATCGCCCCGGCACGCAGCCGAGCAGCTCATGGCGCTGTACGAGGGGCTCCAGCTCCAGTCCGTGATCCGCGACGACGGGGAACCGCTCAGCGCCTTCGACCGGGCGGTCGCCCGGATGCGCGTTGGCTGGGCAGCGGCACGCGTCGACGCCTGATCCGGGTCGGGCGAGCACGGCGGGTCCGGTCCGCATCATGCGGGTCCGGGGCCTTGAGCGGCGAGCGGTCACGACTCCCCGCGCGTGCAGCGTCGCGCGGTCGCGTTGCGGCGTCTGGCGGTGTCGCAAGCAACGGTTTGTGACCGCTCGGCGGGCGGCCATCGGGGTGTCCTGACCGCGCGCCGGCGTGGACGTCCCGACGGCACGCCGGACGGCCGGGGAGGCCCGTGGCGGCGGCGACTCGCGCCTCCCGGCCCGCCGGGTGGTCGCGACACACCGCACGGGCTGCGTCGCGTGGTCACGTTCCGTTGTTAGCGGGCGGCGGGGCCGACGGTCCGTGACCGCTCGGCGTGCGGGCCGCGGGGGGTCGTGACCGGTCGGCGGGCTGGTGAGCGTCCGCACCACCCCGGTCCACGGCCTGGAGGCCCGGCGCGGCTGGCAGACGTCGGTGCACCCACCTGGCATGGTCGGCCCATGGAGTACACGGACTACGACACCCGGCTCGCCGCCTACGGCGTGATCACGGACGGTGACCGCGTGCTCCTGGCGAAGCTGCGCCACCCCGACGCGGGCACGTGGACGCTGCCGGGCGGCGGGGTCGAGTTCGACGAGACCGTCGAGCAGGCCGTCGTGCGCGAGATCCGTGAGGAGACCGGGTACGAGGCCCAGGCCGGTGCCCTGCTCGGGGTCCGGCACCACATCGTCCCCGCGGAACGCCGCATCCACGCCAACGGCCGGCCGATGAAGGCCGTGCAGGTGGTGTTCCGGGCGACCATCACCGGGGGAGCACTGCGCCACGAGCTCGACGGCTCGACCGACGAGTCGCGGTGGATCCCCGTCGCCGAGCTCCCGCACCACCGCCACGGCCTGCTCGTGCCGATCGCCCTCGGCTGGGCGGGTGCCCTGTCCCGCTGACCGCTGGCGTCACTCCTCGATGACGCTGAGGACGTTGCCCGACGGGTCGGTGAACCAGGCGATGAGCGGCCCGCCCCTCCGGTTCACGCCCCGGTCGTCGGTCATCCCCTCGTACTGCAGGAACACGACGCCCTTCGCGGTGAGCTCGTCGACCGCGGCGTCGATGTCCGGCACCGGGAAGTTCAGCACGGTGAAGGCCGCGGGTTCGTGACCGGGGCCCTTCGGGTAGACGAGCACCTGGTGTCCGCCGCCGAGCTGCAGGAAGAGCATGCCGTGGTCCTCGGTGACCTCGACCCCCAGGACGTCCTCGTAGAACGCCTTCGCCTCGGGCACGTCGCGCACCGAGAACCCGCTGAACGCCTTCGTCGCATCGACCATGCGGCAAGTGAACCACCGCGGTCCGGCGTCGGTGCGCTCTGCGAGGATGAAGTCGTGAGCGACTCCGGCACGACCGTCGACCAGGCCGTCGAGCGCGCCCTCGAACTGGCCAGCTCGAACCGCCGCACGGTGCTCGGGATCGCCGGAGCACCGGGTGCCGGCAAGTCCACGCTCGCCCGCCGCATCGTCACCGCAGTCGACGACCGCCTCGGTGCCGGTACGGCGGTGCAGGTCCCGATGGACGGCTTCCACCTGTCGAACGCGGCGCTCGACGCTCTCGGCCGGCACGACCGCAAGGGCGCGGCGGACACCTTCGACGCCGACGGGTACGTCGCGCTCGTCCGCCGACTCGTCACCGCCGACGAGGACGTGGTGTGGGCGCCGGACTTCGACCGTCGCGTGGACGAACCCGTCGCCGGCAGCATCGCGGTGCCCCGCGCAGCCCGACTCGTGGTGTCCGAGGGCAACTACCTGCTCGACGACACCGCACCGTGGTCGGCGCTGCCGGCGCTCTTCACCGAGACCTGGTTCTGCGCCGTCGCCGACGACGTGCGGCTCGACCGTCTGGTCGGCCGGCACATGCGGCACGGCCGCGACCACGACGCCGCCCGCGCGTGGGCGGTGGAGGTGGACGGCGTGAACGCCGCGAGGGTCGCGCCCACGGTGAGCCGGGCCTCCAGGACGGTGTGGACGTGACCAACGACGACAACCACGCGACACCGACACGAGGAGCGACCATGACCATCGCCATCACCGGCGCGACCGGCAACATCGGGGGCGCCGTGAGCGCGGCGCTCGCCGCGGACGCCGTGCCGTTCCGGATGCTCGTGCGCGACGCCTCGCGTGCGCCGGAGCTGCCCGGCACCGAGGTCGCCGTCGCGACCTTCGCCGATGCCGACGCGAGCCGGAACGCGCTGCAGGGCGTCGAGGTGCTGCTCATGGTCTCGGCGGCCGAGGCCCAGGACCGCCTCGACCAGCACCGGGCGTTCGTCGCCGCGGCGGCGGACGCGGGCGTGCGGCACGTCGTCTACACGTCGTTCCTCGGCGCGGCTCCCGACGCGACCTTCACGCTCGGACGCGACCACTGGGCGACGGAGCAGGCGATCCGCGAGAGCGGGATGGCGTTCACGTTCCTGCGCGACAGCTTCTACCTGGACTTCGTCGAGGACCTGGTCGGCGAGGACGGCGTGATCCGCGGCCCGGCCGGCGACGGCGCCATGGCCGCGGTGGCCCGTGCCGACGTCGCCCGCGTCGCGACCGCCGTGCTCCACGACCCGGACGCCCACCGCGACCAGACGTACGAGCTGACCGGCCCCGAGGCGATCACCCTCGCCCAGGCGGCGGCGATCGTGTCCGAGGTCCGCGGTCGCACGGTCAGCTACCACCCGGAGACGCTCGACGAGGCGTACGCATCACGTGCGCGGTGGAACCCGGAGCCGTGGCAGGCCGACGCCTGGGTGAGCACCTACACGGCCATCGCCGAGGGGGCGCTCGCGCACGTGTCCGGCGACGTCGAACGCATCACCGGCCGTCCGCCGATGTCCCTGCGCGAGGTGCTCGCCGCGGGCTGAGCCGCACGCGCGTGGCCGGCGCCGTGCTTGGTGAGCAGAAGGTGTCGGGTCGGCCGCGGGCACCCGACCGTTCCTGCTCACGAAGCGGCGCACGTGCCGACGTCCTCGGTCAGGACACCCGTCGCGCGGCGAACGTCCCGACGACACCGAGGGTGAGCACCGCGACGAGCACGACGAGCAGCGGTGCCGTCCAGGTCCCCGTCGCTCCGTGCAGCGCACCGGCGACGAGCGGCCCGGCCGAGCCGAGCAGGTACCCGCCGCCCTGCACGAACGCGGACATCCTGCGGGCGTCGGCATCGCTCGAGACGATCCGCACGATCACGATGAAGATCACGGTGATGCCGCCACCCTGGGCAGCGCCACCGAGCACCGACCACAGCAACCAGAGCTGCGGGGCGAACAGCAGCCCGAGCGGCATCGCCAGCCACAGGGTGCCGACCAGGGCGATGATCGCCGCCGGACGCCACCGGGTCGCGAGCAGCGGGACACCGAGCGCCCCGACGACGGCCAGGATCTGGAACACCGACGAGCTCGCGCCCGACGACGCCTTCGAGAAGCCGATCTCGTCGTGCAGCAGCGTCGGGATCCACGCGGTCAGGGCGTAGTACGAGAACGCCTGACCGCCGAACGCGAGCGTCAGGCCCCAGGTGATGAGCCGCCGTGCCGGTCGGATGGGCTCGGCGGCGGCGACCCGTGCGGCCGCGGCGGCGCGGGCCGTCCGGATCGCCCCGGTGTCGAGCACCTGGTCGATCGGACCCGTGACGGGCAGCGGCTCGTCCCGCTCGGACGGGAGCGGGCGGCGCCAGGCCGCGCGAGCACCGACCGCGTAGGTCCAGGCAGCGGCGGCGATGAGTGCGAAGACCGCCCAGATCGCGATGGCGACCGGCCAGCCCCACAGGGCTGCCAGGGGAGCGGTGCCGAGCGACATGATCATCGACCCGACGTTGAGCGCCGACGTGTAGACGCCGGTGACCAGGCCGACGCGCTCCGGCGAGGTGTCCCGCCGGATGACCACCGGGATCACCACGTTGCCGATCGTGATGCCGATGCCGATGACGGCGGTGCCGATCAGCAGCGCCGCCGACGAGGGCATCGAGCGCAGGACGGTGCCGGCGAGCACGATGACGAGCGACAGGGACACCGCGCGCTCCGGGTCGGCCTTCGCGATGACCCAGCTGGCGAACGGCGTCGCGAGGGCGAAGCACAGCACCGGGATCGTCGTCAGCAGCCCGGCGATCGTCGCGGTCAGGCCGAGGTCGGCGCGGACGTCCCCGATGACCGGTGCGGTCGCGACGATCGGGCCGCGGAAGTTCAGTGCGATCAGGACGATGGCCGCCGGCAGCAGCCAGCCGGCCCCGCGGAGCCCCCGCCGGACGACGTCGCCGCTCATGCGGACGGTGTCGCGGACGGCAGCAGGATCGGCAGCAGGTCGAGCGGGGTGGCGGCGCGGGCGATGGTGCCCTCGGCCTCGTCGGGGGAGCCGTAGCCCCACTCGGCGAAGACGACCGGGACGCCGTGCGCGGTGGCGCCCTCGACGTCGTGCTTCCGGTCGCCGATCAGCACCGGGCGGGTGATGTCGAAGCCGTGGGCATCGAGTCGTCGCAGTGCCTCTTCGACGACGTCGGCCTTGCTCGACCGCACCTCGTCGTCGCTGGCACCCGTGATGATGTCGATGTCCCCGGTGAGCCCGTAGTGCTCGAGGATGTAGGTCGCCGGCGTCTCCGGCTTGCTCGTCGCCGTCGAGATCGGCAGCCCCGCCTGGTGCAGGGTGCGCAGCACGACGTCGATGTCCGGGAACATCTCGGAGTCGAGCGCCCCGTGCGAGAAGTAGTGCTCGCGGTAGACGGCGAGGGTGTGGTCGGCGAGCTCCTCGTCCATGCCCATCGCGACCCGGAACGTGTCCATGATCGGCGGACCGACGAACGACATCAGGGTGTCGTGGTCCGGCACCGGGACGCCGACGGTGCGGAAGGTGTGCGTCAGGCTCTCGAGGATGCCCGGCGCGGAGTCGCTGATGGTGCCGTCGAGGTCGAACAGGATGGCGGAGAACGGGCTGGTCATGTCCTGTCCACCCTAGCCGGGCCGTGGCGGCGACCATCCGGGATCCGTCGGCGGCGGGGCGGGGGTGCGCCGTGCCTCCAGGCCGGTCCGTCCGTTCGGAACCAGGTTCCGGACACAGAACCGTGGACAAGCGCGGTGTGGTGTCCGGAACCTGGTTCCGCGGGAGGGGGAGACGTGGTCCGCTCAGAACAGGCGGGTGTGCCCGCCCTCGATGCCGCGCATCGCGTCGTAGTCGAGCACGAGGACGCGGATGCCGCGGTCTTCGGCGAGGGTGCGCGCCTGCGGTGCCACCGTCTGCGCCGCCAGCACGCCCTGCACCGGACGCAGGTGCGGGTCGCGGTTCATGAGCTCGAGGTACCGGGTGAGCTGCTCGACCGCGTCGATGTTGGCGTTGCGCTTCATCTCGACGGCGACGCTCGCTCCCGCGTCATCGCGGGCCAGGATGTCGACCGGCCCGATCGCCGTCATGTACTCGCGGCGGACCAGGGTGTGGCCCTCTCCGAGCAGCTCGATCTGCTCGGCCAGGAGTTGCTGCAGATGCGCCTCGACGCCGTCCTTCACCAGGCCCGGGTCGACGCCCAGGTCGTGGGTCTCGTCGGCGATGACCTCGTACAGGGAGACGATGAGCTTGTCCTGCGTCTTCTTCTGCGTCACCGTCCACACCTGCGTGATGCCCGCGCTCGACTGCTCGTCGTCCGGCTCGGTGATCTCGATCGAGCAGGGCGGGCTCATCCAGTTCAGCGGCTTGTAGCTGCCGCCGTCGGAGTGCACGAGCAGGGAGCCGTCCGCCTTGAGCATGAGCAGGCGGGTCGCGAGCGGCAGGTGGGCGGAGAGCCGGCCCGCGTAGTCGACGGAGCACCGGGCGATGACGAGACGCACCCCGGAAGCCTAACCGGCGTCGTGGCCCCGGGCCGACGGCACGTCGGTGCGGGCACCGCCACCGTCGACGTCGTCGCTGCTGTCGCGGGTGCTGGCAGCGTCGGTTGCGATGGCAGCGCTGGCAGCGCTGTCGACCTGGAGGCGCGGCTCGCCTCCGCCGTCCACGTCGCCCGTGCTGCGGGTCGGGCGGGCGGCGGCGCCGGTCTCACGAGCGGCGCCCGACGCGAGTCCGGCCGCGATGATGAACACGAAGACGATCAGCAGCCCCCCGAGCAGGCCGATCTCCTCGCCGAGGAACCCGATCAGGGGCGGCCCGGCCAGGAACGCCACGTAGCCGATCGTCGCGACGGCGCTGACCCTGGCGGCGGCGGTGCGGGGGTCGTCGGCAGCGGCGGACATGCCCATCGGGAAACCGAGGCTGGCACCGAGACCCCAGAGCACGACGCCCACGATCGCGAGCGGCACGTTGTCGATGAAGATGAGCATGCCGAGGCCGACCACGGCGACGGCGGCGCTGATGCGCAGGATCGGCACGCGGCCGAACTTGTCGATCAGCGGGCTGCCGGCGACGCGGCCGGCGGTCATCGCGGCGAGGAACACCGTCAGCACGGCAGCCCCGCCGGCGTTGTCGAGCCCGTGGCCGTCGATCATCGCGAGGGGCAGCCAGTCGTTCGCGGACCCCTCGGCCAGCGCCATGCCGAGCACGATCACGCCGATGAGCAGGGTGGAGGGCTGTGCCCAGACCTGCCAGCGGGTGAGCGGGGTCGCGATCGGGCTGGTGTCGGTCGACACCGGCTGCTCGAAGCGGTGCTCGTCCTGGAACTTCGTGACGGCGACGAGCATGGCGGCGCTCGTGATGACGACGAGCACGATGAAGTGCCACGAGACCGGGATCTCGAGCTTCTCGGCCAGGGCGCCGAGGCCCGCGCCGGCGAGCGTGCCGAGGCTGAACGCGGCGTGGAACAGCGGCATGATCGTGCGCCCGCCGGCCTTCTCGGCGGCGGCGCCGGAGACGTTCATCGACACGTCGCACAGTCCGTTGCCGAAGCCGAACGCGATGAGCGCGATCCAGATGGCGGCGAAGCCCCACCCGAGCGTGACCGCGACTCCCGCGAAGACCATGCCGACCGCCAGGCACGCCGCAGCCACCTGCACGCCCCGGCGAGCACCGAGCTTGGCGACGATGTGGCCGGCGAAGGTCAGACCGCCGATGGAGCCGACGGCCATGCCGAGCACGAGCAGGCCCATCTCGAACGTGCTCGCCCCGAGGGAGTCGCGGACGCTCGGGATTCGGCCCAGCCACGTCGCGATGTCCAGCCCGGACAGGGTGAACACGACGAACACCGCGATGATCCAGGCCTTGGTGGTCGGGACGGTTCGGGTGGACGGCGTCGTCATGGTGGTTCCCATCGTGCTGCGGCGCGCGCGGTGCTGCGCGTTCTGGTGCGTGTCGGTGCTGGTCTTGCGGCTGTCGAATCGATTCGACTGCTCGTTCCGGCTACGCTAACGGGCGATGGACGAACCGGCAACAGGACCCGGCGCGTCGCCTTCCCGTGGTGGCGTCACCCGCTCGTCGCGCCCGACGCTCGCGGCGGTCGCCCGTGCCGCCGGTGTCGCGCCGTCGACGGCGTCGCTCGCGTTCAGCGGCCTCGGCCCGGTGTCCGAGGACGCCAAGGCCCGCGTGCTCGCCGCCGCCGCCGACCTCGGTTACGGCGGCCCCGACCCCCGTGCTCGCTCGCTGCGCCGCGGTCGTTCCGGCGTCATCGGCGTCGTGATGGACGAGCGCCTGAGCGATGCGTTCCGTGACCCGGTCAACGTCCTGACACTGGACGGCATCGCCGAGGTCGCGGGTGCTGCAGGTGCCTCGCTGCTGCTCGTGCGGAGTCCACTCGACGACGAGCAGGGTGCCGGCCCGCTGGTCGACGCCCCGATGGACGCCGTCGTGCTCGTCGGGTGCAACGTCCGGATCGACCCCGCCGTCGCGGTGCTGCGGCGTCGGCAGATCCCGGTCGTCGCGATCGAGGCGGACGAGATCGAGGGCGCTGTCCCCGTCCAGCTCGACAACCGCGATGCCTCACGCCGCGCTGCCGCCTACCTGCAGGACCTCGGGCACGCCGCCGTCACCGTCGTGACCCTGCCCCTCGACGCCGCACGCCGACGCGGCCCGATCGACGCTGCTCGCCAGGCCGAGGGCATCGCCTTCACCACGCTCGAACGACTGCGTGGTGTGCGAGAGGTCTACCCGGACGCCGTCGCGATCGAGACCGCCGGGAGTTCGGTGGAAGAGGGGCGTCTCGCCGGCACCGAGCTCTTCGCAGCCGATGGCCCCCGCCCCACCGCCGTCGTCGCGCAGAGCGACCTGATCGCCGTCGGCGTGATCGCGGCCGCGCTCGACGCCGGACTCCGTGTCCCCGAGGACGTCAGCGTCGTCGGCTTCGACGGCATCACGGTGGACGACAGCCTGCTCCACCGCACCCCGATCCGGCACCTGACCACCCTGGTGCAGCCCTTCGTGCAGAAGGGCCAGGCCGCAGCCCGTGCCGCTCTGGCCATGCTCGAGGGGGCGGAGCCGCAACCGGCGTCGTTCACGTCGGAGTTGCGGGTGGGGGACACGACGGGGCCGCCGCCCCCTTCGCGCTGATCTCACGTCGTCCGAATACGCCGTACCGAGGACCCGGCGCACGGTGGACCGGTTCCGTGTGCGCCTTCAGCGTCCGAACTTGCCGGTGGTGCGGTTCGACTCCCAGCGGTCGAGCTGGTGCAGGCCGTTCCGTGCTCGCCGGACCCACTTGGCCCTTCAAGTGCTGACCAGCACGAAAACGCCTCCCGGCGCGCACTGCGCTGGGAGGCGTCTTCTTGCAGCGGCTACGCGGCCGCCACGTTCGAGAACTTCGCAACGAACTCCGGCGAGAGGCCGTAGAACGTTTCGGTCAGGTTGGCCTTCGAAAGGCACGAACCATCGTCCGGCACCATTGCGGCGGTGAACTTGACGGTCTGTCCTTCGTTCATGGCAACTAAGCCGTTGAAGAACGGCGCGCTCGGGTCGATAAGCGTCTGATCTACCGCATCGGAGAAGGCATTGTTCCAAGTCTTGATCGTGACGTCGTCGGCGATCTCGATCTCGACGTAGGCCTTCCCTTCGCCGTTCGCTCCGATACTGGTGATCTTCCCGGTCCAGTCGGTGGCCGTCCCATCGCCCAACGTCGCGCACAGCGCGGCGTCACGGTTGCGGACGAACTGGGACCGTTGCAGATCGGTAGACGCATCTCCTAGCGCAGCGCGTGTGTCGACGATGGACTTCGCGAACGCTTGCTCGTCAGCCGGTTGCGTGCCGTACTCGGATGCTGGAGCGGCTGCCGGAGCTGCGGCACTTGTCTTGGGTGCGGCCGGCTTGGATGTTTTCGAGGGCTTGGGCGCAGCCTCGGACGGCTCCGCGGGCTTCGCAGATGTGGCAGGGGACTTCTGCGCGGCGTCCACACCGTCTTCAAAGCCACCCGAAGAGGCGCCGGCACTCGCAATGCTGACGGCGATTGCCACGACCATCGCCGCGCCACCTTCGATGAGGCCTGCTGTAGCCCGTCCGCGCGGAGCGCCGCTCTTTCGCATCCCGATGATGCCAAGGATGATCGCAAGAATCGCGAACAGCCACGCGCCGAAGGACAAGCCCGGAATGATCGCGAACACCGCTGCGATGATGCCCAGCACCATCGCCGCCGTCCCCAGCCCGTTCCGTGGCTTCTGCGGCTGCGGACCCGGATACTGAGCGGGCGGGCCCTGGTACGGCGGAGGGGTCATGGGATTCGACATGAAGTCAGAGTGCAACGCCTGAGAAGAGACTGGGAGCCCCAACCCTGGGGACATTGCGGTTTCCGGCTGCCCTGCTTCCCATCCGGAGGGTGCTGCGAAGGGTCCTAACGTTTCCGCTCAGGGCGTTGCAGCCTCGCAGCTCGACGTTCACGTCCGGTGTGCTCACGGCTCCAGACGCCCTGCGCCAGTCGAGAGCAACCGAACGACTGCGTGGCGTGCGGGGGTCGACCCGGAAGCCGTCGCGATCGAGACCGCGGGCAGCTCGGTGGAACAGGGACGTCTTGCCGGCAGCGAGCTCTTCGCACCGGACGGCCCCGCCCCACCGCCGTCATCGCCCAGAGTGAGCTGATCGCCGTCGGGGTCATTTCGGCCGCAATCGATGCCGGACTCCGGGTCCCCGAGGACCTCAGTGTCGTCGGCTTCGACGGCATCACGGTGGAGGACAGCCCGCTCCACCGCAGGCCGATCAGGCGCTTGACCATCCCAGCGCAGCCCCTCGTGCAGACGAGCCAAGCCGCAGCTCGCACCGCCCTGGCCATGCTCGAAGGCCCAGAGCCGCAGCCGGCGTCGTTCACGTCGGAGTTACGGGTGGGGGACACGACCGGACCACCGCCAGCTCCGGGTACTTACTAACGGAAGCGACACACCCTGCTCCGTGTGGCATCGGGTCAGGTCGCTTGCACGGCGCTGTGGCGGAAGCGCCTTGGTGCGCCCGAGAATGACGCCCGTCCGCGCGGGCGACGAAGTGGCGTTGAGGTGTACCCAAGACACCGTCACTCGATGGGATGCCACTCCCCAACCGACATGAGCAACCCTCGTTGATGGGTGATACTGGACTCGGCCAAGGAGGGCACAGTGAGTTCAACGAGCAACGAGGCGAACGGCGAGCATGGCGATGGGGGCGACCAGGCTTTAACGCGTTCAAAGCGCGCGATGACCTGGCGAAGTACGGGTCGAACGCATTACTTCTTTTCTTAGCCCAGATCCGGCTAGGTGTCGATGACATTGAGGCGTTTGCGACAAATGCTCTGACGGATCATAGCAACGACAAGAAGGCGGACCTGGTTGCGGTTGTCCGGGACGGTGCGAAAGTAGTCATTGGGCAAGGCTATTTCCGCGAGAAAGAAGATAAGCCAGCCGCACCTGAGGATAAAGCAGCCGACGCCAACACAGCGGTAAGCTGGCTTATCGCTGGTCCGCTTGAGTCTGTTCCAGGGACGCTACGCGGTGCCGCGCAAGAAGTGCGCGCTGCACTGGAGGCGGGGACCGTCACTGAATTTGAAATTTGGTACTCGCATAATCTCCCTGAGTCCAAGAATGTGCAGCGCGAACTCGACCAGGCTGCACTGACGGCCGACGCTTTGATAAAGCGAGAATCGCCATTGCGGAAACTGAACGCACCGATGCTCAGAAAAAGCATGCCGAGTTTTTCCGTGGGCGCGGCTCGAATCTACTGATGTTGGCGGCAATTGGTTCCTGCTTCGAGACGGTAATCGGTCGTCCCATTGCAGATCGAACTGAACTCAAATTCAAGAAGAATGTCTCACCAATCGAGGCGGCGGAGGCATGGCAGCCACTGGTTGACACACTCTTAGCTTTTTCGGCTCAGTTGGTGCCCGCTACTAATCAAGGTCTCAAGTCCAGCGAACGAGTTGCTCGTGCGATCGAGGGCTTCTCTGCGATGGTCGAGGCCACTCGTGCCGCCAACCCCGCGCCGTTCAATAATTTGGCTGAGTCAACTCTGCCTGCTGCAAGTATGCCGAAGGTGGCAACCTGATTGGCGCTTTGAGAATGCCGGCATAAGCGTTCGGCACCTGCCAGTTGCCCGCGGACGGCTTTAGGGGTTGGTAAAAGTGGTGCCTCGCTGGTCTCCAAGAGGACGCTGATGCGGGCAGGACGCGCACGGAGGTTTGAGTCGCGTACGGGACGCTTGCGGGAGCGCCTGATCGGCGGCTTGGGGGACTCGACCGATCAGCGTGTTCCGGACCATCGGTTCGGGTGTCGGGAGGACGCCGTGGGCACAGGCTGTTTCGCCTGAGCCCACGGCACGTTCTACTTGCAGCGATCGCAGCGGCGCCAGCCGTTAGTGCCGGGCTGCCTGTTGTGGGAGGGAATCTGTCGTCCTACGGGGCAGTCGTTGTCCACGTGGTGGACATCGGGGTCCGATTGGTTCGTCGAGTGGTACGCGGCAACTCGCATGATTGGCTCCTTTGCCATCAGTGCTCACGGACGTGAGCTAGGCCAGATGCTACGGACAGCTTCCGACACGGCCGGCAAGTGCCCGGTGACGGCTCTGTTTCAGATCATGACCAGCGTCTCTTCCCTCATATTTCGGTGCCCCGGCTAGCTGGATGGGGGCGCCGTAGTGAGAGCGCCCTCTCTCTGGTGGTGCGCTCTCTATGAGGTGGACACATCAACAAGGAGGAAGTCGGACCGCCGCCGCGATCGCAGGGAAGCTCCCCCAGATGAGGGGGCAAGGGTGCCCGAAGCGTGCAGTAACGGGATTCATCACTCGCCTCCGAGGCTGTCGCACTGCATCATGAGCGGGAACCTAGGGAGGGGAACATGGGGATCTCGATCCGCAAGAGTGTGAAGGCTGGGCCGCTGCGGTTCAACCTTTCAAAGTCAGGCATCGGCGTCAGCGCGGGATTGCCGGGGCTTCGTGTTGGTTCCGGGCCCCGGGGGAACTACGTACGGGTTGGTTCCAGTGGAGCGATGTACCTGTCATCCAGAACCGCGCGTAGTAGCTCCAGAGTCGAGGCGCCCCCAGTCCCACCTGTGCCGTGGAACCCAGCTGAAGTCCTCATGGACGACACCAGCGGGCTGTCCGCTCTCGAACTCCGACCCACTGGGGGTGACGACATCGTGCAGCAGCTCAACGAGGCTGCTCGACGACCCCGCTGGGGCTGGATCGCTGCGATCGTCGCGTTCGTGATCGGGGCGGCACTCATGCCGTGGGGTCTCATCGTCTGGGCTCTCGCCATCCCCGGCTGCTGGTGGCTCTTCCTCCGTGACGGACTTCGGAAGAACGTCGTCCTCTTCTATGACCTCGAGGGCAGCGCAGCTCTTTGGTTCGACCGTTTTGTCACCTCGTGGGACGCAACGTCGAGCAGCGACAAGCTGTGGCGAACCGTCCAGTCAGGCCAAGTCCAGACCACCTACCAGCACAAGGTCAACGCCGGCGTCGGGTCCATCGTTCAACGAGTCACCGCCGAGGCGAGGATCCAGCAGCCGAAGTACCTGTCCACGAATATCGACATTCCGACCGTCCGGGCGGGGAAAGAGGTGCTCTACTTTCTGCCGGATCGGCTCCTCGTGGGTTCCGGCAAGCGCTACTCGGACGTCAGCTACCGGCACCTGACAGTACGGCGCTCAGCGACCCGCTTCGTTGAACAACCCGGACAAGTGCCGAAAGACACCCAGCTGATCGGCGAGACCTGGCAGTACGTCAACGTCAAAGGCGGCCCTGACCGGCGTTTCAAGAACAATCCCACTCTTCCCGTCGTGCAATACGGACAGCTCGACATCAGCACCGCGCAAGGCTTGTTCTGGAGCGTGCAGTCCTCACGTGTTTCCGCCCTCGATGAAGCTGGCTCACTCCTCGGGACGGCGCCTCATCGACGCGAGTAGCTTGTTGCTGCGCTGATACAGCGGCGCCAGTTCGGCGTAGCTGATGGTCAGGTGTCGTGAGGTGTCATCGGTGTTGTGAACTCCCTTGGACTGGTGCCTCCGCGTGATCAGGCGTAGCTCGGCTCAGCGCCGCCGCACCCCGAGCCCCACCACCGCAACCAGGTTCACCGCACTCCCCACCAGGAATCCCGTGGTCCCACCCGCGACACCTGCGACGGGTCCGAGCACGGCCATGAGCCCAGCCCCGACGACGAACCCGGCGACCGAGGCAAGGGCAACCTGGCGCGAGCGTCCAGCGGCGAGCAGCAACGCCGCCGGCACGAGCCCGACGGTGAACACCCACACCGCGACCATCAGGTACCGCAGGTCGGCGACGGCAGCGGCCCCCTCGGCGGGGTAGACGATCGGCAGGAACCACCCGGCGAGCAGGGCGACCAGGCCGAAGACGACGGCGGATGCTGCAGCGAACCCGACGACGAGCAGCAGGGCGCCGCGGGAGCGCAACGATCCGCCGTCGGTCCGGTGCGCGAACGCCGGAACGAGCACCTGCCCCAACGCCTGTCCGAGCATCGACGCCGGTGTCGCCAGGGTGAACGCGGCGGCGTAGACACCGGCGTCGTGCGCCGAGGACGTCACCTGCGCCGAGATCATCGTCAACTGCAGCAACCCGTTCGAGGTCACCACGGCCAGGACGTTCCACGCTGCGAACCCGAGCACCCCGGCGGCGGGTTCGCGCGAAGTCGGCGAGAAGCCGTTGCCCCGCGGCCAGCACGCGATCGCGAACACCGTGTACCCGATGGCCAGGGGCAGCAGCACGAAGGGCTCGAGGCGGGCGACGCACGCCACCACGAGCAACCCGAGCGCCAGCACGCTCGTCACGGAGTCCCAGAGCGCGACCCGCGGGGCCCGGTCGTAGCCGAGCTGCGCGCCGCGGGCGTAGCAGTAGAGGCCGTAGCCGACGACGACCGCGGCACCACCGAGCACCATGCCGGGGCCGTTGCCCCAGGCCAGCGCGATCGGCACGGTGACCGCCGCGAGCACCACGCTCGACACCAGCATGGACACCCCGAGCAGCCGGTTCACCGCGGCGTCGGAGCGCCGGCCCCGCAGCGCGATCGCCAGGAACCGTGACGCGGTGTTGCCCGCGGCGTTCGGCCAGAGCAGCGCGACGAAGACCGAGAGCGACAGCAGGGCGGTGGTCTGCCCGAGGGTCTCGGTGCCGAACACCCGACCGACGACGACGGTCACGAGCAGCTTCGCGACGCCCTGCACGCCGATGCCGACCGTGGCGAGCACGGCCGACGAAGCCACCGAGGATGACGGCGCCGCAGAAGCAGCAGACCCGCTCACCGCGCCAACGCCTGTTCCACCCAGCCGCGCCGGTGCGCCCGCACCCCGAGCGTCACCGCCCGGACCCCGATGTACCCGAGGGCGAACGCCGCCCACAACCCCGCGAGCGTCCCGCCTGCCCACCAGAGCAGCGGCAGGTAGACGACGAGGTTCAGGCCTCCGGCGATTGCCAGGTACCGCGCGTCCCCGGCGCCGATCAGCACCCCGTCGAGCACGAAGACGTACCCGGCGACGGGCATCCCGACGGCGATGAGCACCAGCACGACGGGCAGGGCGTCCCGCACCGCCTGCGAGTCCGAGAACACCGGCCCGAGCACCCCGCTCACCGCCAGGGTCAGCACTCCGAGCAGCACACCACCGGCTATCCCGAGCAGCACGAGCCGTCGCGTCACCAGTCGCACCCGCTCCGGGTCCCGCCCGCCGAGCCCGTGTCCGACCAGTGCCTGCCCGGCGATCGCCAGGGCGTCGAGCGCGAACGCCAGCGTCGAGAAGACGGTCAGCCCGACCTGCGTCGTCGCCAGCCCGGTGGTGCCCAGGCCGGCAGCGGCACCGACAGTGGCGAGCATCGCGATCCGCAGCGACGCGGTCCGCAGGAACAGCCATGCCCCAGACCGCAGGGCCCGGGCGACGCCCGAGGCGCCGGGTCGCAGCGGCGCCCCCGACGACCGAGCGGCCCGCACCGCGATGCGCACGTAGACGACGGCCATCGCCCACTGCACGATGACGGTGCCGGCGGCGGATCCCTCGACACCCCAGCCGGCGCCGTAGATCAGGACGGCGTTGAGCAGCCCGTTCGCGACGAACCCGATGGTCGCGACGACGAGCGGGGTCTTGGTGTCCTGCAGCCCACGCAGCAGTCCGGTCGAGGCGGTCACGACCAGGATGCCGGGCAGCCCGATCAGCGAGATCGTCAGGTACGCGGTCGCTGCCGCCGACACCTCGGCCGAGGCGCCGAACAGGTCGACGAGCGGTCCGGCGAGCGGCCACCCGACCAGCGCCAGCAGCACCCCCAGCACGAGTGCGAGCCACATCCCGTCGATGCCAGCGTGCACGGCTCCGCGTCGGTCGCCACCACCGAGCGCGCGCGCCACGGCCGGGGTCGTCGAGTACGCCAGGAACACCAGCAGCCCGGTCACCGTCGACAGCACGGCGCTCGCGAGCCCGACGGCCGCCAGCGGCGTCGCACCGAGGTGCCCGACGAGCGCGGTGTCGGTCAGCAGGAACAGCGGCTCGACCACGAGTGCGCCGAGCGCCGGCACCGCCAGCCGCACGATGTCGCGGTCGACCGCGCGCCGCTCAGCGGTCGCCGCAGGTCGCGTCGGTCGTTGCACCGACCCATTCTGTCGGCGATGCCGACCCGTCGTGGTCGCCAGGCGGGGTGGGCACGACCCCGTGACGGACTGGAGGCTCGTGACGGCGCCGCCACGGGCCTCCAGTCCGGTGGTCCCACGTCGTCAGGCCGGACGCGCGTTCCGGCCGACCACTTGCGTCAGTCGGCGCGCGGTTCCGCGGGGACGGCGCCGTTGGCGGCGTGCGCGGGGTCGGAGACCTCGGTCGACGGCTCGTCGGTGCCACGGGCCCGGCCGATGACGTCCATCACGTGGTAGACGACGATCGCTGCGATGGTGCCGACGATGATGCCGCCGAAGCTCGCCTGGCCGAAGCGGAACGTGAAGTCGGCGATGCCGATGATCAGGGCGATGCCGGCCGTCAGCTGGTTCTTCGGCTTCGAGAAGTCGACGCGGTTCTCGACCCAGATCCGGATGCCGATGACGCCGATCAGGCCGTAGAGCGCGGTGGTGGCGCCGCCGAGCACGCCGGCCGGAACCGAGGAGATGACCACGCCGATCTTCGGCGACAGGCCGAGCAGGACGGCCGCGATGGCGGCGACCCAGTAGGCGGCGGTGGAGAAGACGCGGGTGGCGGCCATCACGCCGATGTTCTCGCCGTAGGTGGTGGTGGCGGAGCCGCCGCCGACGCCCGCGAGCACGGTCGAGATGCCGTCGGCGAAGAGCGCGCGACCGGTGAGCGGCGTGAGGTCACGGCCGGTCAGCTGTCCGACGCCCTTGACGTGCCCGACGTTCTCGGCGACCAGCGCCAGGACGACCGGCACGAACGCCAGGTAGATCGCGAGCTGCGACGGGTCGAACGCGGGCGCGGTGAAGTCCGGCAGACCGATCCACTTCGCCTCACCGACCTTCGAGAAGTCGACCTGGCCGCCGATGAGCGCGGCCACGTAGCCGATCAGGACGCCGATGACGATCGACAGCCGGCCGATCAGGCCCTTGAACAGGACGGTGACCAGGATGATCGCCGCGAGGGTGATGAGTGCGATGACCGGGGACGCCGTGAAGTTGTCGCGGGCGGCCGGTGCCAGGTTGAAACCGATCAGGGCGACGATCGCGCCGGAGACCACCGGGGGCATCAGGCGGTCGATCCAGCCGGCTCCGGCCAGGTGCACGACGAGGCCGACGATCGCGAGCAGCGCGCCGACGACGATGATGCCGGACAGGGCGAGCGGGATGCCGCCGATCTCGGTGGCAGCGCCGATCGGGGCGATGAACGCGAACGACGACCCGAGGTAGCTCGGCAGGCGGTTGCCCGTGATGAGCAGGAACAGGATCGTGCCGATGCCGCTGAACAGCAGCGTCGTCGACGGCGGGAACCCGGTGATCAGCGGCACCAGGAACGTGGCGCCGAACATCGCGACGACGTGCTGCACGCCGAGGCCGATCGTCCGGGGCCAGGTGAGTCGTTCGTCCGGTGTCACGATCGTCGTCGCGGAGACGGTCTTGCCGTCCCCGTGCAGCTTCCACGGAAGTCCCATGCGATGACCGTACCGGCAGCCGTGCGCCGGTGACGACCCGGATCGGCCTGCCCCATGGGGACGGTGGCTATCGTGGACGACATGACCGACGTCGCACGTGCCTCCGGCATCCACACTGACGAACTCGACCCCGCGGTGCGCCCCCAGGACGACCTGTACCGCCACGTGAACGGGACCTGGATCGAGGCGACGCCGATCCCCGACGACAAGGCCCGGTACGGCTCCTTCACGGTGCTGGCCGAAGCCGCCGAGATCGCCGTGCGCGACATCATCGAGCGCTCGCAGCAGGCCGCCCCCGGCACCGAGGAGCGCAAGGTCGGTGACCTCTTCACCTCGTTCACCGACGAAGCGCGGCTCGAGGAGCTCGGCACCGCCCCGATCGAGCACCTGCTCGCCGAGATCACCGAGATCCAGTCCGTGCGCGAGGTCATCGCCGCCGTCGGCCGCTTCGAGCGCCTCGGCCTGCCGAGCTTCCTGCAGCTCTTCGTCGACAACGACCCGGGCGACCCCGAGTCCTACGTCGTGTTCCTGGAGCAGTCCGGCCTCGGGCTGCCCGACGAGTCGTACTACCGCGAAGAGCGCTTCGCCGACATCCGCGAGAAGTACCGCGAGTTCGTCGCGGCGATGTTCCCGCTCGCCGGCCTCGACGACGGCGGTGCCCGTACCGAGCACGTCATCGCGCTCGAGACGGCGCTCGCCGCCCAGCACTGGGAGAACGTCACCACGCGTGACAGCCAGAAGACCTACAACAAGCTGCCCTGGGCCGAGGTCGCGGCGCTCGCGAAGGGCGTCGACCTGCAGATCTGGTGGCAGGCCATCGAGGCACCGGCGGGCGCCTTCGAGACCGTCGTGGTCCGTGAGCCCTCGTTCATCACCGGCCTGGCCGACCTGCTGAACGACCAGCCGCTCGAGGTCTGGAAGGACTGGCTGCGCTGGCAGGTCATCCGTGGCTCCGCCGCGTACCTGACGAGCGCGTTCTCGGCCACGAACTTCTCGTTCTACGGCACCGCACTCACCGGTGCGCCCAAGCAGCGCGAGCGCTGGAAGCGCGGCGTCTCGCTGGTCGAGGGCGCGATGGGCGAGGCCGTCGGCCGCATCTACGTGCAGGAGCACTTCGACGAGACCTCGAAGGCCGAGATGGACGACCTCGTCGCCAACCTGGTCGAGGCGTACCGGCAGAGCATCACGGGGCTCGACTGGATGACCGACGAGACCCGTGCCCGTGCGCTCGACAAGCTCGACAAGTTCACGCCGAAGATCGGGTACCCGGTGAAGTGGCGCGACTACTCGGCGCTGCCCGTCCGTGCCGACGACCTGGTCGCCAACGTCCGCGCCAACGCCTCGTTCCAGGTCGACCGCGAGCTCGGCAAGATCGGCAAGCCGATCGACCGTGACGAGTGGTTCATGACCCCGCAGACGATCAACGCGTACTACAACCCGGGCTTCAACGAGATCGTGTTCCCCGCGGCGATCCTGCAGTTCCCGTTCTTCGACGCGAGCCGCGACGCCGCCGCGAACTACGGTGCGATCGGGGCCGTCATCGGGCACGAGATCGGCCACGGTTTCGACGACCAGGGCTCGCAGTACGACGGCGACGGCAAGCTCGAGAACTGGTGGACCGAGGCCGACCGTGCCGCGTTCGAGGAGCGGACGAAGGCCCTCATCGCCCAGTACGACGCCCTGGTGCCGACCGAGGTGCCCGACGGTCACGTGAACGGCGCCCTGACGATCGGCGAGAACATCGGTGACCTCGGTGGCCTGTCGATCGCGTGGAAGGCGTACCTGCTCTCCCTCGACGGCCAGGAGCCCCCGGTCGTCGACGGCCTCACCGGTGCCGAGCGCTTCTTCCTGAGCTGGGCACAGGCCTGGCGCATGGCGATCCGCCCGGAAGAAGCGGCTCGTCTGCTGTCGATCGACCCGCACTCGCCCAACGAGTTCCGCTGCAACCAGGTCGTGCGGAACATCGACGTCTGGTACGACACCTTCGGCGTGACCGAGCAGGACGCGATGTACCTCGACCCCGCCGAGCGCGTCGCCATCTGGTGATGACGGAGCCGGACGCGGCCCGGTCGTCGCGCCGCCGGCGACCGGACGACCGCCCAGCAGGTGGCGGCCGCGGTCGTGGGCGGCACAGCGGCCGGTCCGACGACCGCTTCACCGCCACCACCGAGGCCCTCGGTGCCCTCGCGCTCGAGGGTGCCGGGGTCAGCGCCTCGGTGATCGACACCTCGAGCGGCAAGGCCCTGCTCGCGATCGACGACACCCTGGTGCAGCCGGTCGCGAGCCTGGGCCGTGTCCTGCTGCTCATCGAGGTCGCCGCCCAGCTCGAGGACGGCCGCCTGCACGGTGACCGACTGCAGCGCATGGCCCGCGACACCGCGACCGGCGCCGGCCTGTGGCAGTTCCTGCAGGAGCCGACCATGCAGGTGCCCGACCTGGCGACCCTGGTCGGGGCCAGCGCCGACGCCTGGGCCATGAACGCACTGCTGTCGACCGTGGGGATCGACGCCGTCCGTGAGCGCGCGGAGTCCCTGGGCATCGAGCGCACCGCGTTGATCGACCGCGTGCGGGACCGCCGCGGACCGGACGACGCCCCCGACGCCTCCGTCGCACCGACCGGGGAGCTGTCGTGGGTGATGCGCGGACTGGCGCTCGGCGAGGTCGTCGACGAAGCGGTGTCGAACCGGGTGCTCGGCTGGTTGTCCCTGGCGAGTGACCTGAACCTGGTCGCCGGCTCCTTCGGGCTCGACCCCCTGGCGCACCGGGCGCTCGACCACGGGCTGCAGGTCGTCGCGGTCACCGGGTCGAGCACCGGCGTGCGGGCCGAGGCGGGGATCCTGCGGGGGCCCGGGTCGTCGGTCAGCTACGCCGTGACGGTGACGTTCGACGACGCCTCGTTGCAGCGGCGGTTGGCCGTCGTCGAGGCGCTGCGGACCATGGGCACCGAGGTGCTCGAGGCCGTGCACGCCCCGGCTCGTCGCTGAGGGCGCTCGCCGCCGCCCGTGCCGAGTCTCGGCCCGGCGGACCGATCACTGGCGGAGCGACGGCGAAACTGTCCGCGGGGTCGAGACTCAGGGAGCGTGCTGCCCCTCCGGCACCGGACGCCGCATCCGGTTCGGTCGGCGTCCAGGGACCACGGGCACACTCCGAGACAAGCAACCCGAGCAGCGGAGGTCGGACATGACGGGCAAGCACGAACAGGCACGAGGCGACGAGGGTCGCGCGGACGGGGTCGAGCCCCGCGCCGGAGCCTTCACGGACAGCGAGATCCCGGGCGAGGAGCCCGTCGAGTCGACGGAGCCCGTCGGCGAGTTCGTCTCGAGCGACATCCCTGGCGAGACGCGTCCGACCGGAGCCGGACCCGACGGCGAGTACGTCGACTCGGAGATCCCCGGAGAGGCCGAGCCGGCCCAGAACGGCGAGGTCGGGGAGTACACCGACACCGACAAGGCCTGACGGTCAGTCGATCAGCTCCGCCGCCACCAGGCGGCGGAGCGTCTCCACGCCCGCAGGCGGGCAGCGGTCCGCGTCGGCGGAGGTGACCCACTCGACCTCGTCCACCTCGGCCGAGGCGACGGGCGTGGCGGAGTCCAGCGGGCCTCCCGCGCGGACCAGGAACAGGGTCATCGCGACCATGGTCCCCGGAGCCTGCCCGTGGGCGGGCTCGAGCACGACGCCGAACGGATCGACGTCGGCGGCGGTGAGCCGCAGGCCGGTCTCCTCGTACGCCTCGCGCACGGCGGCCTCGACGTCGGTCTCGTGCGGCTCCGCCTTGCCGCCGGGCAGGTAGAGCACGTCGCGCGCCCTGGCGCGCACCATCAGGACACGTCGGTCACGCACCAGCAACAGCGCACTCACGCGCAGCGTGGGTGGTTGAGGAGCGGCCTGGAGGCTCAGCTCGCGTCCGCCTGGTCGTCGCGATCCGAGGCGGTCGGGTCCAGTGCCGTGCGGTCGGCGAGCGGGACGACGGGCGACGGCAGCTCCGGCTCGGCCGCGGGCCGGACGCCGTACAGGGAGTCGATCGCCCCGACGAACTCCTCGCCGCGACCGGCGCGACCGAGCTCACGGGCGCGGACCGATGGCCGGTGCAGCAGGACGCCGACCAGGTGCCGGAGTGCCCGCTCGGTGTGCTCGACGGACTCGCCGTCGGCGTCCGCGCGGCGCTTGGCCCGCTCGATCTCGTCGTCGAGGATGTCGAACACGTGCTTGCGGAACGCCACGAGCGCCGGGGTCGTCGACTGTTCCATCGCCTGGGCGCGGAACCGGGACACGGCGTCGTCGACCATCGCGCGGGCCTCGGACTCGGCGTTCAGCTCGGAGATCGGGGCGTGGATGCTGATCGTCTCGAGGTCGAGCAGCTCGACGCCGTCGACTCCGGCGGCTGCGGGGTCGACGTTGCGGGGGAGCCCGAGGTCGATGACGATCCGACGGACCCCGTCGTCGAGGTCGGCCGGTGCGACGACCGGGACCTCGCTCGAGGTGCAGGTGATCAGGACGTCGCTCTCGCCGATGGCCTGGCGCAGGTCGCGGGCGGCGACGAGGTCGTGCTTGGCGGCGAACCAGGGCGCCCGGCCCGAGGGCGAGAACACCTGGATGTTCGTGGCGCCGCGGTCACGCAGGGCGGCGATGGTGGTGGCCGCGTAGCTGCCGGTGCCGACGAGCAGCACGCGGGTGCGGGCCCAGTCGGTGACCCGTGACGAGGCGAGTTCGAGGCCGAGGCGCACGAGCGACCGGCCGGCGGCGCCGATGCGGGTGCGGGTCTTGACGCCGCGCGAGGTGTGCGCGGCCTCTTGGAACAGGCGCTCGAGGTCCGAGGTGGTGGTGCCGTTCGACCGCGCGTCCTCGAGCGAGCGACGGACCTGGCCGGAGATCTCGGTCTCGCCGACGACGACGGACTCGAGACCGCTCGACACGGCGAACAGGTGCTGCACGACGTCCTTGCCGTCCAGCACGTTGACGGAGTCGAGGACCTCGGTGGCGTCCAGGTCGCTCGCGGCGGCCACGGCCTGCACGGTGGCAGAGACGGCGGAGTCGCTCTCGTCGCCTGCGATGTCGAGGTACGCCTCGAAGCGGTTGCAGGTGGCGAGCACCACGGCACCGTCCAGGACGCCGGCATCCGTGACGAGTCGGCTGGCTGCCGCGGGTGCACCGATGCTCAGTCGCTCCAGGAGATCAAAGCTGGCGTTGCGATGCGACGCCGTGAGACAGATGAGCACGTAGTCAATGGTAACGCGCTCGATGGGAGAATCATCCGGTGACCGAAGCGACGACCACATCCCTCCCCGACTCCCACCCCCTGGCATCAGGGCGGACGAGTGGTTCCCGCCTGGTACGGGCCCTGCGGGGTGACCGTCCGGAGACGCTCCCGGTGTGGTTCATGCGCCAGGCCGGACGGTCCCTGCCGGAGTACCGGGAGCTCCGGGTCGGCACAGCCATGCTCGACGCGTGCCTCGACCCGGAGATGGCGTCGGAGATCACCCTGCAGCCGGTGCGCCGGCACGGGGTCGACGCGGGCATCTTCTTCAGCGACATCGTCGTGCCGATCAAGCTCGCCGGCGTGGACGTCGAGATCGTCCCCGGTCGTGGCCCGGTGCTCTCGTCGCCGATCCGCACCCCCGCCGACGTCGACGCCCTCGAGCAGCTCGACCCCGCGGCCCTCGCCCCCATCGAGCAGGCCGTCCGACGCACGGTCGAGCAGCTCGGTGACACCCCGCTGATCGGCTTCGCGGGGGCGCCGTTCACCCTCGCCGCCTACCTGGTCGAGGGTGGCCCGTCCAAGGACCACATCCGCGCCCGCACGCTCATGCACGCCGACCCCGAGACCTGGTCGCGGCTGCTCGCCTGGGCCGCCGAGGTGTCCGGGATGTTCCTCCGGGCACAGGTGCTCGCCGGGGCCTCGGCCGCGCAGCTCTTCGACTCGTGGGTCGGGTCGCTCTCCCGCGCCGACTACGTCCGGTCCGTCGCACCGCACTCCGCCCAGGCGATGTCGCACGTCGCCGAGCTCGGGGTGCCGCGCATCCACTTCGGCGTCGGCAGCGGTGAGGTCCTGGCCGACATGACGACCTTCGGCACGGACTCCGTGGGCGTCGACGCGGTCGGGGTCGACTGGCGCCTGCCGCTCGACCAGGCCGTCCAGCGCGTCGGCACCGGGGTCAGCGTGCAGGGCAACATCGACCCGGCGATGCTCTCGGCGCCGTGGGGTGTCCTCGCAGCGCACGTCCGCGACGTCGTCCGTCGGGGCGGTGCCGCACGGGCCCACGTCGTGAACCTCGGCCACGGCGTCCCGCCCGAGACCGACCCGGACGTCCTGACCCGGGTGGTCGAGCTGGTCCACTCGCTCGGCGACGGCCGCGCGGACGGCGGCGCAGCGCAGGACGGAGCCGGCGCGTGACCGACGTCGTCGTGGTCGGCGGTGGGGTCGCCGGGCTCGTCACCGCCCGTGACCTCGCCAAGGGCGGCGCCCACGTGGTGCTCGTCGAGTCCTCGGGCGAGCTCGGCGGCATGATCCGTCGGCACACCGTCGGCGGGATCGACCTGGACATGGCGGCCGACTCGTTCGCCACCCGCACGGACGCCGTCGGCCGCCTGGCGATCGAGCTCGGGCTCGGCAACGACGTCGTCGCCCCCGACCCCCGCGGTGCCTGGCTGATGACCCGCGACGGCCGGACCTCCCCGATCCCGGCGACCGGGCTCCTCGGCATCCCGAGCACCCCGATGGCCGCGGACGTGCTGGCCGTGGTCGGGCAGAAGGGCGGCCTGCGCGCCCAGATGGACTCGCTGCTGCCGGCACCGGTGGGCGCCAAGGCCTCCTCGCTCGGCGAACTCGTCCGTCGGCGCATGGGGGAGCGGGTGCTCGACGACCTCGTGGTGCCGATCGCCGGTGGCGTGCACTCCACCCACCCCGACCAGCTCGACCCCGACCGGGTGGCTCCGGGCCTGCGCGCCGCACTGCTCCGCGAGGGCTCACTCGCCCGGGCGGTCCTGTCGCTGCGGGCACGCGCGGCCGCCGGCACCCCGGTGCAGGGGATCCGCGGCGGGACGGTGCGCCTGGTGGACGAGCTCGTCGCCGACATGGAGACCTACGGGGTGGACGTCCGGCTGCACACCCGGGCGACCCGCATCGAGGCGCACGCGGTCGAGATCGTCAGCGCCGACGGCACGAGCGAACGGCTGCCCGCCCAGCACACCCTGTCGTCCGTCGCCGACCCGGAGCGCACCGCCGCCCCCGACCGGACCGGTATCCAGCTCGTCACGCTCGTCGTCGACCAGCCGGAGCTCGACGCCGCCCCGCGTGGCACCGGGATGCTCGTGCACCCGGACGCCCAGGCGGTGTCGGCGAAGGCCCTCACGCACGCGACGGTGAAGTGGCCGTGGCTGGCCGACGCGGCGGACGGACGCCACGTCCTGCGGCTCAGTTACGCGACCACCTCGACGGACCCTGCGGGCGTCGCCACGAGCCTCCCGGTCGACCCGACCGACCCCGTCGGCAGCCGCGCGCTGCAGGACGCGTCCACGCTGCTCGGTGTGCCGATCACGGCCGACCGCGTCAGCGGCGCCGCACGCGTCGGCTGGTACGGGCCGGACCTGACCGCGGCCGGGCTGGCCGAGGGCGTCGTCGGGATCGGTGAGGCCTCCACCGGACGGGGCCTGGCGGGGATCATCGCCGCTGCTCGGAAGGCAGCCGACGAGATCCTCGGTTCCTGAGCGGACCGCGCAGCCCCTGAGGGCTACTGTTGGTCAGACCGCCGGACGTATTCCGTTCGGTGCATGACCACCGCACAACCAATGCACGGAGGAATCGCACATGCGCGGAAAGCTCCTGTTCGTCGCCGGCGCCGCACTCGGGTACGTCCTGGGATCGCGAGCCGGACGGGCGCGGTACGAGCAGATCAAGACCGTCAGCGGCAAGGTCTGGAACAGCAACGGCGTCCAGAAGGGCGTGCACGTCGCCGAGGACTTCATCGCCGACAAGACGCCGGACGTCGCCGAGTTCATCGGTGAGACGACCAAGAAGGCCGTCCGCAAGGTCGGCCAGAAGAAGGACACCACCACCTCATGACCGACACCCGCGATCGCAAGTCGCGTTCGCTGTTCGGCCTGGTCGGTGACGTCCCGAAGCTCGTCAAGGGCCTGGTCAAGGGCGAGATCGACCTGCTCAAAGCCGAGATGCTCGCGAAGGCGAAGATCTTCGGCCTCGCAGCCGGTCTGCTGGTCGGTGCCCTCGTCGTCGTGCTCTACGCGATCGGCGTCCTGCTGACCGCAGCCGTGATGGGCCTCGCGACCGTGATGCCGGCGTGGCTGGCCGCACTGGTGGTGGCCGTGGTGATGCTGATCATCGCCGCGATCCTCGGCCTGATCGGCTGGAAGCGCCTGAAGAAGGGCCTGCCGGTCACGCCGAAGCGCACGATCGCCAGCGTCAAGGACGACATCAACGCGGTCAAGGGCCTCGGCAAGAAGCCGACCCCGCCGACCCAGTACGGCAGCCGCAACCCGGACGTCGACGGCCGACCCTGAGGCCCGACATCCGCACCACCGACGGAGGAACCGTGACCGACCCGCACGACGATCTCGCTGCTCGCGTCGCCGCGACCCGCGCCCAGCTGTTCGACACCCTCGACGCGATCGAGGACAAGCTCAACGTCCCGAAGCAGATCGGGATCGCGGCGTCGAAGTTCAAGCGCGGCCTCGACGAGAAGCCGGTGCCCTACCTGGCCGGTCTCGCAGCCGGTGTGGCGGTGGTCGGGGGTATCGTCGTGATGGTGCTCCGACGGCGGTAGACCGCCCGAGCGCGGTCCACCGGATGCGGGGCGGCCAACACCCTGGCAACCGATAGGACAATGGATCCATGAGCTCCGACGCGCCCGCGCACGCGAACGACCACCCCCACACCGAACCCGCCGAGACCGGTCACCCGGACTCCGGGATCGACCCGAACCTGCTGACGGCCTACGCCCTCTGGGCAGTGTTCCGCCGGCCCCTCGGTCCGGTCCACCGCGTCGGAGACGACGCCGTGGCCGAACTCGACACCGTGATCGCCAGCGCCGCCGAGCGCGGGGTCACGATCCGTGGCTTCTACGACGTCTCGGCCTTCCGTGCCGACGCCGACGTCATGGTCTGGCTGCACGGCGACGACGCGCAGGTCATCCAGGCCGTGCTGCGCGAAATCCGTCGCACCGGCCTCTTCCAGGACGCCGAGCCGGTCTGGCACGTGATGGCCATGCACCGCGAGGCCGAGTTCAACAAGCGGCACACCCCCGCGTTCCTGCGCGGCAAGGACCCCGAGGCGTGGATCACGGTGTACCCGTTCGTCCGCTCCTACGAGTGGTACCTGCTGCCGGAAGAGGAGCGTTCGAAGATGCTCCGCGACCACGGCATCGCCGGCGCGAAGTACCGCCGCGTGCTGACGAACACCATCGCGACCTTCGCCCTGAGCGACTACGAGTGGATCCTGCCGCTCGAGAGCCCGGACCTCGTCGACCTGGTCGACCTGATGCGCGATCTCCGCTACACCGAAGCGCGCATGCACGTGCGCGAAGAGGTCCCCTTCTTCACGGGTCGTCGCGTGACGACCGCCGAACTCCCGGAGGTGCTGTCATGACCGACACCAGCATGATCACGAACGGCCAGGTCCTCGCCGCCACCCCCGCGGCGGCATCCGGTCCCGAGCACGTCGAGACCCCGACCGCCTACGACGCGATCCTGCTCGCCGGCTTCGGTGGCCCCGAGGGCCAGGACGACGTCATCCCCTTCCTGCGCAACGTCACGCGTGGCCGCGGGATCCCGGACGAGCGTCTCGAAGAAGTGGCGCACCACTACCGCCACTTCGGCGGCGTGAGCCCGATCAACGCGCAGAACCGTGCGCTCAAGGCAGCGCTCGAGGCCGAGCTGGCGTCGCGCGGCATCGACATGCCGGTCCTCTGGGGCAACCGCAACTGGGAGCCCTACCTGGAAGAAGCGTTCACCGAGGCGGCTGACAAGGGCTACACCAAGCTGGTCGCCATCGCCACGAGCGCGTACTCGTCGTTCTCGAGCTGCCGGCAGTACCGCGAGGACTACGCCCGCGTGCTGAACGAGACCGGCCTGATCGACACGATCCAGATCGACAAGGTCCGCCAGTTCTTCGACCACCCGGGCTTCGTCCGCCCGTTCATCGACGGCGTCCGCGACGGCATGGCCCGCGCGATCGCCGAGAACGACGGCCTCGACGTCGCGACCGAGCTGCAGGTGCTCTTCTCGACGCACTCGATCCCCTCGGCCGACGCCGCCCGCTCCGGCCCCGACTACCGCGGGTTCGACGAGCACGGCGCGTACGAGGCGCAGCACCTGGCGGTCGGCGAGGTCGTCCTCGACCAGGCCTGGGCCGAGCTCCTCGAGCAGCCCGAGCACGCCCACCTGCAGGGCACGTCGAAGCCCGCCTGGAAGCTCGTCTACCAGTCGCGCTCCGGCCCCCCGACGCAGCCGTGGCTCGAGCCCGACATCAACGACTACATGAACGAGGACCTCAAGGGCGGCCCGACGCGTGCCGTGCTGATCGTCCCGCTCGGTTTCGTCAGCGACCACATGGAGGTCATGTGGGACCTCGACGAGGAAGCCACCGAGACCGCCGGTGAGCTCGGCTTCTGGTCGCTCCGTACGCAGACCCCCGGCATCGACCCGGCCTACGTGTCCGGGCTCGTCGACCTGGTGCTCGAGCGGGTCAACGGCACCCCGAAGGCCGAGCGTCCGCACATGACCGACATCGGTCCCTGGTACGACGTGTGCCGTCCCGGGTGCTGCGAGAACGTGCGAGCGGGGTTCAAGCCCGCCGCCGCGGGCGTCGCCCCGTGACCGATGCACCCGTGAGCGACCCCGACACGACGTCGCCCGACGGCCCGACCCCGATCCGGCTCGGCACGCGTGCCAGCCGGCTCGCGGTCGCGCAGTCGCAGGACGTCGCCGACCGTCTGGCGAAGGCCGCCGGTCGGCCCGTCGAGCTCGTCACCGTCACGAGCGAGGGCGACACGAACCGTGCTTCCCTGGCGTCGCTCGGCGGCACCGGCGTCTTCGCCAGCGCCCTGCGTGAAGCGCTCGTCGCCGGCGAGGTCGACGTGCTCGTGCACTCTCTGAAGGACCTGCCGACCGCGCCGTACCCGGGCCTGACGATCGGTGCCGTGCCGAAGCGTGCGGACGCCCGTGACGTCCTCGTCGCACGGAACGGCGCGACCGTCGACACCCTGCCCGAGGGCGCGAAGGTCGGCACCGGTTCGCCCCGCCGTGCCGCGCAGCTCCGTGCGACGCGTCCGGACCTCGACGTCGTCGACATCCGCGGCAACATCGACACCCGCCTCGGTCGGGTGGACGACGACCTCGACGCCGTGGTGCTCGCCGCCGCCGGCCTGGGTCGTATCGACCGTCTGTCGGCCGCGACGGAGCTGCTCGACCTCGGCTTCTGGCCGAGTGCTCCCGGTCAGGGTGCGCTCGCGGTCGAGATCCGTTCGGACGAGACCGACCGTGGGCTGCTCGCCGCACTCCGCAAGATCGAGCACGCCCCGACCCGCCTGACGGTCACGGCCGAGCGCGAGGTGCTCGCCAAGCTCGAGGCCGGCTGCTCCGCCCCGATCGGTGCGACGGCCGTCGTGGACGCCGAGCTCCTGCTCGTGTCCGCGACCGTCTACCGCCCCGACGGCACCGAGTACCGCACCGCATCGCACGCGGCCGTGCTCGACGGGTCGGCGCAGGACCGTCTCGACGAAGCCCTCGAGGTCGGCGGCCGGGTGGCGACCGAGCTGCTCGAGAACGGTGCTGCGGACCTGGCCGACCTCGCGACCACCGTCGCCGAGGACACCACGGACGGCCCGCACACCGCGGGCCCCGGCCTCGCGACGCCGGCCGAGTAGGCGGTCACCACGGAACCCTCCACCACCGCGACGGACGAGGCGCGACCCCCGGTCGTCCTCGTCCCGCGTGGCGGTGCGTGGGGGGACCGGGTCGCCGTAGCGGCCAGCGCCCGTGGGCTCGCCCCCGTCGTCGTCCCCCTCATCACGGAGGCTCCGCCGTCCGACCCCACCGCGCTCGACGCTGCGGTCCGCCGTCTGGTCGCCTCCGGTGCGGCCGGGAGGAACTGGTCACCGACCCTCGTCGGCGACCGAACCCCTGTGGCTGGTTACGCATGGGTGGTGATGACCAGTGCGACGGCCGTGACGGTCCTGTCGGAACGCGTGGCGGGCCTCCCGGCCGGGGTGCGCGTCGCCGCGGTCGGCGAGCCGACCGCCCGTGCCGCGCGCGCTGCGGGCTGGGTCGTCGACCTGGTGCCCACCGAGACGTCCGCAGCCGGTCTGGTAACGGCGTTCCCCGACACCGACGGCACCGTGCTGTTCCCCCGTTCCGAGATCGCGGCACCGACGCTCGTCGACGGCCTCCGTGCCCGCGGCATCGACGTGGACGACGTGGTCGCGTACCGTACCGTGGGGACCGGCGACGAGCCGATCACCCTCGAGACGGCGCCCGCTGCGGTGCTCGTGACGAGCGGCAGCGTCGCCCGCGAGATCGCCCGCCGGATGACCCCGCTCGACCCACGCACCATCGTGGCCTGCATCGGCCCCGGGACCGCCGCCGACGCGCGCGCGGCAGGACTGCCCGTGCACGCCGTCGGACGGTCCCGGTCCGCAGAAGCCCTGCTCGACGCCGTCGTCGAGGCACTGAACCCAACCACCCCCCACCAGGAAGGTCACCCGTGACTGGACGCTTCCCCCAGGTCCGCCCCCGTCGGCTCCGCGCCACCCCCGCGATGCGACGACTCGTGGCCGAGACCCGGCTCCACCCCGCCGAGCTCGTGCTGCCGATGTTCATCCGCGAAGGCGCGACCGACGCGGTGGACATCTCGAGCATGCCGGGCGTGCAGCAGCACTCCCTCGACTCGTTCCGCCGCGCGCTCGTCGGGGCGGCAGAGCAGGGCGTCGGCGGGGTCAACCTGTTCGGCGTCCCGACCACGAAGGACGCCGAGGGCTCGGGCGCCACCGACCCGGACGGCATCCTCAACGTGGCGATCCGCGTCGCTCGGCAGGAGGTGGGGGATGCCCTCGTGGTGCAGTCCGACCTGTGCCTCGACGAGTTCACCGACCACGGACACTGCGGTGTGCTGGCCGCCGACGGCTCCGTCGACAACGACGCCACCCTGCTGCGCTACCGCGACATGGCGGTCGCGCAGGCCGAGGCCGGCGCCGAGCTCGTCTGCATGAGCGGCATGATGGACGGCCAGATCGCCGCCGCACGTGACGCGCTCGACGGTGCCGGGCACAGCGGCACCGCGCTGCTCGCCTACGCCGCCAAGTACGCCTCGGCGTTCTACGGTCCCTTCCGCGAGGCCGTTTCGTCGTCGCTCGTCGGCGACCGCCGGACGTACCAGATCGATGCCGCGAACGGTCGGCAGGGACTCCGCGAGGTCGAGCTCGACGTCGACGAGGGCGCAGACATCGTGATGGTGAAGCCCGCGATGAGCTACCTCGACGTGCTCGCCGAGACCGCGGCCACCTCGCCGGTCCCGGTCTGGGCGTACCAGATCTCCGGCGAGTACGCGATGATCACCGCAGCAGCGCAGAACGGGTGGATCGACCGCGACGCCGCCGCGATGGAGTCGCTCGTCGGCATCAAGCGCGCCGGTGCCGACGCGATCCTGACCTACTTCGCCGTCGACATCGCGCGGAAGCTCAACGAGGAAGCGGGCCTCCGCACTTCGGGCAGCACTGCGGACGTCGCCAGCATCGCCTCGACCGGGAAGGCCCCCGAATGACCACGAACGACCAGCTCTTCGGCCGAGCCAAGAACGCGATCCCCGGGGGCGTGAACTCACCGGTCCGCGCCTACGGGTCGGTCGGCGGCACCCCGCGGTTCCTGGTGTCCGCCAAGGGCGCCTACGTCACCGACGCGGAGGGTCGCGAGTACGTCGACCTCGTCGCGTCGTGGGGCCCCGCGATCCTCGGGCACGCCCACCCCGGCACGGTCGAGGCCGTGCAGCAGGCCGCCGCGCGCGGACTGTCGTTCGGGGCGTCGACCCCGGGTGAGACCGAGCTGGCCGAACTCGTGAAGCAGCGGGTGTCGGTGGACGGCGACGGGCCCATCGAGAAGCTCCGCATGGTGTCCACCGGCACCGAGGCCACGATGACCGCGATCCGGCTGGCACGCGGCTACACCGGCCGCGACCTGCTCGTGAAGTTCGCCGGGCACTACCACGGGCACTCGGACTCCCTGCTGGCCGAGGCCGGCTCGGGCGTCGCGACCCTGGCCATGCCGGGCAGTGCGGGCATCACCGCCGAGACCGCCGCGCAGACCCTCGTGCTGCCGTACAACGACCTCGACGCCGTCCGCCGGGCGTTCGACGAGCACTCCGAGCGCATCGCCGCCGTCATCGTCGAGTCCGCCGCCGCGAACATGGGCGTCCTGGCACCGGAGCGCGGCTTCAACCGTGCCCTGGCGCAGATCACCCGGTCGCACGGGGCGCTGCTCATCGTCGACGAGGTCCTGACCGGGTTCCGCGTCGGTGCTGCCGGCTGGTGGGGCCTCGAGGCGTCCAAGGTCGTGCCCGACGGCGCCGGGTGGAAGCCCGACCTCATCACGTTCGGCAAGGTCATCGGCGGTGGCATGCCCCTCGCCGCACTCGGCGGTCGGCGTGAGGTCATGGACTTCCTCGCCCCGCTCGGGCCGGTGTACCAGGCGGGCACCCTGTCGGGGAACCCGTTGGCCGTCGCCGCCGGCATCGCGACGCTGCGCGCCGCGACGCCGTCCGTGTACGAGTCGCTGAACCGCACGGCTGCGGTCATCTCCGCGGCCACGTCGGACGCCCTGTCGGCCGAGGGCGTCGCCCACACCGTGCAGCGCGCCGGCAACCTGTTCTCGTTCGCGTTCACCGAGCAGGCACCGCGGAACTACGACGACGTGCGGGCGCAGGACGTGTTCCGCTACGCGCCGTTCTTCCACGCGATGCTCGACGCCGGGGTGACCCTGCCGCCGAGCGTGTTCGAGGCCTGGTTCGTGACGGCCGCCCACGACGACCGAGCGGTCGGACGGATCCTCGACGCCCTGCCCGCGGCCGCGAAGGCTGCTGCCGCCGCGACCGCGTGACGGGCGTCGGGGCTCAGGAGCAGTCGGCCTTGGTGAAGGTCGTGTCCACGGTCTTCGACGAGCCCTCGAACGCGTAGGTGTACCGCATGTCGACGTCCTCGTCGAGGAGCTTCTTCGTCTCGCTGGTCGAGCAGAGGTTCGGCCCGACGGCGTCGCGGATGACCCCCTCGTTGATCGAGGCCGGGTCGACGTCCGCCGACACCGTGTAGTCGTAGTGGATCGCGGCGCCCTCGGCCTCGATCCCGGTCCACGTCGTGACGGAGTCGACCTGCTTGGGCAGGTCGCTCTGCTCGCGGATCTGCTCGACGGCCTTCGAGACCTTCTCTTCGGTGGAGTCGCTGAAGGCCGCGTTGAGGCCCTGGCGGACGAGGAACGCCACCACCACGGCCACGACGACGCCGAGCACCGAGATCAGGACGCGCTTGCCGCGGGACGACGACTTGGGCGGGGGTGCGTAGGGTGCGGCGCCGGCCGGGGCCTGGTACGGCTCGCCTGCGGGCTGCTGCGGGTACTGCTGGCCGGCGGGCTGCTGCGGGTACTGCTGGCCTGCGGGCTGCTGCGGGTACTGCTGGCCGTTCGGCTGGCCGGCGTTGGGCTGCCCGTCGTTCGGTTGCGGCTCGGACCCCGGGTAGGGCGGCGGCGTGTTCGTCATGGTTCCCCCTGGTGACGGTCCGCGGCGTGACACCGTGGTGCGGTGCCGGGTCCCTCCCCGACACGGGCCGCGGACACTGAACGGCCATTCAAGCACGCGTCAGGCGGATCGGCGCGCGGCCCAGCGCCCTTCCGACCGCAGGATCGCGAGCGGGAAGTCGAACGCGTGCGACACCGCCGACGACGTGATGACCTGGTCCGAGGTGCCCTGGGCCACGACGGCACCGTCGCGGAGCAGCATCGCGTGCGACGTCGAGGCCGGCAGGTCCTCCAGGTGGTGGGTGACCATGACGCTGCCCAGCTCGGGGTGTCGGTGCCGCAGCGCATCGACGGTCTCCAGCAGGTGCTCTCGTGCGGCGACGTCGAGGCCGGTCGCCGGCTCGTCGAGCAGCAGCAGCTGGGGTTCGGACATCAGGGCACGGGCGATGAGGGCGCGTCCCCGCTCGCCCTGCGACAGCACCGGCCAGCGGGCGTCCCGTCGTGCCGTGAGCCCGACGTCGGCGATGTGCTGCTCGGCCAGCGCGACCTGCTCGGCCGAGGGCTCCCACCGCATCATGAGGTCCGTCGTGCCGGTCAGCCCGGTGAGCACCGTCTCGAGCACCGTGAGCGGCGAGAGCATCCGGTGTCGGGGGTCGACGTGGCCGATGTGCTCCCGGAGTTCGCGGACGTCGACGCGTCCGAGGCGGCGACCGAGCACCTCGACCGTGCCGGCGGTGGGGTGCCCGGTCGCACCGAGGACGGCCAGCAACGTGGACTTGCCGGCACCGTTGGGGCCGAGCAGTGCCCAGTGCTCCCCGCGCCGGACGGTCAGGTCGACGTCGTGCAGCAGGTCGCGGCCGGAGCGCGTGACCCGGACCCCGGTGGCGTGGATCAGGACGTCGTCGTGCGCGTCGGTCATGACCCCATCGTGCCCCATCGCGCCGTGACGTCGTCCACGTGCGCCCGTGCGACGTCGACGAACCGGCGGGCCGCTGCCCGGGCGGCACCGACGTCTCCGGTGCCGGCCGCTGTGTCGAGCGCCAGCCAGAGCGCTTCTGCGTCCCACTGCCGGAACGTGGGGGCCTCGGGCAGCGCGTAGGCGAGCCGTGCCATCGCGAGGCGCAGTGCCTGCCGCGTCCAGCGGTTGCCGGACTGCTCGGCCAGGAACCGGGTGACGGCGAACGCGCTCTCCGTGTACCGGTGGTCGCGCACCTGGCCGTCCGCGCGCGCCCGTTCGACGAGCCGGCGGAACTCCTCGAGGTCGGATCCGCGCAGCCCGGGCAGCACGTGGACGGCACCGTGGGCGAAGACCCCGGTGAGCAGCTCCATGGTGTCCCGCCAGGTCGCGAGCGACGGTTCGACGATGCGGTGGCGTCCCCGGTCGCTCTCGGCGAGGCCCACGTCGTGCAGCCAGCGCAGCCCGTGGAGGACCTGCTCGGGTCCGGCGCCGGTCCGTGCCACGAGTTCCTCGAGCGCGTGGGTGGACCCGACCCCCAGCGCCCCGGAGCGGACGTCGCGGAGCAGGGCGCGGTCGACCGGGCCGACACGGTGTTCGGTGGTGTCGTCCGCCGGGCGGCTCGTCCGCGGGATCCCGACGTTCCGCCGGTGGACCTCGAACAGCCCGTCAATGACCTCTGCCGCGGTGGTCGCGACTGCCGGGTCGCCGGTGTCCACGGCGCGGTCGGTGGTCACGAACCAGGCGTGCACGTCGTGGACCGACCAGAGCTGGGTGGGGACGCGTGCCCACCGCATCCGCTCGAACGCGCGCAGACCCAGGCTGCGCACCAGGGTGTTCGGGGAGTGCTCGAACCAGAACTGGCAGGCGGCGGAGAACGCCGTCGGGTACTCCGGCAACCGGAGGGCAGCGGTGGTGCGGGCCCGTGCGACCCGGCGGTCGAGCTCGGCGCGCAGTTCGGGGGTGAGCGCCGGGATCGTGGCACGGAGGGCCGGACCGATGAGCGCGACCCAGAAGTCCAGTGCGTCGGACAGGTCGGCGTCGGAGAGTTCCTCGTACTGCCACGTGCCGTCCGGCTGGTGGACCAGGATGCCGAGGTCCTCGAGCCGGGCCGCTGCCGATCGAACCTCACCGAGCGAGGTGCCCCACTCCCAGCTCAGTGCGTCGAGGTCGACGGACACCGGTCCGCGGGGGCCGGTCCGGACGTGGGCGAGCAGGGACACGTAGGCGTCGTCGTGCACGGCCGCCCAGGGGTCGGCGTCACCCCACTCGCCGACGACCATGGTCAGCCGCGGTCGGCGCGGACCGCCTCGATGTGCTGTTCGAAGTTGCGGGTGAGGGCTCGTCCGGCCTCGGCAGCGCCTTCGCCGTCGCGCTCGGTGAGCGCTTCGCGCAGGATCGAGAAGAACGCCTCGGAACCGTACTGCTCGAACGCCGGCGTGGGGTTGAGCGTGAAGCGGACCCGCTCCATGGCGCCGACGGCCGCGTTCTGCACCAGGGGGTTCCCGGAGTGCTCGACGGCGAACTCGATGATCTCGGTGAGGGCGCCGCTGAACCCGTAGTCCCGCACCTTGCGCATGCGGTCGGCCTTGTCGAGCAGCGCGGTGAGGGCCTCGACGTCCTCGTCGCTGTACTCCGGGACGCCCCAGCGCAGGCTGAGCTCGAAGAACCCGGCGGTCGCGCGGGTCGCGATGACCCAGTCCTCGAAGGTCGGGGTGGCGACGCGGGTGTACCGGTTCGCCTCCATCTCGACCAGGCCGATGTCGACGAGCTTCGCGATGGCCTCGCGGATCGGGGTGCGACTCACACCCAGCCACTGGACCAGCTCGTCGTCGTTCAGGCGCTCGCCGTGCTGGAGCGTGCCGTCCCGCAGGGCCGCGAGCATCTTGTCGTAGACGACGTCGCGCAGGAGCTTCCGGGGAGAGCTCTCCACGGTGGACTTGGGGACCGGCATGTCATCTCCTCGAGGACGAAATCGACACTCGAAATCCTAGCGTGCCAATATGCAAACGTTTGCTAAATCAACCGCGCGGCAAGGATGCCGGATCAGCCCGCGACGGTGACGACCGTTCGCCCGTGCACCCGTCCCGCGACGACCTCGGCCCCCACCGCGATGGCCTGCTCGGGCGTGACCGTGCGGGTGACGTCGGCCAGGAGCGCGGCGTCGAGGTCGGTCGCGAGCCGATCCCACGCCCGACGTCGGAGCTCGAGCGGGGCGTCGACGGAATTGATCCCGAGCAGCGACACCGACCGCAGGATGAACGGCAGCACGGTCGTCGGCAGCACGGAGTCCTGCGCCAGCCCGCACGCCGTCACGGCACCGCCCCACCGGGTCGATGCCAGGACGTTCGCCAGGGTGGCCCCGCCGACGCTGTCCACCCCTCCGGCCCAGGTGGCGCGCTGCATCGGCTTGCCCGGCTCGGAAAGGGTGCCGCGGTCGATCACCTCGGTCGCCCCGAGTCGGCGGAGCGAGTCCGTGTTGGCTGCGCGACCGGTCGACGCCGTCACCCGGTACCCGCGGGCCGCGAGAAGTGCGATCGCCACGGTGCCGACCCCGCCGGACGCCCCCGTCACCAGCACCGGCCCGTCCCCCGGCGCGACGAAGCGCTCGAGCGCCAGCACACTGAGCATCGCCGTGAACCCCGCGGTGCCGATGGCCGCCGCGAACGAGTCGTCGATCGCCTCGGGCAGCACGACGAGCGACCCGGACTGCACCACGGCCTGCGTCGCCCAGCCCCCGTGCCGGGTCTCACCCAGGCCGGCGCCGTTCAGCACCACCCGGTCACCGATCGCGACTTCGTGCACGCCCGGTCCGAGCCCCGACACCGTGCCGACCACGTCGATCCCCGGCACGAGTGGGTCGAGCCGGGCGACGCCGGGGTTCCTCGCGAGGGCTAGGCCGTCCTTGTAGTTGACGCTCGAGTACGTGACGTCGACGAGGGCCTCGCCCTCGGCCGGATCCGGCAGGTCGACGTCGGTGACGGTGGGCGGGGCTGCACTGGACACGAGAACGGCGCGGGTCATGCGCCGGACGCTACCCCGGGCCTCCCGGCGGGCTGCCCGTTCTTTCCCAGAACGCGTGCGATGCCTGGTGGATTCGGGCGTACCGGGGCGGACCGACCGACCAGGTACGCCCGATCCGACCAGGTGCGCCCGATTCGACCCGGCGCAGTGTCGGCGGCCCCGGCGGGCTGCCCGTTCTTTCCCAGAACGCGCGCGATGCCTGGTGGATTCGGGCGTACCGGGGCGGAACAAACGACCGGGTACGCCGGATTCGACCAGGTACGCCCGAAACAGCCCGGCGCAGTGTCGGCGGCCCCCGGCGGGCTGTCCGTTCTTTCCCAGAACGCGTGCGATGCCTGGCGGATTCGGGCGTACCGGGGCGGACCAGCCGACCAGGTACGCCCGATTCGACCAGGTACGCCCGAAACAGCCCAGCCGCCCCAGTCC